>JBBRCR010000233.1:0-12827 GCA_038204695.1 Opitutales bacterium | reverse complement strand
GCGGCCGCCGCAGCGGAGACGCGAATGGGCAGCTCCGTCGCCGCTCCCCGCCGGGACGATCCGTGGATAAATGACCTGTGCAATACGATGTCCCGGGCGGGACATCGTATCTCGAGATTCACGCCTTCAGCGGCAGGTCGTAGCCCCAACCGGCACGCTGCGGCCGCGCGACCATTTTTGCCGCCTCGGGGTCGCCCGTGATTTCCTCTTTCTTCGGGTCCCACTTGATCTTCCGATGCAGCAGCATCGCGATGTTGCCCAAATGACAGAGGCTCGCGGTGCGGTGGCCGATTTCCACCGGCTCGACCGGATCCTTCCGCGATTTCACGCTATCCAGGAAATTGCGGTAATGGTTGGAACTCACCGCGAGGTGGATCTCATTCGGTCCGATCTTTGACTGCTCCAGCCCCGGCTTGCTGCACTCGATCTTCTTGCTGAGGACGCGAAGCCAGCCGTCCGTGCCCTCGAAGGTTGCACCGAAGCTGCGCTTGTCGGTCTTGCATTCGAGGACCACGCCGTCTGCATAACGCGCCCGGAACGCCACGCGCGTCGGGGTGTTGAACAGGTCTCCTTTCGGTGGATACTCCGCGCCGATGTCCTCGACTTCGACCGGGCCGGTGGTCTCCACCCCCATGCCCCACGTCGCCACGTTGTTGGAGTGGCAGCCAAAATTCGTGGTTTGTCCGCCAGAGTAATCGCGGATGAACCGAAACCGGTAGAAACAGCGATCCTGGTGGTAAGGAGCCTTCGGTGCCGGCCCGAGCCAGGCTTCGTAATTGAAGCCTTCCGGCACTGGCATCTCCTTCCAACCGGGGCCCGGCCCGGTGAAGTTGTTCTCGGCCACGTAGGTCTCGACCCGCTGGAGTTTGCCAATCCGGCCGTTGCGCACGAGTTCGCAGGCATGCCGGATCATCGCGTTCGACCGCCATTGGCTGCCCGTCTGCAGGATTCGTTTGTGCTTTCGCACCGCCTCAATCATCGCGCGACCTTCACCCAGGGTCAGCGTGAGCGGCTTTTGGCAATAGATGTCCTTGCCCGCGCGCGCGGCGAACACGGTCATGACCGCATGCCAGTGATCCGGCGTGATAATCGCCACCGCGTCGATGTCCGGCCGCGCGATCAGGTCACGGAAATCTGAATACATCGCGACGCCCCGGGAGCGCCCGCTCGTGGCCTTCTGGCCATAGAAGGCATTGATGAAGTCGCGCTGCGGCTCGCGACCGAGGAACTGCTTCTCGGTCTTGTAGCCGCGGCTCGCCCGATTGACGTCGCAGACCGCGACGACCTGGCAGTCGTCGTTCTTGAGCCACTCCGGCAGGTCAACGGTGCTCTGGTTGCCGCAGCCGATGATACCAAGCGTGATCCGGTTGCCGGGGGCGTTGGCGCCAAACACCGACGATGGAACAATGAGCGGCGCCGCGATGGCGGCGGCGGTCAGTGCGGCGGACGAGCGAATGAATTCGCGGCGACTGAGCGGGTTGGATGGACGGACAGAGTTCATGGCGAAATCCCTTGGTTGATCTCCAAGCCTCGATGGTCTGGGCCCATCCCCTTGCTCCCAGACGTTGGGGTCAACGTCACGTACGGGCCGCGCGCGCACAAGTAGCGCTGAAGCAACTTCGCTCATCGACGCCTAATACACATTTCTTGTCACGTGGCTGCGAGCACCAGCGTGTGGATGGGCGAAGACGCATAAGACTGGGAAGACATGGAAGACGGAGAAGACCCGATCCACTCGCTGGCGCTTGCAGCCACGGGGAAAGCCGCGCTCGCAGCCACGGGAAACGCTGTGTCTCGCCACCACGGCAGCCGCGGATCTGCGCCGCCCCGGCGCGACCGTTATTTCCGGACGAGCTTGCGATCGTGAATCGACGCGTAGGCGCCACCTTTGTTGCGGGCGATCCAGTACCGATACTCCCGCTCCTCCAGCGCGCCTTCGTAACGGAAGGGAATTTCGTCAGCGGCCATGATGACCGTGACCGCCTTGCCGCCTTTCGCCGTGGGCGTCGTCAGCACCAGCTCGTCACGGAAATCTCCGTACAGGTCCGCCACCATGATGACGCTGCTTTTTTCGATCGTGTTCGGCAGCACGCCTTTTTTCAGCACGACCTGGCGGCCGTCGAAGTCGCCCAATACGCGTGCATCGGTACTCATGAGTTCGCGGGTGGGATCTCCGTCCCACTCCAGGGGAGTCCAGTTGCGCGGGAAAGGTTCCAGCAGGTCACCGAACACGGGCACGAGCCCGCCCTGCCGATACAACAGCTCGAAGGTCACAATCGCATTCGTGGGCGTCACATCGGACGCGGTGACGCCGATCCATTCCGAACGCCGGCCGGGCCGACCGGTGGCGTCGACCGGACAAACGTAATAATGAAAACGCCGCCCGCCATCCGCCGTGCCATCGAGGTACGTGGAGCGATCGGTGATGGGTTGCGTGGTAATCCGGAAACCGTCGTGTTCGCGGGACGCGGCGCGATAGACGTGGAAGCCGCGGCCGGGGGGATCATCGGCCAGCACCGACCAGCCGAGCAGAATTCCTTTTTGTCCCTGCGCGATGGCCGTGAGGCGCCGCGGTTGCAGCCGCCAGTCCTGGCCGGAGGGAGCCCGCACCGGCCGGAAGCCTGCATCTGGATAGCGGATACCTGAACCCAGGCCCTCGACCGCGCCGCGCTGCAGATAATCGACGGTGCGCGCCCACGAGCCGCCCATGAGGGCGGTCTCGAGCAGGTCGGGATCGTCCATCCGGTAGCGGAACGTGGCGATCGCCGGGTCGGCGCGCGCGATCGCCATTTGCCAGACGTTGCCGGACATGCCGCGCAGTCCGAAGGCATTTGGTTCGCCGGTCGCGGCGGGCTGGAGAAAATCGGCCCAGCGGTTGAAGGCCCGGTCACCCTGCGGATCGAAATTGGCCCGGCCGGCCGGTGCGTCATCGCCCCATGGATACAGACGATCGGCGGCCCCGCCGGACGCGGCGTATTCGAATTCCGCCGTGGTCGGCACGAAGGGGCGCGGCGTCCCGTCCCTGGGAATCGGCGGCTTGGCGCAGGCCGAGCCTGGCTGAAATCATGTTTGTTTGGGGCGATTTCACTGGAAGACCGGAGGGGCGACTTTCCAGTCGCCCAGGACCGGTCGATCGAACGTACCTCGGCGGCCGGAAAGCCGCCGGTCCATTTGCGCCCGCTCAACCCTCCATGACCGGCTCGCGCGTGAGTTTGCCGTCGACCAGCCGGTGCAGCCCAAGCGGATTCACGTTCTTCAACGCGTCGGGCAGCAGGGCGTCGGGCGTGCTCTGATAACACACGGGCCGCGCAAAACGCAAAATCGCCGCCGTGCCGACTGACGTGAAACGCACGTCCGTGGTTGCTGGATACGGTCCACCGTGATTCATCGCCGGGCACACTTCGACGCCGGTCGGGAATCCGTTGTAGACGATCCGCCCCGCCTTCTGCTCGAGAATTGGCTGCAGCGCGCGTACGGCCGCCTCGTCTCCCGCTCCCGTGTGGAAGGTTGCCGTGAGCTGGCCCTCGAGCGCGCGTGCGCAGGCGGCAAGTTCCTCCATGCTGTCCGCCACGACGACGAGGACGAACGGTCCAAACGCTTCGATCGCAAGTTCTGGATACGCGAGAAAGTCGCGCGCCGTTGTGGTCGCCACGCCGGGAGCGGCTTCCGTACGTTCCGTCCGGGGCGGCGTGCCGGTGTCGGCGACCACACTCACGCGGGCGTGGTCCGTGATCTTGCGCCGGTTCTCGAGAAAGTTTTCGCGAATCCCACTCGTCAGCATCGTGCCGCAGGGCGCGACGCGGACGAGTTCGGCCAACGCCGTCATAAACGCGTCGGTTTCCGCTCCGCGTCGGGCGAACACCAGTCCGGGTTTCGTGCAGAACTGGCCGACGCCCAGCGTGACCGAGCCGAGCAATCCCTGGGCGATCGCCGCGCCGCGCTCCTGCAAGGCGCGGGGCAGAAGGAAAACCGGGTTGATGCTGCTCATCTCGGCAAACACCGGAATGGGATGGGCCCGCGACGCCGCGGCATCGAACAACGCGCGCCCGGCGGCATGCGAACCGGTGAAACCAACCGCGGTGGTGGCCGGGTGTTTCACCATGGCGATGCCGACCGTCGCGCCGCCGCCGTGGATCATGGAAAATACACCGGCGGGCATTCCGCAGGCTGCCACCGCGCGGCCGACTGCGAGGCCGACGAGTTCACTGGTGCCGGGATGCGCGCGATGCGCTTTCACCACGACGGTGCAGCCGGCGGCGAGAGCGGACGCGGTGTCGCCGCCGGCGACCGAGAATGCGAGCGGGAAGTTGCTCGATCCGAAAACCACGACCGGCCCGAGCGGCAGAAGCATGCGTCGGAGATCCGCGCGCGGCAGCGGCTTTCGAGCGGGCAGCGCCGGATCAATCCGCGCATCGACCCAGGAGCCTTCGCGTACGATCGACGCGAAGAGTCGAAGCTGGCCGCACGTGCGCGCGCGTTCACCGGTGAGGCGGGCGAGCGGCAGGCCCGTCTCTGCGTGGGCACGTTCGAGCAATGCGTCGCCGACCGTTTCGATTTCGGTGGCGATCAATTCCAGGAGCCGCGCGCGCTCGGTGGCCGGACGTGCGCGAAAATCTTGAAACGCGACGTCTGATGCGGTGAGTGCGGCATCAACCTCCGCCCCGGACGCCTCGTGGAAATCTGGCTCCATGCGCTCGCCGGTTGCGGGATTTACCGCCGAAAACGTTTTGCCGCCCGGCTGGCCAAACGTGCCGGCGAGCAAGCTCCGTCCCTCGAGAGTTGTCATAGCACGGTGTTAACCAGCGTTCCCACGGCCGCAATCGTGATGCGGATTTCATCATCGCGTTGCAGGGTGAACGAGTCGGGCGGCACGACGCCCGTTCCAGTCATCAGGTAGCAGCCATGCGGAAACGAGTTCTCGCGAAACAGCCATTCCGCGAGTGACGGGAGCGGCCGTTTGATTTGTCCAACGTTGGTCGAACCGGAAAACGCGATTTGGCCGGAGCGGCGGATTTCGATCGAAATCGTCGTGTCGGCGGCCGGGAGTATATCGGTCACGAGCAGGGCCGGACCGAGGGCGGCGCTGCGGGCGTAGACTTTGGCCTGTGGCAGGTAGAGCGGGTTTTCACCCTCGATGTCACGCGAGCTCATGTCGTTGCCGATGGTGTAGCCGAAGATCCGGCCGCTTGAACTGATGGCCAGTGTGAGTTCCGGCTCCGGCACGTTCCAGCGCGAATCGCGGCGTATCCGAACTCCGGAATCGGGGGCGGCGACCCGATGCGGGGTGGCCTTGAAGAACAGCTCGGGCCGCTCGGCTTCATAGACGCGGTCGTAGAAGCTGCCGCCGCCCGTCATCTTGGATTCCTCCATCCGTGCGGTGCGGCTCCGGAGGTACGTCACGCCCGCGGCCCACACTTCCTGCGACTGCAGGGGCGCGCGCAATTTCTCGAGCGGTATTCCGGGCCGGGCGTCCCGCCAGCCTGCGGACACCATGGCGTGCGGATCGTCTGCGGCAAAGATTTCGTCGAACGTGAGCGGGCGCGTGGGATGACGGAAAACCCCATTTTGTTCCAAAACCAGTTCCGACTCGGTGGCAAAGATGCGAATGGCGGTCATGAGGAAAGGGGCGGAAAAGAAAGGTCCGGACGACCTGGACCATGCAGGAAAACGGCAGGAAGAGGAAAGCGGAAACCGTCCGTGGCGGCGGGCGCCGCCGCGTGGAGGTCACGAGTCCACTCGCTGGTCTCGCAGCCACGGGTTAACGCCGCAAACGATTCTTTGCGGCCCCTTGACGCGCGCGTTGCGGACATGCCAGCGTGCCCGCTTCACCACATCCTTTTCCCGAGAATGCCCAAGAAAAAGACACCGCAGGACTCCGATCAACCCGAGTTGCCCCTCGGCAATGGAGACGTTTCGCGTTCGGCCGAAACGAAAGGCCAGAAGCCAGGCGCGACCTCAAAGTCCGCGGACAGTCCGGCTGATCCGGCCACGTCACGGGAGACCACCGGGCCCGGCGGAGAGGCCAAGCCCGGTGAGCCGAAAGGCACGGAGGTGGTGGCGATAACCTCCGATGGCAGCGGCGCGCCGCCCTCTGCGCGCCGGGGAGGCGGCAAAGTCCAGGACGAAAGCGCACCGCTCGCGAAGAGCTACCGGACGTGGTTTCTCGATTACGCGAGCTACGTCATTCTCGATCGCGCGGTTCCGCACATCGATGACGGACTGAAGCCGGTGCAGCGGCGCGTTCTGCACACCTTGTGGGAGATGGATGACGGCCGTTTTCACAAGGTGGCGAACATCGTTGGCGCGACGATGCGGTTTCACCCGCACGGCGATGCCTCGATTGGCGCGGCGCTCGTCGGCATTGCGCAGCGCGGGTGGCTGATCGAACCGCAGGGAAATTTTGGCAACATGTTCACGGGGGACGAGGCCGCGGCGCCTCGTTACATTGAGGCGCGGCTGACGGCGTTTGCGAAAGAGGTGCTCTTCAATCCGAAGACCACGACGTGGCAGCTGAGTTATGACGGCCGGGCGCGGGAGCCCGTCACGTTGCCGGCGAAATTTCCGGTCGTGCTGCTCGAGGGCGCCGAAGGCATCGCGGTGGGCCTCGCGACCAAGATCCTCCCGCATAATTTCAACGACATCTGTCGCGCAGGGATTAATCACCTCCAGGGAAAATCGTTCCGCATCTATCCCGATTTTCCGACGGGCGGGATCGCGGATTTTTCGGAATACAATGATGGCGAACGGGGCGGCAAAGTTAAGATCCGCGCCAAAATCGAGCAGCGCTCGAAGTACCTGCTCGCGATTACGGAGCTCCCCTTCGGCCTCACCACGGAGGCGCTGATCGAGTCGATTCTCGCGGCGAACGCGAAGGGCAAGATCAAGGTCCGGCACGTTGATGACAATACGTCGGACACGGTGGAGATTCTCGTGCACCTGCCGCAGGGCAGCGATCCGGAGCAGGTGATCCAGCAGCTGTACGTTTTCACGGCCTGCCAGCAGAATCTCTCGCCGGCGGCCTGCGTGATCGTGCGGAATGACCAGGGCGACGACAAACCGCAGTTCCTCGGCGTCCGCGAAATTCTGAAGACTTCGGTGGACGCGACCAAGGCGCTGCTGAAGCGTGAACTGGAAATACGGCTCGGTGAACTGGAGCAGCAGTGGCACTGGGATTCGCTCGAGCGGATTTTCATCGAGGAACGCATCTACCGTCGGATCGAAAAGTCCAAAACGTGGGAGAGCGTGCTGGAGGAGATTCGCGAAGGGCTGAAGCCATTCGTGAAGCAGCTACGCCGCGAGGTGACGGACGACGACATTACCCGGCTGACGGAGATCCGGATCAAACGGATTTCCGCCTACAACCGTTTCCAGGCCGATGAGGCGATTAAGAAGATCGAGACGGAGATGAAGGAGACGAAGACCAGCCTCAAGAACCTGACGGCCTATGCGGTCGCCTGGTTCGAGCGTTTGCAGGAGAAATTTGGCAAGGGCCTGAAGCGGCGGACGCAGTACGACGAGATCGAGCAGATCAACGCAGCCGCCGTTGTATCCGCAAACCAGAGACTGTACGTCAACCGCGAGGATGGGTTCATCGGGCTGAACTGGCGCCAGCACGAATATGTGCAGGACTGCACGATTCTCGACAGCGTGCTTTGCCTCATGCGCGATGGCGCGCTCAAGGTGGCGAAGGTCGCGGACAAGGTTTTCATGGGCCGCGAGATCATGCACTGCGCGGTTTTCCCCGCGGATGGCGATCCGAACTTTTACACGATGGTTTATCAGGACAAGGAGAGCGGAAAGGGGTTTGCCAAGCGGTTTCAGATCGGCGGGCTCTCGCGCGACAAGTTGTATCCGCTGGTGAAGAGCGAAGGCTCGCGCGTGGTTTACCTCGAGGTGAGCAAGACGGAGAAGGAGATGCCGAAAAAGCTCATGATCTACATCGACGGCCGTAGCCATGCGCGCGTGCGGGAGTTCGAGTTCGATTTGACCAAGGTGCCGGTGAGTTCGCGGTCAGCCAAGGGGCTGACGGTGACGAAGTGGCCGGTGAAGGACGTGAAGCGAGTGGACCTGACGCTGGGTTGAACGAGAGGTGGCGCCGTGTCTCCGACCGGCGTCGCGTCGCAATCGAAACGACGTAACGGGCTTCCGTCCGAAAAGCCGCCGGTCGGAGACGCGGCGCTACTCGAATCCACTCGCTGGCGCTCGCAGCCACGGGGCAGTTACGGCCTTACGTGCCGTCGGATCGAATTTGCTTCAGCACGAAGGGCTCGAACAGGCCGTATCCAATCGTGCTGTACTCCGACCCGCGCGGTTGTCCGCCCTTCGGCGCGGTCTGAAAATTGCGCGGCCAGGCACTTCCCGTGGCCGGATTGCCGTGATGCGGGCCAAGCGTGTTCTTCAACGTGCCGATCACGATCACCTCGACCGTATTGGCGCCGGCCTTCACCGCGTCCGTGACGTCGCATTCCCACGGCGGAGAGCTGATGACGCCGGCGTCCCGGCCGTTCACCATCACTTTTGCCACGCTGCCGTACCACGCGGGCAGACTGACGGTGTAGCGCCCGTGCCGCGGACCGATTTGAAATCGCGAGCGGTACGCCATGCCCTGGCTGTAGAAGGGCAGGCCCTGCTCATTCCACCGCCGCGCATCCAGCAGCTGCGCCGGAGCGATGACGAAACCTTTATCGGTACTGCGCAGCGCAAATTCGCCGAGCACATACGCCGGTTCCAATTCGTGGAACAACGAGAACGGCGACGCGCGTACGGTGACAATATTCTCACCGGTTTTCGCCGCGCGTGAGAGGTCGATTCGGCCGAACGACTTGTCGAGCCACCACTCGCCTTTTCGCGCGGCGACCGGCTGGCCGTTGCACGTGATCGTATACAAGTCCGGCCGCTCGAGCACGAACGTCAGCCCGGCCGGAATTTCGCCCTCGATCGAAAACCGGTAACCCGCCTCGAACCCACTGCCGGCGGGGAATGTTTTTTTGATCAAATCGTCTCGAAACTGGACGGCGCTGTCCCAGGGATTCCGCTCCATCCCGTTCTTCTGAAACGCGAATTGCCCGGCCTGATAGTAGTACAGGTCGCGCTTCGTTTCGCCGCCTGCCGTGATGTCGACGTGGTCGAGCGTGAGGACATTCGGCGCAATTCGCCTGATTTCCATCGGTCCCTTCGCCGCGGCGAACGTCGTGGTCGGCGTCGGCACCGGGGCCGGTTTGAGTGCAGCGCGTGAGAGAAAAAGCAGGAGGCTGCCAGAGGGAGGCAGTTCAAACCGTGTGGTCATGCCTGCGTGCGTCACGGAAAATGGATACGGCCGAACCTTGCCATCATCGAGTCCCCACACTTCAGCGCCACGCGCGCGGGATGCGATGCTCCCCGCGGACGGGTGCTCGATGTTCGTGTTGACGAGCAGGAGCAGCTCGCCATCCGGCAGCTGGCGCCGCTGATGCAGGAGGATGCCCCTGTCGTCGTGGCCGCGCGTGATGGCAAAGCCGTCGTCACCTTGGGTCGAGGAAAGCAGCCGTGTTGCCACCGCGGCCGGCTCGACCCGCTGCCAGCCGCGAATCGCGGCCAGCTGTGCCCCGCGGGTCGAAGGGGCGCCATCCACGCGCGTGGGCGGTTCCACGCATGACAGGATCGTGCCGCCGCGTCGCAGGAACTCCTCGAGCAGCTCCACGGTTCGCGTATCCAGATTTTCCGTCCCAGGCGGCAGCACGACCGTCGAATAGTCGCGGCGCCCAACCGTGAGGCTTGGGCCGGCGCTGCGGCCGTGGCGGGCGAGAATATCCTCGTCGCCGAGATCGTATTCCACCTGCGCGGATTCCAAGCCGAGCAGGAACTGGAAGAAAGCGGCGCCGAGGGTTTTCAAAGCGGCTTCGTCTCCCTGGTACATCCAGGCGGTCGTCGTCGGCTCGAGCACGAGCACACGATTGATTTGCTCCCCCTGCGACATCGCGAAGGACAGGCGCGTGAGGTAGCTGGCGTTGACGTGATAAACGTCCCACCAGGGCTCGTGGTAACTGAAGGATTGGGGATGGTCGCGTTTGCGGGCTCCGCGCAACGACACGTACGAAAGATGTTCGTCGAAGAGATTCACGCCAAGCACGCCGAGCCAGTCGCCGATCCGCTTCATGTCCTCGAAGCGCAGGTCCCAGCCACCCGCGCCGTAGATTTCGCACAGCGTGCGCCGGCGGCCGAGCTGGTTCGCGACGCTGGCCAGCTCACGCACCATGCGGACGTTGCCGAACTGCGCATTCGTGTCCTCGCGATACTGGTTCATCAGGCAGTCGATGCCGGGAATCTGCTGCCAGGCCGCCATCGCCATGTTACTCGGCACGGCGCCACACTTCGGCCATTCGTGGTCCCAATAGTGTCCAGTGAACGCGAGCCCGTTCCTCTCGCACCACTCGTAGTACGGCCGGGCCCAGCGTTCGATAAACAGCTGGTTGAGCACGCTGAAATAGTTGTGCCGCACCTTCCGCCAGTCACCCGATGGCTGGTTCAGCGACGCGAGGTTCGCTGTGAGCGGGTAGCCCCAGCGTTTTTCAAACTGGGCCGGCAGATCATCCGTCCAGGGAAGTCCCCCGGCGGGCCGGATCTCCGGTTCATCGGTGAATGCGCCGGGTATCCGTTTTCCAAATTCGCTGCCCAGTTCGCGCCGATAAGCGGCCATCGTCACCTCGAGGAACTTCTCGGTGACGCCGGGGTAGAGCAGATCCACGTAGCTGCGCTCCCCATGCCAGCCGCGGTTCGGTGCGCGCTGGATGTTCGCGGTGACGTAGCGGCCCTGGGCCGGAAGGGTGCCGGTGCGCGCGGCGCTCGAGACATCAGCCGAGGTGCCGTCGGCACTGAGACTGAAAACCGCCAATGTGCTCGCGTGATGCTGGAATCGCCGACCCCGGCGTGGAGCGACGGCCACGGGACCGACGCGAACAGCGCGAGTGCGATGGCTGAGCAGATGAACGCAGGCCGATGAGTGGTCATGGCTGACTCCGGAGGTGTGATTGGGCCTCGGTTGCCCCGGGTTTGCGGCCGGGGCAGACGCGGCAATGTTGAACGCGTCTTGGTTCGTAACACCGCCGCGCCGTCGTAAGCAAACCATCGTGATTGCGCGGCCGGGCGCCGTGACGGCCCGCGCGGGGCGCCCCCGAAGTACTGCGGGAACGCGCTACTTCTTCAGCAGCCCGCGGCGGGCCAGCCACTCCTCGGCGCGTTTGGGCCAGGTGGTCACCGGCTGTTCCGACACGTGACGGAGGCCGTAGCCGTGACCGCCAGCGTCATAGACATGAACTTCCGCGGAGCCGCCGTTCTTTTTCAACTCGGCCGCGAGCAGCAACGCGTTCTGCACGGGCACGCCATCATCAAAAGCGTGGACGAAGAACATGGGTGGAGCGTTCTTCGGCACGACGATGTCGGGGTTCATCTGCGTCTGGCCGCGTTCTACAAAGCCGGCACTGTAGATGAGCAACGCGAAATCGGGCCGGCTGCTCACGGTGTCGATTTGATCGATGGACGCGTACTGCCGCTGCTCGAAAAGGAGCGAGGTGAGCCCGGCGGTCGCTCCGCCCGCCGAGAAGCCAAGGATCCCGATGCGTTGCGGGTCGAGACCCCACTCGGCGGCTTTGCTGCGGACGATGCTCATGGCGCGTTGCGCATCCTGCACGGCCGGAAGCCAGCGTTTCTGCGGATCGCGAACGGGCACGCGGTACTTGAGCACGATGCCGGTCACGCCGATGGAGTTGAGCCACGCGGCAACCTCGGTGCCTTCCAGATCGTACGCGAGAATGCTGAAACCCCCGCCGGGGCAGATCACGACCGAGGCTCCGGTATCGCGGTCGGCCGGCGGTCGGTAAACCGCAAGCTGGGGCGTCGACACGTTTGCCAACCGGAGGACAGAGCGGCCGGCGACGAGCCGATCCGTCGGAGTGGTCCTCGGCACCTCGGGCGGCAGCGTTTTCGTTTCGCCGGGCGGCGTGCCGGGCCAGACGTTGAGCACCGGGGCCGGCTGTCCAGCGGCGGCGAAAAGCGGGGCGGCCAACAGAACGAGGAGCGATCGTTTCATCACGAATTCAAGCCATAAGGCTCAGGAGACCGATGTCAGGCTGAGAATCAGCGCCGCGAACGTGTCCGCGGATTTCGGCATCGGCGCCCGGCAAAGGTTTGGATGGACAGCGGGGCCGGTTTTGCGAACAAGTGGAGTTCCCACCCCCGTCCGTCAACCGGCCACTGTTCCACCATGTACCCACGCTTCGCCGTACTCCTGTCGCTCTCGTTTGCTGTCGCCTCGGCGCACAGCGATTTCCCGCTCAACCTGGCGCAGGTCTCCGCCACGCCGCTGCCATCCGGCCCGCTTGGTTCCGGCGCCTGGCGCTTCAAGGTCGAGTCCGGTTGGGCCAAGGTGCCGTCCGGAGTGTCGCTTGGGCCGACGCATGGCGGGGTCGGCGTGGACAAGGCGGGTAACATTTATGTGAGCTCCGACGGCCCGAATGGGATTCTCGTGTTCGCGAAGGACGGGAAATTTCTCCGCGGACTCGCGCCCGAGCTGAGCGGTATCCACGGTTTCATTATCCGCAACGAGGGCGGGAAGGAGTTTATTTATGCCGCGCACGTGAAGGGGAACCAGGCGGTGAAGCTGGCACTCGACGGAAAAGTCGAATGGACGTTGGGCGTGCCGAAGGAGAGCGGATTCTATGACCAGCCGGCCGATGAGAAGAAGAAACCGACCGCGTATCGGCCGACCGCGATTGCGGTGGGTCCTGACGGACGGATTTACGTCGCGGACGGCTACGGCGCCAGTGTCATCCACATGTACAGGGCCGACCGCA
>JBBRCR010000232.1:0-12861 GCA_038204695.1 Opitutales bacterium | reverse complement strand
CCGCGCTCTGCCGCGGGCGTCCCTGGTGGGGGGGGCCCCCCCCGCGGGTTGGTTGCCCGTTGCCCTCTTGTTGGGGGGGTCTGGTCACCGCCTAAAATCCCCCCCGGGGCGGCCCCCCCCCCCCACGGCTCCTGAATTCAGGAGGATGCTCCAAAGGCCTCCCGTCACTGCAGCGTCTTGATGTACAGGATCAGCGATTCGATTTGCGAATCGTTCACCACGCCGGCGTAGCTCGGCATCGCAGCCGCTTGCCGCGCTCGTTGAGAAGCACGCGGAAAACTTCGGGTTCCACCCATTCGGCCAGCGGAGTGGACGTCGTGGGTTTTGGTTTGCGGGGCGCCGCCGCGCTGAACGCGTTCGTGGCCACCGCCAGGAAAGCGACCGGCCAGAGAACACGTCTGGCAGTGGTCAGCAGGGAAACAAAATGGCGGCGATGGGTCATGAAGATGCGGCCATAGAGACGAACAAAAGGGGCGGCAGGGCGCAGAGAATTCGATTCAGAAATCAGTCGAATGCCGCACGCAGGTTTGAAGTGGCATGGGCGTCTCGCCCATGACGAAATTTTCATTCAGCAAAAACCGAATGGGCGTCCCGCCCAAGTCCTCTTTTCCTTCACCAGATTACGATTGGTACTCCCAGCAAGACCCAGAACTCGGGCAGGACGCCCATACTGACATACACAAAGAAAACATGGGCGGGACGCCCATGCCACGCCAAGCACGGCCGGCACACCGAATTGAAGTGTCACTCGTACGCCACTTGAAAATTCGATTCGCCGCCGTTCATCACCACGCTACATCGTATCGTTCTCTTCTCTACAGAGCATCCGCATGAAACCCCGTCTTCTCCTCTGTTTACTCACGCTGCTGGCCGGTCCTTTGTGCGCCGCGGCTCCGGCGCAGCCCAACGTTCTCCTCATTGTCAGCGATGATCAGGGCTGGCCCGACATCGGCTGCATGGGACACAAGGACATCCAGACTCCCAACTTGGATCGACTGGTCGCCGACGGCGTTCGCGCGACCAATTTCTACGTGACGTGGCCGGCCTGCACGCCCTCGCGCGGCAGCATCCTCACCGGTCGTTATCCACAGCGCAACGGGCTCTATGACATGGTCCGCAATGACATGGTCAATTTCGGCCACTTGTATACGCCGGAAGAATACGCGGTGTCGCCTGAGATGACGCTCGGGTTGGATCCGCAGGAGAAGACGTTTGGCGATGCCCTGAAGGCGGCCGGCTACCGCACCGGCATGGTGGGAAAATGGGACATGGGCCAGGCGCGGCGCTACCTGCCGTTGCAGCGGGGGTTCGATTTCTTTTACGGCCATGGCAACAACGGCATCGATTACTACACGCATGAACGTTACGGCGTGCATTCGATGTTTTCCGGCAACGCGCGCAGCCAGGCCGACAAAGGCGCGTACGCCACGCATCTGTTCGAGCGCGAGGCGCTCCGCTTCATCAATTCGGCCGCCCCGGGCAAGCCGTGGCTGCTTTACCTCTGCTTCAACGCGCCGCATGGCGCGTCGTCATTCACGGGCGCAAAGCGAGACAACGGGCGCAAGGAAGGGCCGGGCGTACAGGTGCCGGACGAATACGCTAAACCATATCTGGTCAAGGGAGTGCCGGAGAAACTGGCCCGGTATTTCGGCGCCGTGACCTGCATGGACGAATCGATCGGCAAGGTGATGTCGCAAATTCGCCAGCGAGGTGAGGAACGCGACACGCTCGTGATTTTCATCAGCGACAACGGCGGCAGCGGCAATGGCGGCAACGCGCCGCTGCGGGGAGCAAAGGGCGACATGTGGGAAGGTGGTCTCAGCGTCCCCTTTATTGCGAAATGGCCCGGGCGGCTTCCCGCGGGCAAGGTGACCGACGAGTTTCTCACGTCGCTCGAATTCTTTCCGACCTTCGTCGCCGCCGCGGGCGCGCGTGCACCCGCCGGCGTGAAGCTCGACGGATTTGATTTGGTGCCGGTGTTGCGGGGTGAGAAACCGTCGCCCCGCACCGAGATGTTCTGGCAGCGGCGTGGGGATCGCGCGGCGCGCGTGGGCAACTGGAAATGGGTGCAGTCGCAGAAAGGCAGCGGGCTGTTCGATCTTGCCAAGGATCGCGGCGAAAAGAAGGACCTCTCGAAAGACAATCCCGAGGTCGCCGCCCGATTGAAAGCGAGTTGGGAAAAATGGCGGGGGGAGATGGATGCGAGTCCGGCCCGCGGACCGTTTCGGGATTACTGAGCGTTTGTCCGAAGACATAGAAGACTTGGAAGACATAGAAGACGCGGAAGACTCAGACTTCCTGCCAGTCTCCGACTGGCGTTCGCCCGTCGAAGTCCAGCGCTACGCTCACGCACGTTCCACCTTTTGTGCCATTGTGCCCCGCGCATCAGGAAATCTGATCTGAGACGCGGAGCTGGGAGTGCACAGCGGATCGAATCTTGCCCGTTCAACTCTTTCGCGTCTTCCCCGTCTTCCCCGTCTTCCCCGTCTTCCACGTCTTCCCCGTCTTCCCAGTCTTCTACAATTCACTCGTACCGCAGCGCCTCGATCGGATCCAGCGCGGCCGCCTTCCAGGCCGGATACAGTCCAAAAATAATCCCGATCCCGCCGCAGACCAGCAACCCGATCGCCGTCCACATCCAGGGGAAGGTCACGGCCGTGTTCATGGCCAGCGCCACAGCATTGCCTCCACCCACCCCAATCGCCACTCCGGCAATCCCACCAATCAGCGAAAGGGCGACGGCCTCTGCGAGGAACTGGAGCAGAATGCTGCGCTTCTTCGCCCCGATGCTCTTGCGGATGCCGATCTCCTTCGTGCGTTCGGTCACGCTCACCAGCATGATGTTCATCACGCCGACGCCCGAGGCCAGCAGCGCAATCGCGCTGATGATCAGCGCACCGGTGGCCACGACGTCGGCAATGCTGTTGAAGGCTTCGATCAATGACTCGTTCGAAAAGACCTCGAAGTCGTTCACATCCTCCGGCTTCAAGCCCCGCACCAAACGCATCGCACCGATCGCCTTCTCCTGGGTCGCCGGCAACTCCGCCTGACTCGGCGCCTGCACGTTGATGCTGACGGAACGCCATTGCCGCCCGTAAATCATCAGCCAGCGCGTGATCGGCGTCAGCACGTGATTGTCCTGGCTCTGGCCGAACGACGTGCCTTTCGAGGCAAACACGCCGACCACCGTGTAATTCTGCCCATCGATCCGCACCAAGTGTCCCAGCGGATCTTCATTGGGGAAAATCTTTTGCGCCACGTCGAAGCCAATAATGCAGACCGGCCGTCCATATTCGATGTCGTCCGGCCCCAGATTGCGTCCCAGCGCGATATCGAAATTGAAAGCCGTGATGTAGTTCTCATCCGAGCCGCGGAGGTTCACGTTCGGATTGGTCCGCCGGTCCCGGAACACCACCACCTTGCCGCCACGGCCGAGTTGCAAGCTCACCCGCGCGGAGTCCTCCATCAACTCCTTGAAACGTGATGCGACCGTGTAGGTGACGTCGCGCCGGTTGCGAAAACGCATATACGGATCCGAGAAATTGATCGGCGGGTACTTGCTGATTTGAAAGCTGTTCGCGCCGAGGACATTCAAGCCCGTCTCGATCGAGCTGCGCATTCCATTGATCAGGGTCATGACGCCGATGACGGAGAACACGCCGACGGCGATTCCCAGCACGGTCAGGCTCGAGCGCAGCTTGTTCGCGGTGAGCGAGGCAAACGCGAGTCGGAGGATTTCGGCGAAAAGCATCTTAGGATTTTTGATTCTCGATTTTTGATTTTTGATTTTTCACCTGAAGCGTCCGGCGCGAAGCAACCATAATGGCGGTCAACTCGGAGGCCTCTTGCTGCAACGGCTGCACTTGGCGCGCTGGGAGCAGGCCCGCGTCGATAATAAGTTCCATCCAGTACGCGCATTCGTCCGCCTCCTCTTCGACAATTCCCAGTTTCGAGATCATATCCGCAACAGAGCGAGCCCGGCAAACCGCACGATAATTCGCTCCGACCGAGGGACCACATCTCCCGACCTGGCCACCGATGATGCGCCCCGCCTGCGTGGGCGGCAATGATTCCACCATTCGAAGGATGCGGACGGCGAAGTCTCTTGTGCGTCGCTTTAGGTCTTCTTCGTTCATCGGGTGGCAAATTTAAAAATCCAAAATCACTTCCTGTTCCGTCAATTTTTTTGGGTGGTCGAGCTCGCCGGTGCGTTGTTTCCGCGAAGGGGGCTGCTGGAAGAAATCGAAAATCGAGAATCAAAAATCGGAAATCCAGAAGCCCTATTCGTAGCGCAGGGCAACGACCGGGTCCAACTTGCTCGCCTGCCAGGCCGGCGCGAAGCCGCTGAAGACGCCGGTGAAAATCGAGATGCCCAAGCCAAGCGCCACGAGGCCGGCGGAGAACACGAGTGGGAACGACGGGAAGAGAGTGCCCGCGGCGAAGGAAAGCCCCGCCGCCGCCGCCAGTCCGCCCGCGCCACCGAGGACACAAATACTCACCGCCTCGATGAGGAATTGGAGCAGGATGGTTCGCCGGCGCGCGCCGAGTGCCTTCCGGGTGCCGATCTCCTTGGTCCGTTCCTTCACGCTCACATACGTGATGTTCATGATGCCGATCGCGCCGACAAAAAGCGCGAGACCGGTGATGAACAGCCCGCCGAGCGCGATCTTCTGCTTAATCGGATCGAGCTGCTCGCGGATGATCTGCTGGCTGTTGATTTCAAAATCCTCGCGCTTCTCCGGCCCGAGCCGCCGCAGCCGCCGCATGATGCCGCGCAAATCGTCCTTCGCTTCATCCATGCGTCCGAGTTCGAATTGCACGCGAATTTCCGGACTTGCCCAACGGATGGGGAAAGAGCGCGCAAACGCCGCAATCGGCATGATGACCTGCGAATCCCAGCTGAACAAACCCAGGAAACTTCCCTGGCGCGCGGCCACTCCCACCACCATGTATTGCTGGCTCCGAATCCGCACATTCCTTCCAATCGGCGACTCGTTCGGGAACAACGCGTCCGCCACGTCGAAACCGATCACCACGACGTTGCGCCCGCCGCGCGACTCGATTTCGGTGAAGAAGCGCCCCTCCTTCATATCCGAACGGACAATACGCCCCAAATCCGACGTCGTTCCGACGATCCGGATGCTGTTCACGCGGTATTCCCCCCGGAGGACGGAGGCGCCCCAGTGGACCGAGGGCACCGCCACCTTCAGCGCCCGGTCGGGATGCTCCGCGATCCACTCGTTGATCGGCCCCGCGTTATCCATGTCGATCTCACGCCGGTTGCGGAAATTCCACCAGTCAGAGACATCGCGCCACGGCCACTTCGTCACGTAGAGCACATCGTCGCCAAATCCCGCCAGGCTTCGCTCCACGCCGGCGTCAATCCCCAGGATGGCGGTGCCCATCAGGGTGACCGCCACGATGCCGATGATCACGCCGAGCGCCGTGAGCGAGGAGCGCAGCTTGTTGGCGTGAATCTGGGCGAAAGCGATCCGCACGGCCTCGGAGAGCTCGTAAAGGGTGCGTTTCATCGAGGGAGCGCGGACACGTTGCGCCGCGGCGACGGTCGTTACTCGTTGCTGGCGTCGCTCTCGATCAACCCATCGCGCAGCCGGATGATCCGCCGGGCGTGCCGGGCGATATCCTCTTCGTGCGTCACGACAATGATCGTGTTGCCCTGATCGTAGAGCCGCTCGAACAGCTCCATGATTTCCTCGCCGGTCTTCGAATCCAGATTACCCGTGGGTTCATCCGCGAGGATGATCGACGGATTGTTCACGAGCGCGCGGGCAATCGCGACGCGCTGGCGCTGCCCACCGGAAAGTTCGTTCGGCTTGTGGCTGACGCGCGAGCCGAGGCCCACGTTCTCCAACGCTCGCCGCGCCATCTCGAGCCGCTCGCTCTTGCCCAGGCCCGCGTAGATCAGCGGGAGTTCGACGTTGTGCAGCGCATTCGACCGCGGCAGCAGGTTGAACGTCTGAAAAACGAATCCGATCTCGCGGTTGCGAATCTCCGCCAGTTCGTCGTCGACCATCGTGGCGACATTCTTCCCATTGAATTCGTAGCGCCCGGCGCTCGGCGTATCCAGGCAGCCCAGCATGTTCATCAGCGTCGACTTGCCGGAACCCGACGGACCCATGATGGCAATGTACTCGTTGCGGTGGATGTTCACCGCCACGCCGCGCAAGGCGTGGATGACCTCCGAGCCCATCTTGTAGAGCTTCGTGACACCCTCGATTTCGATGACGAGGTGACCGCGAGGCCGCGTGGGGCGCCGGTTCGCCAGGGTGGACGGTGAGGGTGGAATCATGGAGAGGAGCGGGTGAAAGTGAATGGGCGGCGCAACCGAAGTCTGGATACAGGCCGGCGCTCCGCCCGCCGAGCGACGCTATTTCTTCTCATCCTTTTTCTTCGGCTTTTCGAGCTGCACCTTGCTGCCGTCCTTCAGCGTCCGCGTAATCACGCCATAACTGCCGCTGACGACCTCGTCGCCCGCCTTGAGCCCGGACTTGATCTCGATGTGGGTCGTGTCCTGCACGCCCGTCTCGACCGTCACCATCTTCACGGTGTCGCCCTGCCGCAGGAAAACGACGCGTTGCAGGCTTTCGCGGTCGGCGCGATCGGCCGCTTTCTGCTGCGCCACGTTCACGGCGGTGGCGGCGCCTTCGCCCTTTGTTTCCTTCGACTTCTTCTCCCGGTCCGCCGCGAGCTCCTCGATGGTCTTTTTGCCCTCGTGCGAACGGACCGTGACGCTTTGGATCGGCACGGCCACCGCGTTTTCGACCGACTTCGTCTCGACGTCGGCATTCGCGCTCATGCCCGGCCGCAGCGCGGGCTCCCGGTCGACGATGCGGATCTTCACGAGGAAGTTCGTCACCTCGTCCTGCGTGTTCATGCCGCTGATACGCGCGGCCGAGCCGATTTCCTTCACCACGCCCTCGAACTTGCGGTTGGGAAACGCGTCGATGGAAATCTTCGTCCGGTCGCCCGGCTTCACGTTGACGATGTCGTTCTCGTTGATGTTCACGCGAACCTCCATGTTCTCGAGATCGGCCACGCGCATGACCTCCGCACCACCGTAGGAGCCCGTGCCGGCCACGCGTTCGCCGACCTCCGTGCTCAGCGAGCTGACTTTCCCGTCGATCGGCGCATAGATGACGGTCTTGGTGAGCTGGTCGCGCGCCTGATTGAGCGACCCCTCGGTGCGCCGAATCTGCGCCAGGGCATTGTCGTGATTCGCCTGCGCGACCTCGACCGTGGTGCGCGCGGCCGTGATGTCGGCGTCCGAGACGAGTTTTTTCTGAAAGAGATCGTCACTGCGTTTCAGATCTTCCTGGGCTTTCATCAGCTGGGCTTTCGCCTGGACGGCGCCGGCTTTCGCGGCGACCAGATTGGCTTCCTGCTGCTCCACCTGCGCGAGGTACAAATCGGGTTTAATACTTACCAGCAGCTCACCTTTTTTCACGGCTGCACCCTCGCGAAACCCGAGCTTGACCACCTCGCCGGAGACCTCCGGCGCGATTTTCACCTCGACCTCGGGCTGAACCTTGCCCGTGGCGGAGACGATCTGCGTGATCGTCTTGATCACCGCTTTGTCGGTCGAAACGGTCACCACTTGGGCGGCGGTTTTCTTTTTGAAATAAGCGGCCACGCCGAGTCCCACGACGAGAACGACTCCGCCAAGCACGAACCATTTGAGCTTGGACTTCTTGTGCCCAACGGACACGGCGGGCGCAGTTCGCGCGACGGGGGAACCCGGATTCATGGTGGTGAGCTGTGACACGATGGAAGCGTTCATGGGACTAAATGCAGGACGTTGACGCAAGCGGCCGATATCCGGCACCCACGATTTCTCGCAAAGTGCACAACGAGACGGCGATGACGCGCAGCGCTCGCGTCCAAAACGCAAAGGGCATGGGGGGACATGACGCAATAACCCGCGCCAGCCCTGAGAAGTTACAGGAATCTTGCCGTACGTGCGCGTCGTTTGGGAGCGACCAGGAACTGGCCAGGCGCGGCGCCGCCGCAACCGCACGAGAACAAGTCAGGCTGAGTTTTTTACCGCGAATGGACGCGAATAGACGCGAATTCCCGAAAAATATTGAGAAGGCATTCGACTCCGTGGCTGCGAGCGCCCGCGAGTGGCGTGGCTGTGAGATCAGCGAGTAGAGATGTCTGCGGCCGTGTGCCAGTGGCTGCGAGCGCCAGCGAGTGGATGCACTGCACACTCGCGTTCGCGCGAATGCACGTGAAATGGAATCCGCGGCAGCGTGCTCCGAGTCGCTGCCTCGAATTCGCGTCTATTCAACTCTGTGGCTGAGGCAGCGCCTCGCTGCGGAAGAGGTCAACGCAGCCGCACAAACAGCCATCCCGCCAGCAGCGCCATGCCCGCGTTGGGCAGCCACGCGGCGGTCAAGGGGTCGATGATCTGCTTGGTGGCCAGGCTCGTGCCGACGTTCATCAACACATAATAAAGGAAGAACAGCCCAATCGATTTGGAGACGCCGACCGCGGGATTCACACGCACGCCGGACACGGCGAAGGGAATGGCGATGGCGATGACGATCAGCGGCCCCAGCGTTGCCGCCATGAGCGAGTAATAGCGCACCGCATAACCCACGGTTTTCGGGCTGTGTTCGACTTCCAGGTACGCGATCAGCGCGCGCAGTTCGTGCAGCGAAAGGTGGGAGGGTTTGCGATCGATCAGCAGCATCAACTCGGGATCCTCGCGGTAGTGCGGCATGACTTTTTCGGCGAAGGGCCGCGAGCCGATCAATTCGCCGGTTTCGGGATCAAACTCGAGATCACGGCCCTGCCGAAAGGTCCAACCACGCCCGGCCGGGTTGAACCAGGCCTCTGCCGCGACGATCCGGGCGACTTCCCGGCGTGTCGGATCGAGTTCGGAAACGGACACGCCGTAGCCGCGACCCACCGGGTAGGCCCCACCCTGGGTGTACATGCTGTAACGGTTGAAAAACCACATCCGCCGCGTGAGACGATTGTCGAAGGCCACGCTGTAAACGGCCCCGACGCGGTCCTGCGGGAGCGACGCCGACTCCTTTCTGATCTGGAGCTCATCGCGAATCGAACGCGATTTCTCGACCGACCACGGGACGACCGTGGTATTGAGCCACCAGGCGAGCCCGCAGCAGAGCACACCGGCGAACCAAATCGGCGCGGTGAGCCGCATGATGCCCACGCCGGCCGCCCGCATCGCCGTCAGTTCGTTGCCGCGATGAAGCTTGCCGAGCACGTACAGGACCGACACGAGCAGCGCCAGCGGCAGCACGACCGTGAGAAAACTGGGGAGCGTCACCGCGACGTAAACCCAAAACACCGATCCGCGGGCGCCGAGGTCCCGCAGCCCGCGAAAGTCATCGTACAGCACCTGCAGCAGCATCAACCCGCACGTCGCCGCGAGCACCAGCCCGAGAATCTGCAGCCACTCGCGCAAGAGGTGCCGATCGAATGTGTTCACCGGCGGCGAGCAAAGGCGCCACTCCGCGCGACGGGAAGCCGAAACCATCCTGACTCTTTCGGCGGATGCATGCCGCGATGGTTGGCGCCGCTTCGAGTTCGGAGGTGTCGGGTGGCACGGGCGTCCCGCCATACCTTTATTCACAAGCTTCACCGCCCCGTGGATTCACCGCGGCGCAGCCGCAGCCGAAGAAGAAAAGCCAGGCTGATTCTCAACCGCGAATGGACGCAAATAAACGCGAAGGGGGAAAACCCGAAGTTGAGCGATTCGCGACTCCGTGGCTGCTTTAAGCGCCAGCGAGTGGATGGCTGCGGAGGGGCGACTTTCCAGTCGCCCGAGATCGGTCGGCCGAACGTAATGCGGCGGCTGGAAAGCCGCCGATCCGACGGAGAAGCCACCGATCCGATGGAGAGCGACGTCGTTCGCGGCGGGTTTGTGTAAGGGAACCCGCCGTAGGGTTGCTCCGAGTCGTTGCCTCGAATTCGCGTTTATTAGCGTCCATTCGCGGTTCAACTCTCGTTTGCAGGCAGGAACCCTCGCCGGACGAGGATGCGCGCAAGTGAACAACATGCTCAAGGAGAGTGCACAGAGGTCGAACAAGCGGACACAGAGGCGGGCAGACATAACAACAGTTGCCATTCTCGGTGACCTCCTTTCCCCAGGCGATGTCTGAGGCTGTTGTCTTGCTGCGTGCATGCCTCAACAGCGGCTTGAGCCTTTAGTGGCTGCGGGCGGGCGATACACCCGAAGGTCGCGTCAATTTCCTCGATGTGGGTTGGTCCGAGGTCACGCACTCCAGGCGCCGCCGCTTCGAAGATTGAAAACCGCGCGGCGCTCCCGTTGTCTCCGCCGCCCCACCCTTTCCTCCCACTCATGATGTTTCCGCTTCCGCGATTACTCTTATCCGCCCTCGCGCTGGCCAGCTTGCCCCCGGCTGCCTTTGCCCAGGAGGTCATCAAAATCGGCGAATTTGCCTCGCTCACGGGGAAGGAGGCTGCGTTTGGGCAGGCCTCCCACAAGGGCACAACGATGGCGGTGGAAGAACTCAACGCCGCGGGCGGGGTGCTGGGAAAAAAGCTGCAACTCATCACCGAGGACAACCAATCGAAGTCGGGCGAGTCGGCCACCATCACCAAGAAACTGATCTCGCGCGACAAGGTGGTCGCGCTGCTCGGCGAGGTGGCGTCGAGCCGCTCGCTGGAAGCTGCGCCGGTCGCGCAGCAGGCCCGGATTCCCATGATCACGCCGTCATCGACCAACCCCAAGGTGACGGAAATGGGCAACTACATCTTCCGCGTCTGCTTCATCGATCCGTTCCAGGGTGCGGCGCTCGCCAAATTTGCGCGCACCACGCTAAAGGCAAACAAGGTCGCGCTCCTGACCTCGGTTTCGTCGCCGTACAGCGTTGGGCTCTCGAAATATTTCCGGGAGCCGTTTGTCGCCGCCGGCGGCAAGATCGTCGCGGAACAGAAATACTCGGAGGGCGACAAGGATTTCAAAGCGCAGTTAACCGCGATCAAGGCGCTGGCTCCCGATGCGATCCTCGCGTCGGGTTATTACACGGAAGCGGCGCTGATCTGCAAACAGGCGCGCGATCTCGGGATCAAAGTTCCGGTGTTTGGTGGCGATGGCTGGGAAGCGCCGGCGTTGATCGCGATTGGCGGCACCGCCGTCGAAGGCGCGTATTATTCCACGCATTTCGCACCGGTAATTCCGACCCCGGAAGCGCAGGGGTTCGTGAAACGCTACGAAGCGCGTTGGGGCGACAAACCGGATGCCATGGCGGCGCTGGGTTACGACTCGGCGATGGTGCTGGCCGACGCAATCAAGCGCGCCGGCACGACCGAGGGCCCGAAGCTGCGCGATGCGATCGCCACGACGAAAAATTTCCGCGGCGTGACCGGGATGACGACCCTGGACGCGAAACGCAATGCCACGAAGGCGGCGGTGATTCTGACCGTGAAGAACGGCAAGTTCGTGCTGGTCGACACGGTGCTGCCGTAGGGCGAGTCTTAGAAGCCGCGAGGATCGCGAAGCAGGCGGTGTATTTTTCGCGGTGTTCGCGGCTTCGCGTGAGCTCCGCTTTGATCGCGCACAGATGATCAAATGACCGACCTGCTCGAACTCCACTCGCTGGCGCTCACAGTCACGGAGTCGCTCAACTTCGAGTTTTCCCATTCGCGTTCATTCGCGTTCATTCGCAGTTAAAGACGCCGTCGCGCTCGTCTCCTCGATTGACGCGTTCCGGCGCGCTGCCAACGGTGACCATTCCCCTCACTGCCCTTGTCCGAATTTCTCCAGCAACTTCTCAACGGCATATCCCTCGGCGCCATCTACGCTTTGATCGCCCTCGGGTACACGATGGTGTACGGCGTCCTGCGGTTCATCAATTTCGCCCATTCCGACGTCTTCATGGTCGGGGCTTTCCTCGGCTACTACATGGGCAAACTCGTGCCGGAAGGAACGCTCTGGGGCGGCCTCGCGGCGCTGGCGGTCGCGATGCTCGGTTGCGCGGCACTTGGCGTCACGATCGAGCGACTGGCCTATCGGCGGCTGCGCAGCGGCCCCACCCTGAACGTGCTGATCACCGCGATCGGTGTGTCGCTCCTTCTTGAATACACCGGTCAGGTCTTCTTTGGCGCCGCGCCGCGGACCTTCCCGGCGCTGTTCCCGGTGAAGACGTTCCAGTTTGGCACCCTCGTCTTTTCCACCAAGGAGATCGTCGTCATCGTCGTCGCGGTGCTCCTCATGCTGGGCCTCGATTTCGTCGTTTACCGGACGAAGATGGGCATGGCCATGCGCGCGGTTTCGCTCAACCCCAAGGCCGCCCAGCTCGTGGGCGTGAACATCGACATCGTGATCTCGTTCACCTTCGCGCTCGGCTCCGCGCTCGCCGCCGCCGGGGGCATCCTCTACGCCGTCAATTATCCATCCATCGATCCTCTCATGGGGGTGGTGCCCGGATTGAAGGCATTCATCGCGGCCATCCTCGGTGGAATCGGCAACATCCAGGGTGCCGCGCTCGGCGGCCTGATCCTCGGGACGGTGGAGACGTTCGTGAGCGGCAGCCCGTGGTCGACCTACAAGGACGCGATCGCGTTCGCGATCCTGATTATCATCCTGCTTTTCCGTCCGGCCGGGCTGCTCGGCAAATTCAGGATCGAAAAGGTATGATGCGGAAAAAACAGCGCGGCCCCGGGGCCACGGACCCGCGACCGCCCGCGAGGGACGAAACCGCGGCCGGGCGATCGGCGGCAGCTGGCCGCGGGCCCTTCATCCCGGCGCCTCACCTTCTGCTCCTCGCCGCGCTGGCCGTCGCCGGTGGAGCGCAGTATTTCTCGGACCGGATCGATCCGTACCACCTCGATGTCCTGACCGGCGTC
>JBBRCR010000231.1:0-12873 GCA_038204695.1 Opitutales bacterium | reverse complement strand
TCATTGCCCCAAAGCTCATCGAACCACTGCTTGAGTTCCTGCCGGTCACGGTTGTCGTTCACGATGAGGTTCAGCTCGATGTTGTTGCCGGCGGCACCAAGACCGAGGCCGCGCACGGTGAAGTTGGAACTGCCGAGAATGGCGTCCTCCACGCCACCTTTGGCGATGTGATACATTTTCCCGTGAAGGAGGTTGGATTGCTTGATCGTCTTGATGTCCACCTTCCGCTCGATCCAGTCAGCGCATTCCTTGGCGACGCGTTTCTGCTGGAGCTTGTTCGCGAGTTCCAACCCGTCGGCATCGATGATAAAAGCCTTCTTTTCGGTCTTGGTCGGATCGAGCCGGTTGACGAAAGACGGTTCACCGAAAAGAAAATCGAGATGCTCAACTCGTTCGAGAGCTTCCTTGAGCGCGTCGTAGGCGTAGATGGTGAAGTAGGCGGAGACGACAGACAGTTTCGATCCATCCCGGATTCTCGAATTCAGGAAGTCGGCGACTGTTCCACGCGTGTGATTGTCGCGCAGGCCAGAGTTGTTTGGAGACGATTTACTCATGCAACGCTGCCAGCGCTTCGTTCGCGACAACAGGAGGCCTTCGACGAATAGACGGTAGGTAGGTGCGCGTGCAGTAGCTGTTTCGGGTCATGCTGGAGCCCACGTTTGTAACAGCGCACCCCGGCAGGGCAATCTTTCAAGGAGCAATCGCGCCCCACCTGATTATCCGCGGTCTTCGGTCGAATTTCTAACGGAGAAAGAGCGTTTTTCCGGAGCATGGACGAACGGCAGGAAGTGTCTCCGCATTCTGCTGCGCGGTTCGCAACCCATCATCATCTGTCCGGCGCGGGCGGTGCCAAAGCGTATGCCCGAAGATTGGAAGACGCGGTTGGCGGCTGGGCGGCTGCTGATCCTGTCAGCATTTCCGTCGACGGTAACCCGGGTGACCGCAGAATTAGCGAGCCAACGAAATTTCTTTGTCGGCGCCTTGGCCGATGAAGTCTACATTCCCCACTTTACTGTTGGCGGGCATCTGGCCGGCCTCATTCCTCGTCTCCAAGCATGGAATATTCCATTGCGCTCATCTCGGCGAAATTTCCCAATATGAAGCACGCTCATGAATTTCTTTGAAAAACTTCGCTGCGCGGCGGTGGGCCGCCGTCCGAGCGCGCGTGTTATCGGCATTGATCTCGGCACCACCAACTCGACCGTTGCGGTGGTCACACTGCCCTTGCCGACAGATTCTAATCCTGAGACCGCCTGCAGCGACCTTTCCATCGAGCAGATGACGCTCTCAGGCCCGACCTACAGCACGCTCGTGCCTTCCGTCGTCGCGATAGATACCGCCGGTCATGAGTGGATCGGCGAGGGGGCAAAGCGGCTTAGAGCTGAAGCGGTGGCCCACGGCCTGAGTCCCGAGCGAAATCTGTTTTCGGAAACGAAGAACGACATGGGGATCAGTAAGACCTATCATCGCGCGACAGACGACTACGACCATGCTAGGAAAATCGCGGCAAAGGTGCTGCGTTTCCTCGCCGCGCACGCGCGCAAGGCTGCTGGCTCCCTGGTAGCGCGAACCGTTGTGACCGTGCCGGCTTCGTTTCAAGTCAACCAACGGGCTGATACTCTCTGGGCGGCAGCGGCCGCCAAACTTGGAATCGCGGACGAAGACCTGCTCGATGAGCCCGTGGCCGCGCTGACCGATTATCTTTTCACCTATGCTAAGGACGATTTGTTTCCCGCCGCCAAGAGTGTCCTCGTCTTCGACTTTGGCGGTGGCACGTGCGATGTGTTCTTATGCCGGGTCGAGCCTCGCCCGGACGTCGACGGGCTCAACGTTACAGCCCTATCGGTGTCCCGCTATCACCGACTTGGTGGCTATGACTTCGACGCGGCGATCATCCACGAACACCTCATCCCCGCGTTACTCAAAGAGCATAATCTCACGGCCCGACATTTCGGCTGGGCAGAGCGCAAGAAGATCATAGAGCCTGCGCTCCGAAGTTGCGCAGAGGCGCTCAAGGAAGGCCTTTGCCGGGAGATAAAACAGCTCCAGGAACACGGCCGTTATTCCGACGCCGACAAGGCGCAAGTCATTGCCCGCATGGTTTCGACCCCCGTTCGGGTGGGTAAGCAGGAGTTCATCCTTAGCAACCCTACGCTCAACGCCAAGGAATGGGAGAATCTCCTCACGCCTTTCCTCAGCGTGGACATGCTCCATTGCCGCGAGACCGATTACCGGCAGGAAATGTCAATCTTCACGCCGATTACGGACGCGCTCATGCGGGCCAAGGTCAGCGCCGAGGACATAGACTACGTGCTGCTGGCCGGCGGCAGTTCGCTCATTCCGCAGGTGCAGGAGGCGCTCGCAAAATATTTCAAGAAGGCCTATCTTCTGCGCTTTCCTGATTCTACCGCCGCGCAGTCTGCGATTGCGCGCGGTGCGGCATGGTCCGCGGCGTGGTTGGATGTTTTTTCCGAGCCGTTGGTGAAGCCAATGGTCGGCGATTCGCTCGCTCTTCGTGTGGAAGGTCGCGCGCCGCTGGTGTTGATCCCGGCCGGCACCTCGATTCCGTTTCCAGCCGACGGCGGCTGGAAGAGCCAGGCGGGCCTTACTTTGCCGCGCGAATTTAACGGCAAGCTCAAGGTCGAACTCATCTCGTTGCCCGACGAACAAATCGTGCTGCACTGCCCGATCGAGCTGGCTCGGCGCCATGCGGGCGAGCCCATTGAGTTTCAATTTCGTCTGACCGCGGCGAGGCGGCTCGAGGCGAAAGTAGGACTCAAAAGCAAGCCGAACGAGACTCATGATATCGAAGTTGAGAATCCGCTCGTGTCGGTTGCCTCACCGGGCAATGCGCGGATGGAGATTGAACAAATTGAGGAGGAGCTTCGAGACGCCGGTGGTCCCGGGCCGCACCATCGGTCGCAGTTGCTTCGTCTCGCGTCGCTCTATCGACAGCTGCGCATGTATGAGAAGGCGGTTGAGATTTTGAAGAGTGCTACCGTGGCTCTCAAGCAGGCGGACGTCGATATTCTGAACCTTCAAGGCATCATCTTCGAGGAGTTGGGCGACTTCAATCGCATGGAAGCCTGTTACCGTGAAGCGGCCAAGTTGACTCGTGGCGGCACGCCTTGGTTCAACTGGGCTCTTCATTGCCACCGACAAAAGCGCTACGACACTGCCCTCGAAAAGATCGATGAGGGATCCATCCGGGAACCTACCTCTTCGCCTTACCATTCTCTCCGCGCACAGATTCTAAAGAGCATGGGCAAAGGCGACGCCGCCAAGGAGGCGGCGCAACAGGCGCTCAACGAGGCCAAGCCACTGAACGAGCAATCCGCATGGGAACTTGCGTGGTTCGAGGATACGTTAGTCTTGCTCGGTGAGAAGACGCGGCTAGCTGAACTTCGCGCGGAGCGCGGTCATCGGTCGGCTGGTGCAACGGAACCTGCCTCTGACGGACAATCTCCCGCTTTTGCTGGGAGCTGATTCACGATGCCTTACCTGCTCCCCGATTCCCAGCTTACGCGTGAACAACGTGCGGTGGTCGAGCTGCGACCCGACAGGCACCATCTCGTTCTTGGGCCTCCTGGCTCAGGAAAAACTCAGGTGCTGCTGCACCGTGGCCGATGGCTGCGCGACCGGTTCGCATCACCGCCGGAACGGTTCCGAATTTTCGTCTATACCAATGTGCTCAGTCAGTTTCTTCGGCAGTCTCTCGATCTTCTCGGAATTCCAAATGAGAATGTGCAAACTTTCGATGAGTGGTGCGGGGAGCTTTGGACTGAATTTGTCGGCGGCCGCAAACCCACCGTCCCTACCGGTAAGAAAAAAGGCCCCGCAACCGTCACCGATTACATGGGCATCCGGGCCAAAGTCGCCCAGGTTCTGGAGTTTAAGCCGCCCGCGCAAAAACGCTTGGACTTCGCGCTGGTAGACGAAGGTCAAGACCTCACACGCGATGCCTATCGTATTTTGCGCGTGCTCGCTGGGCACGTGACGGTCTTTGCCGACGCGCGCCAGCAGATTTTTGAGGGCGGTCTTGGCGAGGGAGAAATTTTGCGCGAACTAGGCATCACACAGCAGTCGGCCGCATTTCTTCCCGCTTACCGTAACTCACCCGATGTGGCCCGGCTCGCCAGCTATTTCGGGACACGTTTCGAGGGACAGAATTTCTCTGCCAAGGAGCGAGAAAAACCGAGCTTCTACATCGCAGCCGACTGGGACGAGGAAGTAGATCAAATCGCCCGGGTGTTGCGTGAACGCATGCATTTGGGCCAACGTGCCTGCATTATTGTCCCGCAGGTGAGAGACGTTTACGGGTTGGCGGGACGCTTGGCGGAGCGGGGCATGGAGATCCAAAAAGCGACTTCGCCGCGCAGGGGCCAAGCACCCGCCGACTTCGAATCTATCACCCCCAAGATTGCGACCTACCACTCGGCCAAAGGACTCACTTTCGACTGCGCCATCCTTCCACGGCTCGTCGAACTGGGGTTCAAGCGACTATCAGCGGAACGGCGCCATCGGTTGCTAACGGTGGGCATTTCGCGAGCTACGCGTTGGGTGTATCTCAGCACCGTGCGTGGCTACGAGTTTAACGAGGCGCAAGTTCTCCGCCAAGCCGTGGCCGCGGGTGATCTATTCCTTCGAGAGTCTGCGGTCACCTCTGCCGCACCTCAAGGCCCGGAACCCGAAGTGGAGGATGAATCGTTTCTCTAGCGAATGATTACGGCGACAAATTTCGGCGCAGCTTGAGTATGCCAGTCCAAAACATGCCTTTCCTTCCGGGCAACCATGTGCGCCTGATACACAATCCTGGGCGCACGGGTATTGTGTCGCCATCGGGATGCCGCGAGCAGTCGGGTGTCATCCAAGTGCAGATTCAGTTTGGCGATGGAGCGCTCTCCTGGATGCGCGCAACGCAGGTCGAAAGATTGCCGAACACCGTGGACGCGAGAGGGGATTTCATTAGGGGCCGCGTCGCGGGTCCGGACAGTATGCGGCGGATCCTGATGCACGAGAAAATGGGGGGACGCCTATCCGGTGTCCTCTACTCAATGGAGGCGTCGGACACGAAATTTTTGCCGTATCAGTTCAAGCCTGTTCTCAAGCTGATCGAATCGCCGTGTAACAGTCTGTTGATCGCAGACGAAGTAGGCTTGGGAAAAACCATCGAAGCGGGCCTCATCTGGACGGAGCTGCGTGCGCGCACAGGCGCGCAACGCTTGCTAGTGGTATGTCCGGCGAAACTGAAACTGAAATGGTTGCGCGAGCTTGCACGACGCTTCGGGGTCCGAGCCGCCGAGGCGAGCGCGAAGGAAGTGGTGGAACACCTGCAAGAATACCGGCGGAACAATTCACATGGCTTTGCGCTGGTAGCGTCGTATCAAGCACTGCGGCCCCCATCCGGTTGGGAAGATGCTCCACCGGAGTCGGACCCGCGCGCCGGGTTGGCGCATCTCTTGAACGACGCAGCCCAAGGGGAGCCTCCTTTGGATCTCCTGGTCATGGATGAAGCGCACTACATGCGAAACCCCGAGACCAAGGCGTTTGATCTCGGCGAGTTGGCCACGGACGCTGCCGTCCACCGGGTCTTTCTTTCGGCGACGCCATTGCACACTTCGAACCTGAATCTTTATAGCTTACTTCGTTTGCTCGATCCCGACACGTTCAACAACGAGCAGGCTTTCAGTGGTATTATCGAGGCAAATGCTCCATTAGTGAAACTTCGGGACACGTTGGTGAGCCCGGCCAGCAAGGTGGAGGATGCACTCTCCCTCATCGATGAAGCGCTGCTGAACCCCTACGTGCGTGAAAGCCAGATGCTCGGCGCACTCAGGGCATCGCTGCAGGAGCCGGGCGTGTTATCCTCACCGTCACGCCGGGCGGCCTGCGCATACCAAGCTGAACGCATCAACCTACTGGGCCACGCATTCTCTCGGACCCGCAAGCGCGATGTCACACGACCTGAGGACCGCGTGCACCGAAACGTTGCGGCCAGAAAAGTGGTCATGACACCGGCGGAATCGAAGGTGTATCAAGAGGTGACTGAGATGGCGCTCGATTTTGCCGCGGCAAACAATTTGCCATCGGGGTTCTTAGCGGTGACACCTCAGCGCCTTGTCAGTAGCTCGATTGTCGCGGCCCTAATCCATTGGACAAAACCGCCGGGCGCGCGATTGACGGACAGTAACGACGACGACCGGGAGAACCGGCCCTTCGTGCAATTCCTCCATCAGCGTTTGCACGGGCGCTTTGATTTGGCTGGCCTGCGGAAAGCGGACACAAAATTCCATCTGCTCCTTGAGGAGTTGGGTGATTACTGGCGCGAGCATCCGGGACAGAAAGTCATCATTTTTTCGACGTTTCGGCCGACGGTGGATTACCTAGCGGAGCGGCTGGCGGAGCACAGTATAGACGTCATTACACTCAAGGGCGGCGCCATGGTAAGCTCGCAGGAGGTAATCGATGAATTCGCGTCGGCGGATGGCGCAGACGTCCTGATTTCAACCGAAGTCGGGGGCGAGGGCCTCGACATGCAGTTTGCGAGCACGATCATCAACTACGACCTACCATGGAATCCGATGGTCGTGGAGCAGCGGATCGGCCGAATCGACCGCATTGGGCAGCAACAACGGCAAATCCTGATCTTAAACCTCCTCCAGGCGGGGACTATCGACGAGCGTATTTATGACCGGCTCTACGACCGGTTGGATCTGTTTCGCAATTCCATCGGGGATCTTGAGTCCGTGGTCGGTCCCGTGCTGCGCGGCATCCCGGTCGGGCAAATGTCGCCCTTCACGGCAGGCGTATTTCTGTTCGCGGCCTTGAGTCTGGTTACCTTGCTGCCGGCATTATCCCGGCGGGCCGTGCTGCGGCGCGCGGGGAAAATCGCCGCGTTGCTGGGCGGCAGTTTCTGCGCGATCACCGCGCTGGCCTACGCCACGGGCACGCCGCTTTTCTACAGCGGTGGGGTTGTGCCGATGGCGTTCCTCACGGCCATCGCATTCGTCGCGCTCAATCTCGCGCAGTTGCTGGCCAGCCGCGTGGATGAAAACGTGCACGACTTTTTCTTTGGCGACGGCACCCAGCCCGCCACGCCGAAACCCTTCGCGCGGGAGCAAACTCTCATCATCGGGCTGACCACGGCGGTCTTCGCCATTGTCGCGCTCGCTGCCTCATTCTATCTCCGCACCCAGCAGACCAGCTTGAAGAACAGAATCGCGGCCGAATTGACCGCGATCGCGACGCTCAAGGTCAACCAAATCACCGCGTGGCGCGACGAACGGTTGTGGAACGTCCGCTGGTTGATGCGCCCGCAGGCCCAATGCACCAAACGCATTAACCGATTATTTTGTAGAGCATTAATTGATAAGTGTGAACTTTTCCGGGGAAACTATTCACACCGGGGAAATGATTCCCCTGCCGCCAGTCCGCCGACCGGTAATGTTGTTGCCCGATGATCGCCAGATTTTGCTCAACACCCTGCAAGTCGAGTTGCTCGGTGATGAGCAGTTGCCGCGCTGCAAGGAACTGCTCGATCGGCATCACTACCTGAAAAGTCTGCAAACGGTGGGGGAGCGCCTCCACTACGCGGTGGCGGATGCGCGCGGCGAATGGGTCGGCGTGCTGATATTTACCGCGGCCGCGCGCCGGTTGCGCGCACGCGACAAGTGGATCGGTTGGACCGACGAGCAACGGCGGTGCCGGCTGCCTTTGGTGGCGAACAACGCCCGCTTGCTTTTGTTGCCGGGGCGCACCGTGCCCAATCTCGCCTCAGCGGCGCTGAGCCGCGTGCTCGACCGGCTCAGCGATGACTGGCAGCAGCGCTACGGGCACCCGATTGTCGTGGTGGAGACTTTTGTGGATCCGGCGCACTTTCGAGGCACCCTCTATGCCGCCAGCAACTTCGAAGAACTTGGGCTCACCCAGGGCTGCGGGCGCAAGTCACGCGATTTTTATGAGCGGCACGATCGACCCAAACGCCTCTTTGTGCGCGCCCTTTATCCGGAGGCCCGCCGCGACCTGCAAGCGCCGTGCCTGTCGCCGGTGCTCGCGGCCGTGGAGGCCAAAGCCAAGCCGCGTTGCACGCTCAACTCGGCCGAGCTCGAATCGCTCCAAAACCATTTTCGCCAGGTGCCCGATTATCGCAGCCGCACCTGTCCCTATCCCCTGCACGCGTTGCTCTCGATCATGACCGCTGCGCACCTGGCGCGGCCGCCGAAGGGCCAAAAGGATCTCGCGGCCTTTGCCCAAAGCCTGTCGCAAGCGCAACGCCGGGCGCTGGGCGTGCGCCAGGATGAGCACGGCCGCTATCCCGCGCCGACGCAACCAACCTTCAGCCGTTTGTATCAGGGAGTCGGTTACAAAGCGGCGGAAAAGGTGCTGCTCGATTATCAAACCCAGGTCAGAGGGGCCCCGCCCCCGGACGAACTCGTCGCGTTCGACGGCAAGACGATGAAAGGCAGCGGCACGCACATCGTCATTGCCGTCGCCGTGCCGAGTTTATACGTGCTGGGCATGGAGACGGTGGCGGACAAGAGCAACGAGATCATCGCCGTGCGCAAACTGGCCGCCGGGCTCGATCTCGACGGACGCTGCGTGAGCGTCGACGCGATGCACACCCAGGATGAGACCGCGCGAGAGTTGGTCCAGAATCACGGGGCGGATTACTTCATGACGGTGAAACGGAATCAACCCACGCTCAAAACCCTCGTCGAAAAGCAGGTGGAGCTGCCGCCGGCCGGCCCCCTTTTTTGCCCCGGCCAAACCGCGCCCGCACCGTAGAGGTCAATAAAGGCCGCAACGAAATGCGCACGCTGACCTCGTGCGAAGTCACGGCCGAAGCCATGAGCTTCCCCTTCGCCGCGCAAGCGGCGATCGTGCAACGCGAGACCACGGGTCGCAAGCGCGAGGCCGTCGCCCTGCTGACCAGCCTGCCGTTTGCAGAGCTCGATGCCCCCCGCCTGGCTCAACGACAATCGCGCTCATTGGGGAATCGAAAACGGCCTGCACCTGCGACTGGATGTGTCGCGCTACGAGGACAAATCGCGCCTGCGCTCAGGTCCAGCCGCCAAGCTCCACGGACTGTTTACCCGGATGGCCAACAGCCTGTTTGCTCACTGGCGCTCATGTCAGCCCAATCCCCAGTACAAAACCACCACCGACTTCACCACTTTCATGGCCGCAGACCACGACCGCCGCGCCATCTTCACCCTTACCGCCGCATCCCCGAGTTTCGCCAAAGCTTCGTGAATTAGCCCTGGTGGAATCTCCAGGACGAAGCTAATTTCCTTGAAGCCGTTCAGGGTATCCACCGTGGCGGTTTTCGTCAGGGTGCCGCGCTTTCCTTCGAAATCGATGCTGACCTGAAACTCGCCGGTCGCGCCGGGCAAAAGGGTCCACGGCTGGCTCGGCAGCGTTGCGACCGAGCAACCGCAGCTCGTGTGCACAGCCTTGATCACGACGGGCGACTCGGATGCGTTGGCCAGCTTGACCGTGAACACGTGCGACTGCTCGCCCTCGAGGGCCTGGTACGTTGCGACCGGCGACTCGACTTTGAGGGCGGGATCTTCGACGCGGGCGGGGAGGAGGATCAGTCTCCCCCGCGGTGGTGCCGGGGTGGGAGTCGAGGCCGGCACCGACGACGCGGTCCGCGTTTGGTCATCCGCCCTCAGCGGCGGCTGCACGGCAACAAGCATCCAGCCTCCGCTGACGGCAAGCCGTAGAAGCATGCAAAAAAGCCGCCAAAGTTGACGGCATGGCCGAGCCGTAATCATGCCTCGGGCGCGAAGTCGGATCCGTTCACTGGTTCTGAATCGCCGGGTCGATGATGACGGGCGTCGTGGTGCCGGCTTTGATCAAGATGGCGGTGTACTTGAACGTACCCTGGTCACCCGGAACGCCGGGCTCGGGCCGCCGATTCCTGTCTTGGACCAGGATCAACTTTTGCGGGTTCGGTGCCGCGATCGTGAAGATACCGTCTGGCGCGTCGATGATGAGCGGATCGGTGGGATTCCAGCTCCAGTCATTTCCGGCAGCCGGATCGATAATGAAGGTGATTGTCGCGTTTTCGTTTGGGATCGTAAGCGGATCCGGACGGCAGAGCTTGGTGACGGGGTTGACTTTGACGTTGGGCATGGACTGGAACGGTTAGGGTTGAGCCACCGAGAGCCCCGCACCTTCGGACAGCAGGCGGACGAGATCGGCATACGCGGGGTGCCGGTAAGTGGAGGACTCGATGCGCCGCGCGAGCGCGCGTGCTTCCGCCAGGGCGCCGAGTCGAAATTGGGCGGTGCCCATCACCGTGAGCGCGGGCAGGTCATCCTGCGCGGCATAGGGGCTCATGCGCGCGACGACGCCGCGCCAATGCTGCGCCGCTTCCTCCGTCCTCCCTCCGTGCGCGAGGAGGACGCCCAGCTGATATTCGGCCTGGGCAACGATGACGTCGCGGGTCTGATTCAACTCGCGGGCGGTGGTGGTGAACTGGCGGATGGTTTCGAGATAGACGCGCAGCTCTTCGCTCAAGCCGGGTCGTTCAGCGTCGGTGGAGAGCTCTGCCGCGACCGTCAGAGCGCGGCCGCGAAGATTGACCTGCCAGCTCGCCACTTTGGGATCGAGTGCGAGAAGTTGCGCCGATCCGCTCAAGGCAAGGTGCGCGTTTTCGCGCGCGGCGGTTCGATGGCCGAGCGCCATCTGCACCTCGGCGACCGTGACATGGATGAAATAAAGCGACTCGAGCCAGGTCTTGTTTTGGGGATCGGTCTTCACGAGCGCCTGCGAACTCTGCAGGGCGGTCATCGCATAAGCCTGCGCGGAAGCCGCCCGGCCCAGCGCCATTTCCAGCTTCGCCAATTCGGAATTGATGACGCGCACACTGCGCCGGACCTGCTGATTGCTCTCCGCATTCGGGACGAGCTGAAGCACGCTCATCTTTTCCTTTTGCGTGTCGATCGCGCGGGCGAAACTACCCTGTGCTTCGTACGCCTTGGCGATCCAGCCGATGTTATTGGCCAAATCGAATGCCCGCGGCGGCTGCGTGGCCACGAGCCGCTGCCAGATGGTGCGGGCGCGCGCCAATTCATCCAGCGCCTCGGCCACGCGTGACGTGTGGAGGCCGACCACGCCAATATTGTCGTGCGCATACGCGGTCTCGGCCTGCCAATCGAGATTTTGTCCATCGATTCGCACGAGTTGCTCCGCCAGTTCGAGATAATTGCGGAACGCCTCTTCGGCGGGCGTGACCTGGCCCCGCAGCCATGCGAGATGTCCAACCCAATAGACACTCTGCGCGTGATCAAAGATCCGGTGGCCGTCGTTCGGCGCACGCGCGAGCAATTGCGCAGTCGTGTCCGCCGCCCGCTGAAAGGCCGACTGCGCCGCATCAAGCTGTCCGCGCTGCTCGTGCATCTCGCCAATCAGGTGAAGCGCGCGGGAGCGGCGGCCGAGGGAGTTCGCGTCGAGCTGATCGGCATCCTGCCGCGCATAATACGTGAGCGCTTTCGTGCCGACGCCATCGAGCACGTCGAGCCGGCCGACCGGCTCGAGTTTCTTCCGCAGGTCGCCCAGCATGTATTCGAGCAAGTCCTCGGCTTCACTGCGCTGGACGTGCGCTTCATTGCGCGAGCGCACCGCACTGACGGCGAGCACGCTCATGGCCGCCATGCCGGCCAGCGATGCGGCCGCGACCAGCATGAGCTGGCGCATGCGCCGCTTCGCATGCCGCCGAATCAATTCGTCCGCGCCGACGCCAATCATCCCGGCAATCAGCTTGAGTGTCGCGCGGCGTTTGCCATCGGCGTGCGGCCGCAGATCAGACGCGATCGGTTCCAGGGCCGTGCCGCCGTTGACGACGGGGGACGTCACGGTCGAGCGCAGTGCCTCCGGGAAACATTCCTCGTGCGTCCGGCCATCGATGCAGCTCGCGAAAGGTTCCCCGGCGGCGATCACGGCCAGTACGCGCGACTCGCCGTGCAGCTTCTTGAATTCGATGATCTCCTGGTTGACCCAGGCCGACCGGGCGGCGTCGGGCGAGCAGACGACAATCAGATAGCGGCTCGCCGCGAGCGCCTCGATCACGATCGCCTTCAGATCAGCTCCCGCCTGCAATTCGTGGCGATCGAGAAAAATCGGCTTCAGCCGCGGCGGCACTTCACCGGCGGCGGTGCGCCGGCCCACGAGGTGCTTGGGAACCGAATACGTCTCGATGGCGCGTTGCAACGCGTTCGCCACGCCGGCATCACGGTGACTATAGCTGATGAACGCCCAATATTTAGGATTGGGACGGCTCACGCCGGTGGGGCTCCCGGACTTTGACGTCGGAAAAGGGTCGCCGGTCGTGCGAACGGCCGGAGCAAAGGTATGGGCAAAGGAGAACAATCGCATGGGGATGCGCATTGTCAGGGGTGGGAGGTGGGCGAGTTTTGTGCGGGGAGGCCGAAAGTAAACAGCAGAATGCGTCATGGTCTCCCCGGCCCCGGGCGAGCGCTACGGGGGCGAACGCGCGATCGTGCTCGAGTGGCTGGGATTGCCAGCGTCCCGGCAAACGCTCGCCATCCGGCGAAACGTCGCCGAGCCCGACCTGCCGAAGCGTTTTCCCGAGCCGCGGCGGACACTGCGTTGGGAACCGGGCGCGATCTTTGCCTGGCAGCGGCTGCCGGCGATCACCGACCGGCAACTGGCGCGTTACTGTCACGCGCTCGCCGCGTAACTTGCCATCGTCGGGCGAGTCGTTGCGGCGCGTGGCATCGCGCGGCTTTTCGTCGGCTGCGCTCGCAACGGGCCCACGGCGCTCGGGCGAGTCGTGCAGTTGACCGTTCGGACGATCGGCCGCGTCAGAAATTACCCTTCACGCCAAAGGTCCAGAGTGACGCGTAG
>JBBRCR010000230.1:0-12877 GCA_038204695.1 Opitutales bacterium | reverse complement strand
GGGCCTTGGCAAAAGTGAGCACGCGCGTGACGATGGCCTCCAGTTGATCGAGTTTCTCGCGAATGACCCGCATGTCGGTCCGGCGCGGATCGCCTTCAGCAAAATCCAGTCCGAGTCCGCCATGCAGCAGCTTGAGTACGGTGAGCGGATTGCGGATTTCGTGGGCGATCTCGGCGGCCAGCAGGCCGAGCGTGGTGAGTCGCTCGTTTTTTCGCAGCACATCTTCGCTCTGGAAAACCCGTGCGTAGAGCCGCGCGTTCTGGAGGGCGACTGCGCCAAGACTTGCCAGTGCCGCGCAGAGCCGTTTTTCGTCGTTGTCGAAGCGATGTACCCGGTCGGTAAATACGGCGAGCACGCCGAGGACTTCGCCTTCGAAGATCATCGGCGTGGCGAGCATCGAGGCGAGCATCTGATCTCCGGGCAGGTCCTGGAGCTCACGGAATTCAGCCGATTGGATGTCGGCAAACGCGACCTGGCGCCGGGTATGGATGGGCGAGGCGACGAGGCACGAGTCGAGGGGCAGGGCGGCCGACGGCAACACGGGCACCGCTGGACTCGTAAGGGAGGCGAACTGGACGGTCATCGTGACAGGATCGTAGACATACAATGCGCACGCGCGCGCTTGCATCATGTGGCGCGCTTCGCGGGTGAGCGTGTCGAACAGTTCCTGCTGCTCCAGTTTGGTGACGAGGGATTGACCGGCGGTGATGAGCGATTCGAGCTGACGGGCTTTCCCTTCGAGGTGGCGCAACTGCCATCGCGTTTGCATCACGCGCGCGGCTTCGGCGGCGAGCTGTTCGAGCAGGGTGAGATCGGGCGGCGTGAAGCCGCCGGCGCGATCACTTTCCAGATCAATCACGCCGAGCACCTGCTCGTCATCGCGGATCGGGGTGGCCATTTCGCAGCGCGCTGTAGGCCGGACGGCAATGTAGCGGCGTTCGAGAGCAACGTCCGGCACGAGGAGTGAGCGGCGATTAAACGCGCACCAGCCGGTGATGCCGCGGCCAGGCCGGAGGTCGTGGTAGCTCTGGCCGGGTGGCGGGCCCATCTGAACGGCGGTCTCGAGCGTGCCGGTGTCCGGACTCAGCAGGGCGATGGACCCGGCGTCGGCGTGAAACGTGGAGACGAAAATATGGAGCATCTCGCGTAGCGCCACTTCCGGTTCCGCCGTCCGAGTGGCGAGCGAGGTGATTTGGTAAAGGGCTGGAAGCGCGCGGGGGTCGGCCGGCGGAGATTTCGGATCGTCGAGACCGGTCAGCGAAGAACCTGAAGATTTTGGATTTTGAATTTCAGATTTCAGAGTAGCGGCCGACTTTCGATCGGCCGGGTTCGTGACGCTGCTATCACAAGGTGGTTTCGGCTCCGCGGATGACTTCGGATTTCGGATGCCGGAAACCGGATTATCGGGCGACTCGTTGCTCTGCTGTGCCACGACGGAAGTTGTACGCGATGATGCATTGATCGCCAGAAATTCCCGGTAGAATCGCTGGTTTCCAAACCACGTTGGAGGTCGACGAAAGAGTGGGAGAATTGCGGCGCTCCGAATTTCACCGTTCGCCATGCCATCCGGCACCGCCACGAGCTCCCTCCCTTAGACCCTCCCCATAATTTTAACTCCACAGACAACAACCAACAGGGTGTCAATTTTTGGTCAGGACTCGACACCGTCCTCCGTCTGCAGTCGTCCGTCGTCTGTTCCTCCATCGTCCGTCGTCAGTCGTCCAGTCCTCCGTCGTCCGTCCTCAGTCGTCCGTCGTCTGGATTGCCTGTCGTCCGATCACGCGCCGGCGGGCGCAGGTGTCACGACCGGCGCGGGTGAAATCACTTCGTTCAGCGCGTCGCGCAACGCTACCAGTCGTTCCGGGCCTTCGATCGGTTCGCGGTTGGCGCCTTCGATATAGAACGTGTCGATCGCCACGCCGCGCTCCGTGCCGATGCGTGCGAACGTGATGTCAAAACCCTGATCGGAAATCGTGCGAGCCAGCCGATACAGCAAACCAATCTGGTCCCGTGCCTGCACCTCCACGATCGTGCGCTGCATCGATAGCTCGTGGTACACATCAACGGTCGGCGGAAACGAGCTCTGGAGTGTCTCGCCGGTCGACGTCATCAAGTAGCGGGTGCGCGCGAGCTTTTTCGCCTGGGCCGCGATGTCGGGCAGCAGGTCTTTGTTGTTCACCAGCGCATCCTCGATCGTCTTGGCGAATTTTTCCTGCGCCGCTGCGCTTTGCACCGGGCCACGCCCCGGTTCCACCACATAGAAGGTGTCGATCGCAATGTGATCGGTGCGCGAAATCACCTTCGCGCCCAAGATACTCAATCCCGCCACACTGAAAGCGCCGGCCAGCTTGTAAAACAGCCCGGCGCGATCCCATGTCACCACATTGACCACGGTGAGAGAACGATTGAGGTCATCCTTCCAATCGATGATCGGCCGGAGCGAACCGACGGAATCAGCCGTCGTGATCGACTTGAGCAGCCGGTTCACCATCTGGATGTGCAGCGCAGTTTCGTCCCCGTCCGTGTGGATGAAATACCGGTCGGGCAGCAGGCTGAAGTGCGCGTTGATCTCGTCCGCACTGACGCCGGGGATAGTCTTACCGATGAGTTCCTGTTGGGTCATTTTTTTCTGTTCCTGAAGACGGGCGTCGAAAGCTGCGCCGTGTTTGAACCGCTCGAGGGTAGAGCGGAAAAGCGTCGTGTGCAACGTGTCCTTGTAGCTGTTCCAGAGATCCGCCGCCGTCCCACGCGCGTCGCAAAACGTGTGGACATAGAGGAGCCGCAGGCGGTCGGCATCACCGACCAGTTCGGCAAAAGCAGCGGCAGTATTGGGATCATCGACATCCCGCTTCTGCCAGAATCGTGCCATCGCCAAATGATTTTTTATGACAAACATCACGAGTTCACGGGCCTCCGGGGTGACCCCGAACCTTTCCAGCAGCGGCAGCGCCAGCCGAACCCCGCTCTCGGCGTGGCCTTTGATGCCTTCGGCTTTGCCGATATCGTGCAGCAGCAGCGTCAAATACAGCAGCGAGGGGTCGCTCGTTTCGTGCAGGGCCGCGCGGTATTTCAGCGTGATGGGCTCCGCCTCGGTATAGATCCGGTCGAGTTCCCGGATCGCATTCAGGGTGTGCACATCGGCCGTGTAGCGGTGATAGAACTCGTGCTGGACGAGGCAGGTGAGGGCGTCGAACTCGGGGACGAATTTTCCCAGCACGCCGAGTTCGTGCATTCTGGTGAGCGTCGGGTAGACGGCGCCCGCTTCGGAAAGGATGGCGCGAAAGCAGACGCTGGCATCGTTTGACCTCGCCACGTCGGCTGTAAGGAGGGGCAGTGAGATGCGGATCAGCTCGGCCAGGTGAAAATCGAGCACCGCCTCGAGCGTCTGGCCGTGTCGGAAAACGCGGATGAGCCGGAGCGGGTCCTGGCTGAAAACGTCCGGTTTCTCGGCGGCCAGTTCACGGCCCCGCAGGATGAATCCGTCGATCCGTTTCGTGCGCTGGAACCGGGAAGCGAGCAACGATTCGCGGAAGGACCGAACCGCGCCATCGCCGTTGCGGCCGATGCTGAGCGCGAGCCGATCCTCGACCAGCTTGGAGACCCGGAAGATGGTCTGGGCCGCGCGGTAATAATCCTGCATGAAGTGCTCCACCCGGAGGAGCATCTCCGATTCTTTGTAGCCGAGGGTCTCGGCCACGCGCGGCTGGAGGTCGAGCGTAAGGATGTCCGTGGCGCGCGTGCTGCTGAAATGGAGTTCGTTGCGGACCCGCAGCAGGAAGTCGTAGGAGCGCCGGAAGGCGGCGAGGTCGTCCGCCCGGAGGTAGTTCTGCGCGGCCAGTTCGTCGATGGTAGTGACGTCGAGCTTCACGCGCGCCATCCAAACGGCATTCTGGTAATCGCGCAGACCGCCGACGCCGTTCTTGATGTCGGGCTCCTGGTTGAAAACGGTGTTCGCGAACTTCGAACGGCGGTTCGCCTGGTCGTCGAGCCGCGCGGCGATGTAGTCCTTGGGATTTTCGCTGATGTAGTAGCTTCGATACGCCTGCGAAAACGTGTCGTAGAGCTGTTCCGAACCGGCGACCCGCCGGGCCTCGAGCAGCGCAGTCTTGGTGAGGATGTCCTTCCGCGCTTCCGCGAACGCGTCGTCAATGGTGCGCGTGGAGTGGCCCACCTTGAGACCGCAGTCCCACAGGATGTACAGAATCTCGTTGGTCAGATGCTCCTGTAACGGTTTGGCCTCGGCCGGCTTGGTCTTGGTGGGAAACAGGAACATCACGTCCACGTCGCTCCACGGCGACAATTCGCCGCGACCGTAACCGCCGAGGGCGACCAGCGAAACGGGAGCCGGCGCGCAACGGGTTCGCGCGTAGTTGTCCATCGCATACGCGAACAGATGGCTGAGCAGCGCATCGATGATGAGCGCGCGTTCCTGGCAGATTTGCAGACCGGAGCCGCCGGCCTGATGGCGCTCGCGGAGCCCGTTCATTTCCATGCGCAGGAACTCCTTGCAGGCGGCGAGGCGCACCGGGACGGAGACGTCTCCGGTGAAGGAGAGACGTTCGCGGGCACGGTTGGAGATGTTGGCGGGCATGGCGGGGGCGGCGGAGCCGGGAATTCGGAAGAGCTAACCAGGAACATTCAACGTTCAAGTTGTCGGGAAAAGAGGGGGTGGCCGGGCCTGAAAAGCGGCAGAGGAGCCGGCGGACGTGGCGCCGTGCCTCCGGTCGGCGTCTCTGCCGCCACGGCGGTCCCGGCTCTCGCGAAACGGGATCGGCGAGCTCGCCGCCGGTTGACGCGGCCCTACGCATCCAACGCGAATTCCACGCGATAAACCACTTGCCTAAGGCTTTGCCGGAGCGTTTTGTCGGCGGTTTCAGTTCAGGACCGCACCGATGGCCGAGATCACCAAGAGCTACGAACCGAACGAGGTGGAGAAGAAATGGTACGCCGCCTGGCTGGCGGGCCGAGCCTTCTCCGGCCAAGTCATACCCGGTCAGGAGCCGTATAGCATCGTGATTCCGCCGCCGAATGTGACGGGCGTGCTCACGATGGGGCACGTGTTGAATCACACCCTCCAGGACATTCTCATTCGCCGCGCCCGGCTCGAGGGCCGCGCGGCGCTGTGGATCCCCGGCACGGATCACGCCGGGATCGCGACGCAGAATGTGGTGGAACGGCAGCTGCGGCAGAAGGAAAAGAAGACGCGTCGTGAATTGGGGCGGGAGAAGTTCGAGGCGAAAATCTGGGAGTGGCGGGAGGAAAAGGGCGGCATCATCCTGGAGCAGGACCGACGTCTCGGCGCTTCGTGCGACTGGGATCGGACGCAGTTCACGATGGACCCGCATTATTCGCGGGCCGTGCTCACCGCCTTCGTTGAGCTGTTCGCGAAGGGGAATATCTATCGCGGCAAGCGGATGGTGAACTGGTGTCCGGCCACGCAGACTGCGCTCTCGGACGAGGAAGTGAACATGAAGCCCGTCAACGGCACGATGTATCGCGTGCGTTACGAGCGTGTGGATACGCCGGGCCTGTTCATCGAGGTGAAGACGACGCGGCCGGAGACCATTCCGGGCGACGTGGCGATTGCGGTGCATCCGGAGGACCCGCGCTTTGCCGACTGGGTTGGCCGGAAGGTGCGCCGGCCGATTGGGCCGGCGGCAGAAATTCCCATTGTGGCGGATGCGGCCGTCGACCGGGAGTTTGGCACGGGAGCGTTGAAGATTACGCCGGCGCACGACAAAGCCGACTTCGAGGTCGGCGGGCGACATCAGTTGCCGATCGTGGATGTGTTGAACGCGGACGGCACGTTGAGCGAATTCGCGGGGCCGGAGCTGGCGGGGATGGAGCGGTTCGCGGGACGCAAGAAAGCAGCCGACCTGCTCCGGACATGCGGCGCGCTCGTGGCGGAAGAGCCTTACTCGAACAACGTCGGGTTTTCCGAGCGGGCCGATGTGCCGATCGAGCCGCGGCTGACCTGGCAATGGTGGCTGCGTTATCCGCGGGTGGAGGAGGCGAAGTCGGCCGTGCGCGACGGCTACATCAAGTTTCACCCCGAGCGCTGGAGCAAAGTCTACCTGCACTGGCTGGAGAACATCCAGGACTGGTGCATCAGCCGCCAGTTGTGGTGGGGGCACCGCATTCCGGTTTGGTATCGAAAAGGTTTGGACAAGGAAAAGCTGGCGGAGGCAGATCTGCGGGATCCGACGAAGGTGCACGTGTCCCTGAATGGTCCGGCGGATCCGGAGAACTGGGTGCAGGAGGAGGACGTGCTCGATACCTGGGCTTCTTCGTGGCTCTGGCCGTTTGCGACCATGGGCTGGCCGGACAAGGCGGAAATGGAGCGCGCCGGGCTGGATTATTTTTACCCGACCACAACGCTGGTGACGGGGCCTGACATTATCTTCTTCTGGGTGGCGCGAATGATCATGGCGGGTCTGGAGTTCATGGGGAACGAAGCGGGAGATCGGACTTCAGGCCAGCTCACGCCGGACCAGATCCAGGCGCGAATTCCGTTTCGGCATGTGTATTTTACCGGCATCATCCGCGATGCGCAGGGGCGCAAGATGTCGAAATCGCTCGGCAATTCTCCCGACCCGCTCGACCTGATCAACAAGTACGGCGCCGATGGCTTGAGGTTCGGCATCGTGTCGATCGCGCCGCAGGGACAGGACATCCGTTTCCAGGAGGACCGGATCGAGAGCGGCAAGAATTTTTGCAACAAGCTCTGGAACGCATGCCGGTTTCGGCAGCTCAGCGGAGGCTCGGCCGATAATTCGTCGCTCGAGGCGATTCTCGGCCGGCTCGACCCGAAGCGGTTCGACGGCGACGATCATGCGATCCTGGATCGGATGCTGACGACGACGCGTGAGGTGAATCGCTGCCTGTATAATTTCGAGTTCAGTGCAGCGGTGCAGGCACTGTATGGCTTTTTCTGGAACGATTTTTGCGATTGGTACGTGGAGGTTTCCAAATCGAAGCTCCAGGATTCGGATACGAAGCCAAACTGTCTGGCGATTCAGGACCTGGTGTTGCGGCAGACGCTGGTGCTGCTGCATCCGTTCATCCCGTTCATCACCGAGGAACTGTGGCACCAGCTGGGTTTTGGGCCGGAGGGCCGGTTCATCGTAGATGCGCGGCTCGAAAACGCCTCGCAGATCGCGACGTCGTCGGTCGGGCACGGGCTGATGCTGGATCGCGCCGCGGTGGCGTCGGTCGAGAAAATGAAGGCGATGGTGACGCAGGCTCGCGCACTGAAGGCCGAGCACAACCTGGCCAGCCGGCGCGACAGCACGTTTTTCGTCATCAGTTCGGATGGCGATTGGGCGGTCATTGCCGCCAACGCGTCGAAACTCACGCGCATGGCGGGCGCGACCGAGTTTCTGCGTCGGGAAACAGTGGACGGTGCGCCCGCCGTGGTGACGCCCCTGGGCACGTTGTATCTCGATCTCGCCAGTGCAGTGGATGTCGGCACCGAAAAAACGCGATTGACCAAGGAACTCGATCAGCTGACGAAGCACATCGCCGGCACCGAAGCACGGCTGGCCAACAAGGCCTTCACGGACAAGGCGCCGCCGGCGGTGATCGAGGGTGCGCGCAAGCAGCTGGCCGAGCAGCACGCGAAGCGGACGGAGTTGGAGCGGTTGTTGAAGGCGCTCGGATAGGGCGGCGTAGCGGCAAGACCGCCATCAACCCCAGATGGCGCAGATGAACCCAGATAAAGGCCGCTCACTCCTTCTTCAGATGATCACCGGATTGAGGTCGGGATAACCAACAACTGGTAACCGATAACCAATCGCCCGCATTTTCCTGGGGATTCCGTCGCTTGCTGAACGCCAGCTTTGCGGTTCCTTCTGCAAATGCCCACCTCTCCGCCCAAAATACTGGCGTTTTCCGGCAGCGCCCGGCGCGAATCATTCAACCGAAAATTGCTCGCTGCCGTGGTAGACCGCGTACGCACCGCCGGCGGCGCCGTGACGATCGTGGACCTCCGCGAACTCGCTCTGCCGATTTACGATGGCGACCTCGAGGATGCGCAGGGCATGCCTGAGGGCGCCAAGAAACTGGTTTCATTGATCACCGAACACGACGGGCTGCTGATTGCCTCGCCGGAATACAATTCGCAGATGGCGCCGTTGCTGAAGAACGCGATCGACTGGTGCACCCGGGCTGATGAAAACCCGCTCGAGGGCAAGGTCGCGGCCGTGGTGTCCGCCTCGCCCGGAAATTTCGGCGGCATCCGGTCGATGACGCTCGCGCGTCAATTGCTGACGCACCTCGGCTGCCACGTCATTCCCGTGCAATGTGTGCTGCCGCAGGCGAACAACGCCTTCGATGCGAATGGCGTGCTGACGGTCGAGCGCACGCAGAAGGCTGCGCTCACGGTGGCCAACGAGCTGGTCGCCGTGACGGCACGTTTGCGGCTTTGAGGCCCGTGGCTGCGAGCGAGTGGAGTGAAGCTCGCTGCTACTGGTCCGTACCCAGCCACGCGGCGAGTTGAGCGTCGTCGGTGATCTTCACGCCGCCCTGATACTCCGAGGCGAGCAGGCTGGCATAACTCGGCTCGAGAAAACGCCGGCAATGCAATATCACGCGGGCGCGCTGACCGGGCGCGCGCACCAGCCGGCCGAGCGCCTGGTTGACCTTCGTCATGCCGGGGATCTGATAAACGCGCCGGAACGCAGCCTCCCGATTCAACCCGCTGCGAATGGCCTCGGCATGCCGCGCACGCTGCACCGCGTTCACCTCCGGCAGCGCGGGTCCCACGACCATCGCGTGCGAGATGCGGCCGCCGAGCACATCGATGCTCTCGGCAAAGCTGGAACCGAGCACGAGAAACAGCGCGTCAGCCGCGAGCAGCGATTCGTCGACCCACGCCGCCTGCTTCGCGAGGTCCCTCAGTTTGGGCTGCAACGCTACCCGCAATCGCGCCGCGGTCGTCGTCATCGCCTGCACGATCGCGTCCGCGTATGCGTAGGACGGAAAGAAAACCGCCACTGGCCCCGCGGCTGCGCGTTGCAGCGCACCCACCGTTACAGCGGTCGCGGTGAAGTATCGCGACCGGTGCTGGAAGGTGGTGTCGATACGCGCGTCACAGCAAAGGTCATACGCGCCGTCGCGCCACGGCGTCTTCGCGCGAAGCAGGGCGGGGCTCGCGGCGTCGCGGGCTTCCTCCACGCGGAGCAACCCGGCCGCGCTAGTGAGCTGTTGAAAAAGTTTTTTGGTATCCCGCCTGGTCAGCGCCCCCAGCCGCTCCGGCGGCGGTGGCGAGGCTGGAGCGGGCAACGCGGGCGGCGTCTCCAAGCCACACGCGGCCCCAAAGCCATCAACGGGCGTGAGTGTCGCGCTCGCCAGCACCACGCCGCCAAAGTCGCGCAGCGTTGCGCCGATCGCCGGGGCCGCGTCCAGGCAGGTCAGCGCCAGTTCGCCATCGCGCGGGCACCACCAGAGTCGCGGCAGATCGGACGCGGCGAGATCGTCGACCAGCGCGGGCACCTGCCAGAGCCGCTCCGAGGCAGCGGGGCCCAGCGCCGCCAGATCGAGCGCAACGGTCGGAATCAGTTTCGCAAGTTCAGCCAACAGATGTCGGGCATCGTCTTCATCGGCGAGCGGCAGCGCATCGACCGGCCGAAGCTGGCGCAGAAAATGACACCAATGATCCCACGCCGTCACCAGTTGTGCCATGGGCCGCAGGCGGTGCAATTCGTCGCGCACCATGAAGGCTTCGTTCGCCGAAAACGCATGGGAATAGGCGTCGGCGACGCGCGACGGCAGATTGTGCGCCTCGTCAATCAGCAGCAGCGTGCGACCGGCGAAAAATCCCGGCTGCTCGAAGAACAACCCGCGGTTGCGCGGTGCGAACACGTAATTGTAGTCGCCAATCCACACGTCGTTGAAGGCGAGCGCGGCCCGCGTGATTTCGTACGGACAAATGCGGGCGTCGCGTCCGGCCGCCCGCAACGTATCGAGGTCGCGCGCGTGTTTCTCATCCACGTAGAACCGCGCCAGCCCGCTGTCCGCCCAGCGTGACGCTGCATCCGCCAGGTAACTACAGTTGTCCCGCACACAGTGAAACGTCGTGTTCACGCAGTGCTCGCTCTTGTTGCGGACATGCCACGCGGCGACCGGGGTGAGCGCGGACGGCACGTCTCCGGTTGGCGGATTCAGTCCTTGGTCCTGGGTCCCTGGTCCCTGGTCTTGCCCCCCTGGTCCGGCGCTTGTCATCGCCGCGAGCGTGCGGACGACCTGCAGCTGGCCGGTGGACTTGCTGGTGAGATAAAGGGCGCGATCAAAATGGCCGGAGCGGAGCTGACCGAGCGCGAATTCCAGCAGCACGCCGGTTTTGCCAAATCCGGTGGGTGCCTCGAAAAACAGCAGTGGCCGGCGCTCGAACAGCGTGGTCAGTTCAGCGCGGGTCGTCTCCTGGCCGGCGCGCGGTGTCGCGAAGGCTGGGCGATAGCGAAGATTCTGCAGGCGTTCGCGGGCACGAAGCCGCAGCTGGAGGAACTCGACCACCCGATCGAGTTGCGCGCGAAACAGCACCTCGTCGGCGGGAGTGAGCGTGATCGTTTGCGCCAGCCCGCTGCCGACTTCGACAAACACCAGTTCGGATCGGACCGAGGTCGCGTTTCCTTCGCTCCAAAGGGCGGAACTCTCCGCGGCTGGCGTGAGGAGGCCGAGGCGGCGCAGCGTCGCATAGCTGGCGAGCTGGATGAAATAGTCCGGATAATCGTGGCGCAGTTCGGACTCTTCCGCCGGCAGCGGCCGGGTGACGGATTTTATTTCGCGCAGCGTGATGGCGTTTGCCGAACGGATCACCTGATCGATGCGCCCGGTGAGCCTGAGCTTCCAGCCGCGGTGCATGATTTCACCCGTGATGGGGATCTCGAACGCCGCGGCCTCCGCGTGCTCGGCCACGGCGCGAGTGCGCAGCTCGTTATGCCAGTGTGTTCCCAGCTGCGCGCGCCAGAGACCGCCGCCGCCACCGACCGATTCCTGCGGCCCGAGCGTGAACCCGGCGAATTCGCCGACGCTCAGCGAGGCCGTGCGGGTTTGGAGGTCGAAAACCATCACCATCAGTCGAGCAGGATTTCCGTGTGGCCGCGGAGATATTCCTCGAGCCGGTGTTGCAGGTGGCCGACGACCTCGGGCGTGGTCACCTGTTCCGCCAGCGGACGATTCAGCAGCGCCACGACGTCAGCGCGTTCGACGGCGGGAAGCGTGGGGAGCCACTGTTGCTTCAGAGGATAACCTTCGTCGCGCGCGAACCGGAAAAGACTTTTGAAGTAGACAACGTCCGGCCGGCTGCCGGTGGCGAAAGCGCGGAGCGCGGTTCGGAGCAGTTCCGCGACCGCTGCGCGGCTTTCCTCCCCGACTTGATTGCGCCCGACCAGTCCGGCCAGGGAGGACGCCAGCTGGAGCGTTTCATAATTCCGGCCCAATTCCGGAAGCCGCGTGAGCAGGCGTGCTTCCTTGACGAACCACGTGCGCCCCTGGTTTGAGGAGTCGAGCAGGAGCGATACTTCATCGAACAGGTCGAGGGATGGGCTCGTGCTGGTCGCTTTGGTGGTCACGCGCTGGAGGACCAGCAGCGAACCATGCTCGGAAGAAAACACGGTGAAGCTCTGAAAGCGGTCCGCGGCCGGCCGTTTTATGAGGACAAACGCATCGGTCTCGAGCGATTGGGCGGGCACGGGGCAGGCGGGAAATTATGGTCGTGGGTCGAAGTTTCGGGCGCCATCACCGGCACCACGGACCCGCGCTCGAGGCGCAATTCACCTCGCCATTTCGGCCGGCGTTGTTGGCTGCGTTTGCGACGACGCCGACTGGGGCCAAGGCGGAATGACGGCGCCGCCGGAAATGATCATCTTCATGCCGTCGCCGACGCTCATTTCGAGCTCAGTCACGTCGTGGCGAGGCACCAGCAGGAGAAATCCACTGGTGGGATTGGGCGAGGTCGGCACAAAAATCGTCCAGACCTCGCCGCCGCAAAGGGCCTGCGGTTCACCGTGGGATTTGTTGGTCACGAATCCGATCACCCACATTCCTTTGCGCGGAAACTCGACCATCACCACCTTGGTGAAGAGATTTCGCTTCTGCGTGCCAAAGGTGGTGACGATTTGTTTGACCGTCACGTAGAGCCCGCCGATGCCGGGGATTCGCTGGATCGCGCGTTCGCCGGCGCTGAAGAAGTATTTTCCGAGCACGTAGCTGGAAAGGTATCCCAGGATGGTGACAAACAGGACGACGACGACGGTGGCCAGCAAGTCCCAGAAGAACGGGAGCCTTTGCAGCGATTCTGGAATGTAATGCTCGTAGAGGGGGCGAAACGTCCCGCCGACTATGTTGATAATCCCGCCGAACGCCCAGAGCGTCACCACCAGTGGCGCGAGCAGCAGCACGCCGGAAAGGAAGGCATTCCGGAAACGGACAAAGAGCGAACGCTGGGATTCGTGCTGGGGTGACATGGAACCCTTGAAGATTCGCGTCCCGCAGGGTGGACGCAAAGTTTTTTACGAGTGGAAACCGCGAATGTGATGCCGCTGCCGCTGCACCTGGCAGGGAAATTTGCGCCGCAAATACGGGCGTTGAACGAGTGGTTTGCAAACCTCGCGGGGTCGTCGAGACCGTCAGGATCCGAGCAGCACTAAACTGAATTTTTCACACTCGAACCAATCCAAGGCATGGTCACAAAGGACACAGAGCTCAGACCCGGAGACGGCAGGAGGCCACAAGGTATTCGATGCCGTGCAGGCAATTGAAGAACGCGAGACATGGAAGAACGCGAGACTCGGAAGACTTCGGAATCTTCCGCGTCTTATTCTCTTCCCCATCTTCCCCGTCTCCCATGTCTTCATCCTCCCCCTCTCTGTGAACTCTG
>JBBRCR010000229.1:0-12938 GCA_038204695.1 Opitutales bacterium | reverse complement strand
GACCCGGCACGGGCACCACCGGAATTCCGCGGCGCCGGCAGGCGCGGACGATGCGAAACCCGGGATCGCTCAAGCCGGGCGTGCCGGCGTCACTGACGACCGCGACTGATTTCCCCGCGGCGAGTTGCCCGGCCAGACGCTCAGCCGCTTCCGTTTCGTTATGCTCGTGATAGGCGACGAGTTCCTTGTGCAGACCGAGTCGGGCGAACAGTGCGCCCGTGGTGCGCGGGTCCTCACAAGCGACGAGTGTCACCGTCGTCAGGATGGCGCGGGCGCGTTCGGTCAAATCCGCCAGATTTCCAATCGGCGTGGCCACGACGTACAGGTGGCCGGGCTGGGCGGTGAGCGAGGTGTTTTCTGACATCGGCGATGCGGGTGAATCACCCGCGAAACCACATTGCGTCCCGGATGACCGCACTCCCAACAAAAAAATCCGGCGGGACGGCCGGATTTGCGAAGCCGCGACTGCCCGTCGCGATGGGCTGGAAGGAGCGACTGATTAACGGCCGCTCGGCTGGCCCATGCCGGGAATCTGGCCTTCCCAACCGGCGGGACGGCTCCACGGAATCGAAGTTTCCTTCGGGGCATTGGTCGAACAGCCCACCAACAGCGCGCCGAACGCCAGGAACAGGAGGACGAGAATGGGGTTCTTGAACGAAGTCATGTGGTTCAGCGCATTAATATGGCCGAATCCCCTTTGTGCAAGACCCCACGGAGCGTGTCCGGCAACACTTGGGCAATCGAGAAGTTAGTCCTCACATCGCTGATCAGTACCGTCGCGACTTCGTCGTTTCCCTGGCTGACCGTGAGTTTTTGGCCGATGGCGGCGCCGCGCTGGGTGCCAAAATTGAGCACGACGAACGCGTTCTCGGGGCCGACATTCAACACGGTCGCGCGGCCGGCGCGGCTCGCGAACACCGCGGTCGACGCACCCACTACGCTCGGCGCGGCCGCCCCGTTTTGCGCCTGCGCGAGCTGACGCTCCAGTTCGGCGATGGTATTCTTGTAGCCTTGGACCGCATCGGGTGACGCGTTCGACTTCCGGGCGTCCGAGAGGTCCTCGCGCAAGGAGGTGACCTCGTCCGCGAGGCCCCGGGCGGTCGTCTCGTAAAATTCCAGCACGCTCTTGGCGGAGGCGAGATCGCGGCCCAGTTCCTGGGTGCGGGTTTCCAGTGTGGTCAGCCGTACCTTGGCTGCGCCGAACTCGGACTCGGTGTTATCGAGCCGCGCTTTCAATGCTCCGTTCTGCTCGTTGGCCGCGGCAAGGGCACCGTCGAGTTTCTCGGCGCGCGATGACACGTCGGCCAGCCGCAGGGCGAGCAGCTGTTTCGAGTTGCCGATCTGCAGGTAGAGTACGGCCGACACGGCCGAGCCGGCGAGCGCGAGCAGGCACAAAATTATCGGCAGGCGATGCATGAAGCGGTGGGCGACCCCTATTTGAATTCGAACTGCAGCCGCGTCCGCCGTGGATTAGGGCGAATCCGGGTTCCCGGCCATGCGGTACGTCGAGTCGAACCACACCCGGTGGAGCTTCTTCCTGACGCCGCTCCCGCGATTCGCGGCCAGGTGTTCGAGGATTTTGAATACGAGTTCCGTGCGGTCGCTGGCGTCGATCCTCGCCGCCAGACTCTCGGCGGTGAACGCCTCGCCCGGCGCCGTTTTCATCGCCGCCACCATTTTCATCTTGAGCGTGATGACGCCGCCGGCGGCCTTTTTGCCGGCCTCGACGCCCGGCTGGTGATAGGCGTTTACTTTGATCAGCGACGCGTAAAAGCCGACGATGCGTTCATAGAGCGCGATGAGCATTCCCATCGTCCGCGGCGAGACGTCCGGCACCGTCAACGTGATTGACTGCCGATCCTTTTCGGTGAGGGCATCACGCGTGCCGAGAAAGAAACCCTGCAGGTAATCGCCGCTCGTGATGCCGGGTTCGACTTCGAGCGATGTCTTCGCCTCCCGGTCTTTCAGCACCTCGAGGAAAGTAACGAAGAAGTTGTTCACGCCCTCGCGGAGCTGCTGCACATACGCGTGCTGGTCGGTCGAGCCCTTGTTGCCGTAAACCGCAATGCCCTGGTTCACCACGGCACCCTGCAAATCCCGCTCCTTGCCCAGTGACTCCATGATGAGCTGCTGGAGATAACGTGAAAACAGCAGCAGCCGATCCTTGTAGGGGAGCACGACCATGTCTTTCGCCCCGCGCCCATCGGTCGCGAAATACCACATCAACGCCATCAACGCGGCGGGGTTTTGCACCGTCACGGGATACCGCGTGACGTCGTCCATCGCCGCCGCCCCGTCGAGCATCGCCTGGATGTCGATGCCCTGGAGCGCCGCTGGCAGCAGCCCCACGGCGCTGAGTTCGCTGGTCCGGCCGCCGACCCAGTCCCACATCGCAAAGCGGGCGAGCCAGCCTTCGCTTTGCGCTGCCTGATCGAGCTTCGAGCCCGCGCCGGTTACGGCGACGAAGTGTTTCGCGTATTCGAGACCGGCGGCTTTGAACGCGACGGCGGCTTCGAGCATGCCGTTGCGCGTTTCGGCCGTGCCGCCGGATTTCGAGATCACGACCACCAGGGTCTTCGGCAGCTGGTTGCGCAGTCCATCGAGCACATAGTCGATGCCATCGGGATCCGTGTTGTCGAAGAACGCGATCGCGAGCTTGTCCTTGCGCGGGCGGCCGAGCGCATGGTTGACGAGCTGCGGTCCCAAGGCCGAGCCACCGATGCCGATCACGAGCAGGTTTTTGAATTTCCCCTTCGGCCCGGCGATTTCGCCCGCGTGAACCTTCGCCGTGAATTCCTTGATCGCCGCCAGCGTGGCGGTGATTTCCCCCGCCAGGTCCGGCTTCGGCGCCAGGTGCGGCGCGCGCAACCAGTAATGACCGACCATCCGGTGCTCGTCGGGATTGGCGATCGCGCCGCCCTCGAGCGCCGCCATCGCCGTGAACGCGTCCTGCATCCGCGGCTCCATCGTGCTGAAGTAATCGTCGGGGAAAGGAATCCGGCTGATGTCGAGCGAGACGCCGAGATGGCGGTTGTGGTAGAAATGCGTTTTGAAACGGGACCAGTTCATGGAAGACGGAAAGAGTAGTGAGGAGCGAGTGGTGAGTAGCCCGCATATTTCGCACCGCGGCTGGCGCCGCAACCAAAGGTCTGTGGATGAGACACAGAGTTCACAGAGAGGAAAGTTTCTTTGGCAAAGCCGGATCAATTGCGTGCACGGCATCGAACACCTTGTGGACTCCTGCCGTCTCCATGTCTGAGCTCTGTGTCCTCTGTGACCATGCCGTGGATTGGTTTGAGGGTGAAAAATTTGGGAGTAGGGGCGGCCGAGCGACAGAGCGAGAACGGCACGTTCGAACGCGCCGTCAGGTTCGATGCGTTAGCACCGAGTTCGCTGCTGGGTACTCAAAGGTTCTTATCGGTGACGGCGCCTTCAGACGCCGTGGTGACGAGCTTCGCATATTTGGCGAGCACGCCCCGCGTTTCCTTCGATTTACGCGGCTTCCAAGCCTTGAGCCGCGCTTTGATTTCGCGGCCCGGCAGATCGAGCGTGAGTTCGTTTTTCACCGCATCGATCGTGATGGGATCGCCATTCTTGATCACGCCGATCGGGCCGCCACACGCCGCCTCTGGCGTGATGTGACCGACCACAAAACCATGGCTGCCGCCCGAGAAACGACCGTCGGTAATCAGCGCCACCGACTGGCCGAGACCCCGGCCCATGATCGCGCTCGTCGGGGAAAGCATCTCGCGCATGCCGGGTCCGCCGACCGGGCCTTCGTTCCGAATCACGATCACGTGGCCCGCTTTCACGCGGCCGCTGAGAATCGCGGCGAGCGAAGCCTCCTCGCTTTCAAACACGAGCGCGCGACCGGAAAACGCGAGTCCCTCCTTGCCGGTGATCTTTGCCACCGCGCCGCCCGGGGCGAGATTCCCGTAAAGAATCCGCAGGTGGCTGTCCTTCTTGATCGGATTGGAAAACGGGCGGACGACGTCCTGGTCCGTTGGATACGCACCGACGCCGCGCAAATTTTCCGCCACGGTCTTGCCCGTCACGGTCAGGCAGTCGCCGTGGAGCAGACCCTGGTCGAGCAGGACCTTCATCAACGGCGGCAGGCCGCCGATCCGCGTGAGGTGGACCATGCCATACTTGCCGGACGGCTTCAGATCGGCGAGGACCGGCACGCGTTTGCCGATCTTCGTGAAATCGTCGATCGCCAGTCTGACGCCCATCGTGTGCGCCATGGCCAGCAGATGCAGCACGGCATTGGTGGAGCCACCGAGCGCGATCGAGACCGTGATCGCGTTCTCGAATGCTTTGCGCGTCATGATATCGCGCGGCGTGATCCCGGCTTTGAGCAGCGCGACCGCGGCCTCGCCGGCGCGGCGGCAATCTTCCTTCTTCTCCGCGCTGATCGCGATCTGCGCGGAACTGTTGGGCAGACTCATGCCGAGCGCTTCGATGGCCGAGGCCATGGTATTGGCGGTGTACATACCGCCGCACGAGCCGGCGCCGGGGACCGAACAGGCCTCGATGGTGGCGAGTCCGGCATCGTCGAGCTTGCCGGCCGCATGCTGGCCGATCGCTTCATACACCGAGACGATGTCACATTCCTTTTTGGAGTCGGGATGGATGCCCGGAAGAATCGTGCCGCCGTAAACAAAAACGCCGGGGCGGTTGAGCCGCGCGATGGCCATGAGGCAACCCGGCATGTTCTTGTCGCAGCCGCCGATCGTGACGAGCGCATCGAACCCTTCGGCGCCCGCGACCGCTTCAATCGAGTCGGCGATTACTTCGCGCGAAACGAGGGAATAGCGCATTCCTTGCGTCCCCATGCTGATGCCATCGGACACGGTGATGGTACCGAAAATGATCGCCTTGCCGCCGGCGGCGTTCGCGCCCGCCTCGGATTCGCGCGCCAGCTGGTCGATATGCATGTTGCACGGCGTCACCATGCTCCAAAGTGAAGCGATGCCGATGACGGGTTTCTTGAAATCTTCTTCCGAAAATCCGACGGGTCGCAGCATCGAACGCGCGCCGGCGCGGCTGGGGCCGTCATGGACGATGGAGGAGAACTTGCGGGTGTGATCGGGGGCGGAGCTCATGGAGAAAGGGATGGGAGGCGATGGAAAATCGCCGCAGATGACCAGACCCGGCGAACACGGGCAAGCGTGTTCATTTCCGAATCAGCCACGAGTTCCACCGATCGGGCCTCCGATCCGCTCAAACGCCCCAGTCGCCAAACTCCCACGCATCCTTCCGCACCGCGTGGCCGTTCTCGAGCAGCGCGTTGTTGAGAAAGATTTACTGCTGGCCGACCGGCATCGTCCGCTTCACGCAGCGGAGCAGATCGGCATAGGCCGTCGGAACATATGAAGCGCTGATTGCACGCGTGGACATGCTGGATCTGGAATGCCGGGAGTGTGTCCGCCGATCGCACTCATGTCGCGGAGAAACTGGCGCATGGCCGATTGATGCTCACTTCACTTCCAGGACCTTCGTCGTTTCTTCGCCGAACTGGCTGATCACGCGGACGGCGATTTGCTGCTTTTCCTTCGTCAACTTGAAAGTGTGGCTTTTGTGTCCGTAGAGGCGGGCGAAGGCTTCTTCGTCGATTTCGATCTTCAGGGTCTTCTCGGCTTTTTTCCTCGCGCCGAGGAGCGCAAGATTGGCGAGACCTTTTTTCCATGCGTCGAATTCGTCCTTGTCGCCGCCGCAGAAGAAGGCCTGGCGGACGATGAAGTTCGCGCCGTCGTAGTCGGTGTCGACCATCCAGTAGGCGATGTCATGCACGTCGCGACTCTTCACCTCGTCTTTAATTGGATCGTAGATGTCGAGGCCGCGCACGCTCGCTTGGGCGAGCGTGCGAGTGGTCAGTGGCCAGTGGTCAGATTTTCGAGGCGAGCGAGCGTATCAGCCCGTTCAGCATCCGTCCGGTCTCCGCGCACTCCTCCAGCAGCGGTTCCGGCTGCGGCGGCTGCTCCAGCCTCCTCGTGCGAGGGGATGGCCGCGCGCGTGGCGTGCTTGTGCTTGAAGGCTTTGATGGGCTTCTGGGCGCTCATGTGACGGGACGGGCTTGGGCAGCGACCGCAGCGATGGCATCAAGTTTTTCGCGAATTTCCGGGTCGATCTGCTCGAGTGGCACCGACTCGGCAAGTTGATGGTAGTCGCGCTTGAAGGTGCGCTGCGGCGTGCCGAGGCGGTCGTAGAAATTGGCGAACAGCGGATCGAGAAAATCGTCGGTTGCCTTGATGTCGGCGGACCAAGGATCGCCTTTTCTAGTCACGCGGAGGGATTGCTCGAGCTCGGCGATGCACTGCTGCATGACGTCGGTGCGCCGGGACCGCTCGATCTGAAAGACGAGGTCGTCGGCGGGCAGACCGGCTACGGCCCACGCCTGAAGCGATTCGCGAGTGACCAGGTAGTTTTCGATTTCACGACGCCGCCACATGGTTTCCCGGAGGGGACCGTCGGGGCGAAGCTCCGCTTGGATGCGATCGAAAAGCGCCACGCCTATGAGGTCGGGTTTGGCCTCCCGCAATCCGTAGAAGTTTTCGCGGGCATCATTGGGTTTGTTCTGGCCGAGGTAAATTACCGGAACGCTGTCTTCGAGCAGCGCCGCCGCCGAGTGGCCAAGGCGGCGCGCGAGAACCCGCAGAATCGCAAAGTCAGTCGAGCCTTCGAGGTAAAGAACCCAGCCCTTCTGTTCGGCGATGTAATATTGTTCGAGTCGGATACTTTCGAGTGCCTTGCGCACCTGGGCACGGCGGGAACGGGTGTCGATTCGGTGTGGGGTGCCGACAAACGCCACGACGACGTCGCGTTCACCCGCCTCCTGCAGAATAATCTCAGAGTGACTGGCGGCGACGATCTGGGAATTTTGCGCGGCGGCGGTCTCGGTGAGCAAAGCGTAGACGTCGCGCTGCCGCAGGATCTCCAAGTGGGCGTCGGGTTCATCGAGCAGGAGCACGGCTCCGGGATGTGCCAGCATATACGCCAGCAAGAGCATGACCTGCTGGCAGCCGCGACCGGCGCACGCCAGATCCAGCTCGGTGCCGGAGCGTTCGCGATAGGAAAGGTTGAGCGTGCTGCGTTCGGGGTTGTATTCGGGCTCGAGAAGCTCGACCCGAAAAAGCCTTTGCACGTGCTGTTTCAAGCGCTGCCAGGGCTCCTTGCTTTCCTGCGTGGCCAGCCGCCAGCAGAGGTTGCGCAAGACCTGCGCGGTCTGACCCTGGCCAATCAAGTCCATGATTTCGCCAAGTTCCTTGCGGTATTCGCGGTCGGCGAGACCGGACATCGGCGGCAGGTAAACGATGCTGTGGGCCCGGGCACCCACCGGGACGGGCTCGGTTCCCGCGCTCATGGCGGCGCCACTGTCCACCCCGCGCACGGGACGGCAGTAAAACGATTCCTCGTTGGCGTAGTAGAATTCGAGGGAGCAGGCCCACGCGGCACCAAGGTGGGTGCCCTCTACCGTTATCGTGATGTAGATGTTTTCGGTCTTTGGCTTGTTGTCGTCTCCCTTGCGCGTCTGATGCGTATGCAGGTCGCGCCAGAGCAGCTTGGCCGTTGGCACGGGGATGGCCGGCACGTCCTTGCGATTGATCGTAACGCCACTGCGCACGGTGGCTTCGCTTTCCTTGCGTTTTTCGGTCCAGCGGCGGCGCCCCGCGTCCCACAGAGCCAAAGCCTGCAGCGCGGACGTTTTGCCCGAGTTATTTGGCCCGACAAAGATGACATTTTCGCCGAGATCGATCGTGACCGATCCTATGCGTTTGAAGTTCGAGATGGTGAGCTTGGTGAGCATGGTGGTGGTGGTGGATCAGCGGCGGCGTGCGCGATCGCGCCACGAGGTGTCGAGGAGATGCGTGCGGGGCATGGCTCAGTCGTCGGCAAAGGGGTCGGGCCGTGAACGGTTATTGCGGGCCGGCAATTCGAAATCGTCAGTGATTGGCCCATTCACAAATTTGAATTCCTTCCGCAGGCTCATCACGCTGGCGCGGATGCGCGGCTTGGTGTCGGCGGGGGCGTCGAGCCACTGGAGGAGGATATTCCGAAAATCGGCGAACTTGGTCTCGCCGGCGATTTCCAGAAAATCCCGGCGACCGAAGCCGCGCGCAGCGGGGAGCGCGTTGACCGCGGGCACCCAACGCTCGGAGGCAGTCCACACCTTCGGGTATTTGTCGCGGCGCGCCCCGGTCACCTCGACGATGAGATGGAAGGGCGTGCCGTCGCGGTCACGCGTGCGGACAATGAAGTCGGGGAGATAGTCGTGGGACTCGCCATCGTCGGCGACGTAGGGGATGCGAAACTGGAGGAAGTGGTTCTTCACCCACGTCTCGACGCGGCCTTCCTCGGCCAGATCGTCGAGCACCTTCGCCGCCTGGCCCTCCCAGCCGCTGTCGAGGACGACGACATTCACGTGGCTGTGGCGGCTCTCGTAACATTCCTTGCTCGTCATGCCGTGGACGAAGCGCGTGGAGCCGGAGGGATTGTAGAAGTTGAGAATGGCGCGGACGGCGGGCTCGCCGGGTTGACCGGTGGCGATGCCCTTGGCTACGGCGGCAACCAGTTTCTTCGGGTCCCAATAGTAGAGGAGTTTTTTCCACTCGGGGCCTTTGCCGAGCACGCAAACTTTCGACTCATACCATTCGGTGACGATGGCGTGCAGTTCGGAAAAACGATGAAAAGCGGGCGCCGTGGGATCGTCGGAGAAATGATCGCGGATCAAATCCTTCGTGATGCGGAATAGGATGGGCTGATCGCGAAGGGAGAGCAGATCGTCGAGCGAGAGCTTCACCTTGTCGGCCGCGAAAGCGTTTTCGAGGACAGTCCGCGTCGGAATCTCGTTGGCGGGAATTTCATAATCGGCCACGCGGCTGAAGTCCGCCTTGAGCGCACCTTCGGGGTATTCGATGCGATAGCCGTCGATGTTCGGGAAAATGATTTCGCAGGCCGCGGCGCGCTCTTCGAGTGGGTGGACGCGAATCGTGGGCTGAGGCGGAGGCGGGTTGGCCGTGCCCGGTTTGAACTGGCGGAAAGGAACGCCGATGATGTGCGCATACTCCGGCGGAAACTTCCAAAGGATGCGCGGCGGCTGCCGGGTGCGCTGGGCATCGCGTTTACGGCGGGCGGGGATCTGGTCGGAGAGGCGTTCGCCCGAGTCCGGATCGTAGGGCGCGAGGGCGTAGCTCTTGCGACGGAGCGCGCGGCCGGCGACCTGTTCACAGAGAAGCTGCGAGCCGAAGGCGCGGATGCCGACAACGTGAGTGACAGTATTGGCGTCCCAACCCTCGGTGAGCATTGAGACGGAGACGACGCACCGCAGATGCGCGCCGAGCGTGCCGCGTTTGCCGACCGTGTTGACGATTTCGCGGAGAATCTCGGCGTCGGTGATATTTTCGGCGGCGGCCGCCCCGTGGATGACGCGGTAGTCGCTCTTGAATTGTTCGATTTCGGCGGCGAAGACGCGCTTGAAGCCCTCATCGATCTGCCCGGAATTTTCGAGCGCATCGGAATCGATCAGCAGGGTGGGCGGGCGTTTGTAGCCGGAGCCGTTGAGGTAATAAGGCGTGGCGCTGAGATCGTAGACCGTCCGGATCTTGAACCGGCGCGCGAGCTCGACCAGGCCGCGAAACCACACGGCGGCCCGGGCGTTTTCCTGCTCGGTGTTTTCGCCCTCGGCCTTCCGCTGGTCGCCCTGTTTCGGGAGGTAGCAATGGTGTGCTTCGTCGTTGAGCACGAGGAGACGCGAGCCGGCCCGAAAGCCGGGAAGCAGGCGCTTGATGACTTGGGCGTAGTCCTCGGTCGCTTCGGTCTTCTTGCCATCCGCGCCGATTTTGCCGTCGAAGGGCGAGCGTTTGTTGCCCTGGAGCGTGCGCGGCTGGAACGTCTGGAAGTTGGTGATTGCGAGGTGGGCGTTGAGGCTCGCGAAGTTCTTCCGCATGTCGCCGGGCGGGACGAGGAGCCGCTCGGAGTAGTAGTCCGACATGCCTTCCGTTCCGCTCTCGCGACGGACGGACAAAACGCCGAGCCGATCGCGGATCGTGATGCCCGGCGCCACGGCGAGGAAATTGTCCGCGAAACGGACGTCGTTGCGGTATTCCTGCCGGTTGCAGAAATGATAGGCGGGCACGCTTTGAATATCCGGCGTGAATACCCGGCGACCGGAAACGACCCGTTCGTAATCGAGCTCGCCGTCGAGGTTGGTCGCATAATGCGCGACGGGCTCCTCGTAAGGATTGTTCAGGATCGGATTGTCGCTCGGCATCTCCTGGTGAAGAGTCGCGGGAACCGGGTCACGTTGGCGAATGCTTTTTGGTGCAGGTTGGATTTTGGGCGCGGAAGGATTCGCAGCTGAACTCGGGTGTGCGCAAATTCCAGTTGCATGCCCGTGCCGCCGCCGCATCACTCGTCATTCTTTTCCGCATGGCGTTTAACCTGAAAAAAGTGCTGAAGGCGCTCCTGCTTTCAACGAATCAGCCTCTGGCCATCAAGGATATCCAGGGGGCTTTCACGCGCTTCCATGAACAGGCGACACTGCCGATGGAGACGGAAGAGACGAAGCCCGACGAACCCGTGGCGCCGGCTGAACAAGCTCCGGCCGCCGTGGAGGCCATGCCGAACCCGGCGCCGGCCGACGGCAGCAGCATGAGTGCAACACCCCCCGCCGCCGCGGAGCCGATCGAGATTACATTGGAGCCGCCGCAGGACCCGGAGCTTTACACGGGGGTGCCAGCGCTGGTCACCGCGACCCAAATTCGCGAGGCCATGGATCAGATCGCGGCGGACATGCGGAGCGCGGACGACGGTTTGCTTTTGATCGAAGGCAATGCGGGTTATCGCATTGTCACGCATCCACGCTTTGGCCGCTGGGTGCGGATCCTGCGGCAGGAACCGCCGCCGGTGAAGTTGAGCCAGTCGGCGATCGAGACTTTGGCCGTGATCGCCTACCGGCAGCCGGTCACGCGCGGTGAAATCGAGACGATTCGCGGTGTCTCGGCTGAAGCGGGGATCAACAAGCTGTTGGAGCGGGAACTGGTCTACATCGTGGGGCGCGCCGACGCACCCGGCCGGCCGATCCAATACGGCACCACCGACCAGTTCCTGGAATTTGTCGGCATCAAATCGCTCGATGAACTGCCGGCATCGGATGTCCTTTCCTCCCGCCAGATCGACGACTGGCTGAAAAACAGTTCAAATGCGCATGCGCCGAGCGACACCGACATGGGCCTGGCCGACGAGCAATTGCCGCTCGAAGCACCCACTGGTGAATCATTCCATCCGGGAAATGAACCCGGTGCGGCCGCAGTGGACGCGGTCGCTCCCCAGGAATCGCAGCCCAACGATGAACCGACGCAAAGGTGACCATGGAACTGGAGCCGATACGCCAAAAAATTGACCAGCTCGACCGTGAACTGGTCGAACTACTGAACCAGCGCTTGGCGCTGGCAGCCGAGATTGGAAAACTGAAACGCAGCGCGGGCGGACAAGTTTACGTGGCGGAGCGCGAGGATGCCGTCATGCGCAAGGTCATCACGCAAAACCAGGGCCCGATCAAGAACGAGGCGTTGCGGGCCATTTACCGCGAAATCATGTCAGCCGCCATCGCGCTGGAAAAACCGCTGTTGATTGCCTATCTCGGGCCGGAGGCGAGCAACACCCACGCGGCTTCGCTGAAAAAATTTGGTGCGAGCGTCGATTACCACGCGATGCCGACGGTCAGCGACATTTTCACGGCCGTGGAAAAGGGGGAGACGGACTATGCGGTCATTCCGATCGAGAATTCGACGGAAGGCTCGGTGCGGGAGGCGCTCGACAGCTTCGTTGAAAGCGATCTGAAGGTGGTCGCGCAGATTTACCTCGAAATCAATCATGCGCTGATCTCGAACTCATCGCTGGAGGCAATCCGGCGCGTGTATTCAAAAGATCAGGCGCTGGCGCAGTGCCGGCATTGGTTGCAGCGCCACTTGCCGCACGCGCAGCTGATCGATGCACCGAGCACGTCCCGGGCGGTGCAGATGGTGAAGGACGAGCCGGCCAGCGCCGCCGTCGCGGGTGAACTCGCGGCGGAGCATTATGGTGTTCCGATCGTGGAGCGGAACATTCAGGACAAGGCGGACAACACGACGCGTTTTTTTGTGTTGGGACGGAAGCCATCGGGCCCGGTCGGCAACGGCAAGGATTTGACCAGCCTTCTTGTCTCGCTCGGCGACGAGGCCGCGTCGCATTCGGGGGCGTTGCTGAAGATGTTGATGCCGCTCGCGGAGCGCGGCGTGAATCTTTCGAAGATCGAATCGAGGCCGAGCAAGAAGCGGCCGTGGGACTACTACTTCTTTCTCGATGTGACGGGGCATTACGATGACCCGAACATGAAGGCGGCCATATCGGAACTGAAGACGTTCTGTCCGATGGTGAAGTGGCTCGGGAGTTATCCGTCGATGAGTTGAGCGGGCGTATGGCTGCGAGTTTCGCGCGCTCGATAGTGTGGCCGCGAGAGCGCCAGCGAGTGGAGGTCTGTCCATTGGTGATGAATGACATCACGATTCCCATTTCGAGCCGCCGGTCAGAGACACGGCGCTACTCGATCCAACACTCGAGCTTGTTCCCCGATCCTCGTGGCTGCGAGTGCAGGGCTCGGCGGCAGGTACACCGATCTCGGCACGTCTAACGGCTTGTTCGAAGTAGCGCCGTGTCTCCGACCGGCGGGCTTGTCGCAATCGAAACACTGGACCTTCGTAGTGGCTGCGCCAGCGAGTGGAGGTCTGTCCATTGGTGATGAATGACATCACGATTCCCATTTCGAGCCGCCGGTCAGAGACACGGCGCTACACGATCCAACACACGAGCTTGTGCCCCGATCACCGTGGCTGCGAGCGCAGGGCGCGGCGGCAGGTACACCGATCTCGGCACGTCTAACGGCTTGTTCGAAGTAGCGC
>JBBRCR010000228.1:0-12957 GCA_038204695.1 Opitutales bacterium | reverse complement strand
GACCGGCGTACGAGGTGGAGCGGCCCGACGTGTTGACCGGATAACCGGCGGCCACCACCTCGTCCCGGAGCTTTGGGTCCCATTCGTTGAATGCGTTCTGCGTATTTTCAAACCGAACGCCGCCCAGCATTCTCAACTTCGAAGTGACCCGAATATCGGCCTGACCATAGCCGGCGGTGACGGTTTCGCGGAAATCCGTTTTTTCGGTGATGACCGAATTGTAGTAGTTGTCGGGCGTGGAGGCGTGTTCGAATAATTCCGGGTGCGCACGGAACAGGTTTCCGATCTGGATCCGATCGGCCCGTGGCGGCATGCCCTTTTCCCCGTTAATATTAAATACCGTCAGCGCGTTGGTCGTCCCGGTGTCGAACGGATGAGGTGAAATAAAACCAAGATTGGCCCAGCTGCCAGTCGTCGTAAACGTGGGCGCACCGGTGCTCGCATTTCGGCTGGCCAGAACATCGCCCCCCGGGCCCACATAGCGCCAGATAAACCAGTTGCTGAGGTCATTGTTGTCGCGACTCTCTTCTTTCCACTTGCCCCCGAACTTCATGATAGTTGGGAAACGGCGCATGAACGGCACCGCCCAACTCGCGTTTGCCTGACCGGTCCAGATTTCCGTCGTCCACACGCGTCCGGAGTTCTCCACCCGCGTTCCTCCATTCCAGTTCGCCAGATTAAACCAATCCGGGCCGGACGTCTGCCGGATCTGCCATTCCCAAGATTCGAGGTGGGGACGGGTCGCCACAAAACTACTGGGCACGTTGAGGGTCTCGGATTCGGAGAACCCGCGCTCCAGTGCGTCGTAATTGTTCACCGACTTGGAAAACGAGAACAGCCCATCAATAGTCCAATCATCGAGCTTGTATTCGAATTTCGGGGCGAAGGTGCGCGTATAGGTGAGCTTCGTGGACGTTCCGCCCGCGTTGTTCATTTGCGCGACGTTGTTGACGCTGCCACTGGAGGCTCGCGTTCCGATTACGGTCAGCAGGCCGTCGCCCTCGACCCGGGACCGGCCATTGTTCACGTTCGCATTATCATTCGCCGCGACGAAGTTGAAATTGCGATTCCAGAAATCGCCCTCGGCGTACGTGTAGATTGCGTTGAACGACAGGACGAGTCGCCGGGTCGCCTTGAAGTCGGCTGTAAACGTCATCGCATCCTTGAGGATGAACTTCGGCCCGTCCTTGAAGTTAATCGATCGGACCACGATGGGCCGCGGATCGGCCGCGGTCGGATTTCGATTCAGGCCCATGTCGAACGAATATTGTTCGGTATACGAATTCGCCCGGCTCACGCCCAACAGGACGCCGAACCGCTGGTCGAAGAACGACTCCGAATACTGGAGCGACAGGTTCGGCTTCCACTTGTAGTTCATCCCGTCGTTGGGACCCGGCGTCTTATACACCGTAAACTCCTCGGAATTCGTGTTGATGCTGAAATTATAGTCGATCCGGCGCCGTTTGTAGTCGAAGGCGCGTCGCGTCTTCATGTTGATCGTACCGGCCGGTGCATCCGCGTCGGATTCGGGCCGCCGGGTCCGGGAAATCTCGATTGATTCGATACTAGTGATCGAAAAACCCTCGAAGCTCGTTGCGCGCGAGGCATCGCCGCCGCCGCGATTCGCATCCGCGCTCGCGGTGCGAACACCGTCGAAGGTGATGCCGACATACTGGCCCTCCATGCCACCCAACCGGGGTCCACGCGCTTCGGATTCAACGTAGTCGAGGTCGACGCCCGGCAGGTATTTGAGGAACTCGCCCACGTTGCCATCCGTCACATCGCCGAAGATGTCGGAGGCGACCGAGGTCGTGATGTCCATGTTTCGCCGCTGCTCCATGATGGCCTTGGAGTTGCCCTCGCGCTCGGATGAAACGGTGAAGGCCTGGAGCTTGATCACATCATCTGACACCTTCGCCGCGCTGGTGCTGATGAGGTTGATTTCGCGCACCGCCGTCTGTCCCGCCGTGACGCTGAACGTTTCGCGCGCCGTGCTGTAGCCCGAGTAACTCACGGTCACCGTAGCCGTACCAGCCGGCACTCGACTGAACTGGAATGTGCCGTCGTTTTCGGTGTAGGTAAGCTCACTCGTGCCCTCGAGTCGCACCTCGGCATTGCGGACGTATTCGCCGCTCGAGGGATTATATACGCGACCAGTAACCGTGCCCGTGGGAACGGATTGAGCCCACAACACGCCGGCGACAATTGTTGCCAGCCAACACGCGATCAGCTGGAAACCGAAGGTGATAAATTTAACAGATGGCGCTTTCATTTGGTGCTAGGGTCAACGGACAGGGTCGGACTTGCGGTGCTTGCAGGGGCAGTTTCTTATAGTGCCAACACACCCACCCGGATCGCTACGCATCGGTTGACTTAGCCCGCGCAAACATTGCTCAGTGCACACGAACGAGGCCAATGCAGTTCGCCTGGCTTGGTCAACCGGCACTCGGAAAGGGAAAAACGGCAGGCGGTGGTGGTCACGCGACTCAATTGACGGAATCTTGCGCCGGCCCCAACGGATGGTGCGAGTTCGTTTACCCTCCGAAACCTTTCTCAGCCAGTCGCCGAGATCGCGTAAATTTCGCGGCGGACTGGTTTCGACCGGGAGGGTGGATTCATTTCAGGCCACACGTTCAGGGACGGGGTCGGCGCGGCTGCTCCCGCTGCAAGCGGGCCGCCTCCTCCATATGTTCGAACGCCTCGCGATTTCGGCCGAGTGCGCGCAGCAACTGGCCAAAGTTCTGGTGCAGTTCGACGGAATAGGGGTTCAAACGCAGCGCCTGCTCGAAGGGCGCGACGGCGGACTCCAGCCTGCCGCTGTTGACGAGCGCGACGGCGAGTTGCGCCTGCACCTCGGGCAAGTCTGATCGCGCGCCGAGCGCGGCTTCGAGATGCGGGATCGCGTCCTCCCACCGGGACAGCCGGCAGAGAGCCATACCCAAATTCAAACGGGCCACCGTGAAGCGCGGCTGCAATTGAACCGCCGCCTGAAACGACTTCACTGCCTCCGGCAGCCGCCCTGCCTTGGCGAGCGCCGCCCCGAGATGGTTGTGCGCATCCGGCCGGTCCGGAGCGAGCTTCACCCCCTTTTCCAGCGCGGCGAACGCTTCATCACCCTTGCCCGATGCAAACAGGATGTCGGCGAGAAGCTTGAGGGCGAGCGGGCTGCCGGGTTCGAGCCGCAGGGCCGTGTCGACATGAGACCGCGCTTCCTGGACACGTCCCAAATGCCGCAGCGCATTCGCGATGTTCTCGTGTGTGGCCGAGTCATTTGGCCGGGCATGCAACGCGATTTCGAAATGCCGAAGTGCGTCCTCGAATTTGCCCGCCTCCGCGAGCTCCGCGCCGAGGTTGTTGTGGGCCGAGGCGTGATCCGGCTCGAGCTGGAGTGCGCGTTCATAATGGCGGATCGCTTCGGGCACGCGGCCCAGCTTCCGCAAGGCATTCCCCAAGTTCGCATGATGCTCGGCAATCGGCTTGAGTTCGACGGCGCGCGCGAGATGGGAAAAACCTTCCTGCACGCGGTCCACCAACACGAGTTCACATCCAAGATCGTTATGGGCGGATGCATCGTTCGGCTCGATCGCGAGACCGCGTTCAAACGCGGCGATCGCCTCCTCGTGGCGCTGTTGCCGCGAATACGTGTCTCCCAAATTGAGCCATGCCATCCGGCACTCGGGATGAAGCGCCACGGTGTGCCGCCACAAAATCTCCTTGTTCTGAAACATGCCGCTGTGCCGCCAGGTGAGCAGCCCGAGCGCCACCAGCGTGAGGGCCGCAACGGGAAACCCGGCCCGCCTCGGGAGTTGCGTCACGGCCGCACCGACGAGCGCCAGCGGGCCCATGCTGGCGAGATATTGAAAGTGATCTCCGACAAACGAGTACCGAAAAAAGTACACATCGAAAAAGCCCAGCACGGGAAACAACAACGCCGCAAAAAAAGCCGTCGCGAACAGCACCGGCCGAAGGCGGCCATGGCGTTTCAACCCCAGCCACCCGAGGCCAAACGCCGCGGCCATGAGCGGGACATTTCCGAGCCAGTCAGCTCCATCAATCGCCCAGCGCGGGTAGATGAAGATGAGCGGCTCCGGCCAGGCGAGCTTCCCGAGGTAAAACCACACGACGCGTCCGGCGATCGCGAAGCGCTCCGGCCACGTCTGATCCCACTCCGATCCGCTCGCGCCGGAATGGAACTTCTGCTCCCAAATCGTCCAGGCCGCCGCCACCATCGAGAGCAGGAAAAATGGCGCGAGCGCTCGGATATGTTTCCAATCGATGCGGCCACCCATCCACCACGTGCAAAGCGCCAGCGCCACCGGCAGCATCACTGTTGACGGCTTGCTGAGAATCGCGAGCAGGGCAAAGCCGAGCGCCAAAAAATAGAAGCGGCGGCTACTGGCCGCAGATTCTCCGGGTGCGTGGCTGCGAGCGCCAGCGAGTGGCTGGCGTGCGGTCCACTCGCTGGCGCTCGCAGCCACTGAAGGCCGCAGCCACGTGATCCAGCACCAGATGCCCGCCAGAAAAAACACAGCCGACTGCGTGTTCTTAAGTTCCGAAATCCAGGCGACCGACTCCACCTGCACGGGATGCAACGCCCAGAGTGCGGCGCCGAGCCATGCGCCGCGAATGCCCAATGCGAGCAGCACGCGCCATAAGAGGAGTGCGGCGAACGCATGGAACGTTGTGGTGACGACATGGTACGGCACCGGGTTCAACCCCCAAAACGAGTGCTGCACCCAATAATTCGTGAGGACCAGCGGGAAGTAGTTCGCCCGCGCCGTCGTCCAAATCTCCTTCAGCCCAAGCGGTCCCACGATGGTGGGATTGGCCGTCACATGCAGATCGTCGTCCCAGATGAACTGGCCCTGCAGTGATCGGAAATACGCGAGCGCCACCAGCGCCACCAGCACGGCCGCGGCCGCGATGATCCCGCAGCGGCTCGGCGGAGCCGCGGGCGACTTCGGGGATTTGCTCCGGGAAAGTGACACGCACGCTACGTTCGCGTCGGCCCGAAGTGAGTTCAAGCGGTTCCTACGTGGCTGCGAACGCCAGCGAGTGGTTCGGGTCTTCGCCGTCTTCCATGTCTTACCAGTCTTATGTGTCTTCCCCCATCCACTCGCGGACGCTCGCCGCCACGGCTGCGGCATCATTCACGCACCGCGGATCTCACATCGCCTCACATGCCCGGCAGTGCCGGAATTTTCGGATTCAGCCTCCGCGCTTCGCGATAATGCTCCCTCGCCTCGGCGTCCCGCCCCATCATCGAAAATGTGAGCGCGAGGTTCAGGTGGGCCGGCGAAGATGCGGGGTGGTCGCGCAAGGCGCGTTCAAACTGGGCAATCGCTTCCGGTAACCGCCCGAGGTCGCGCAGCACCATCCCCAGATTATTGCGGACATCCGGATCATCGGGATCGAGTTGCACCGCTCTCAGCAGATGCGCGAGCGCCTCCCGCTGATTTCCCGTCTCGCGCAGCACCCGGCCAAGGTTGTGGTGCGCCTCCGTGTAATCCGGCTCAATCTCGAGTGCGCGGCGGAAATGTTCGATCGCCTCCTGCGGCCGCTTCAACTGGTGCAGGCAATTGGCCAGGTTGTTGTGAACTTTCGTCAGGTCAGGCCGAACCCGCAGCGCCGCCTGAAAATGCGCGATGGCCGCGTCGAGCCGGCCGTCCTCGCGCATCAGGTTGCCGAGATTGTTGTGCGCCATCCACGCGGTCGGGTTTCCCTCCAGGGTCGTGCGATAAAACGTCCGCATGTCGGCATACATCCGGCTCTGTTGAAAGGTCAGCACGCCGAGCGCCGCGACGAGCAGCACCGGAATTCCTCGACGCAGCCACGGCCCCGCGCCCGCGAGTCCGCCGCTCAGCGCCGCCGCACCGAACACGATTAATCCGAGGCTGGGCAGATACTGCCAGTGGTCCGCGACAAACGAATACACGAACGCGTAAACGTTGAAAAATCCGAGCACCGGAAAGAGCGAGCCACCGAAAAACAGCACCGCCGCGAGCGGCGCTCGCGAACAGCCGCGCAGCCGCCAAAGAGCCGCGACGCACGCCAGCGCGGTCAGAGGATACAACCACAGCCAGGCGTCCGCCGGGTCCAGCCGCCACCGCGGGTAGATGAAGATCAGCTCCCCGGGCCAGAGCAGCTTGCCCGCGTAAAACCACGCGATGCGTCCCGCCAGCAGGACGCGCTGCCATCCGTTGAGCGCGAACTCCGAGCCCTTGGCCCCGATGTATTCTTTTTCAACATACGCCGAAAGCAGCCCCATGGCCGCGCCGAGCACGAACCAGGGGACGAGCGGCAGCACGTCCCGCCTCCATTCCAGCCGGCCACGCCGCCACCAGAATACCACCAGGAGCGCCGGAGGCAGCGTGGCCGTGGTCGACTTGCTGAGCAACGCGAGCCCGAACAGCAGGGTGGCGCCCGCGTACAGCCGCGTGCTTCGCGTCCGGTCGAAACGAAGATACGCCAGCGCCGCGAGCAGGAAGAAGACGAGCGACAGCGTGTTCTTCTGCTCGGAAATCCAGGCGACCGACTCGACGCAGACCGGATGCAGCGCAAAAATGAAGGCGGCCAGCCACGCCACCGCGTTCCAATCGCGCGGTGCCCGCGCCGGCCGGGCAACCACCGCCGATGAATTGGAGGGTGCCGCGCCGACCTCCCCGCTGGTGGCCCCGCCCCCCCGCCACGACCGCACGATTGCCGCGAGCAGGCATGCCGCGGTCGCGTGCAATAGAATATTGAGCACATGGTAGCCCACCGGCGAATCCCCCCACAGCCGGTGCTCCAGCCAGAACGCGCTATGTAGAACCGGATAATATTGCTCGGTCGCACCGAGTTCGAACCAGATGCGCGCCAGTCCCTCGACGGAGCGCAACGATCGCGCGGTGACATAATCGCTGTCGTTCCAGATGAACCCCGCGTTCAGCGCCGGCAGGTACGCGCTGAAGGTGGCCGCCACGATGGCCGCGACCATCCACAGCGGGTGAAGTCCGCGCTCCGCCGAATGACCGGCGAATGCACGCGTTTTCAGGCCCTCCATGGTGGCGCCGATTGCCGCGACGCAGGGGCGCGCCCGCAACGCCAAAGTGGAAGCTGCCGCCGCGAATCGTCGCGGAACCCGAGCGACCACGACTCCGCTCAGGCACCCGCCAGGTCCAGCCCACGCATCGTGCCGGTCGACGAGGCAAAACGGTCCGCATCGATGCCCATCCGCTGCACCATCGAAACGAACAGATTGGGCAGCGGGTAATTTTGCGTCGGGTCAAATCCAAGATGCTGGCCATGGCGGAAGCCGCCGCCGGCAAACAGCGTGGGCAGGTTCGTCGTCACGTGCGTGTTCGCATTGCCCAGATTGGACCCGTAAAGAACCATCGTTCGATCGAACAGCGTCTCACCGTCTTCCCGCACGGCCTTCAACTCGCTGAAGAGTTCCGCCAGCAACTTCATGTGCCATTGATCGATCGCCTTCAGCTGCCCGATCTTCGCGTCCGAGCGTCCGTGGTGCGAAAGATTGTGATAACCATCCGTGATCTTCACGTCCTCCCCCAGATCGATCGCCGGCGAGTTGACGCTGTCCAGCAACAGGGCAACCGAGCGGGTGGAATCCGTCTCGAACGCGAGCCGCGCCATGTCATACATCAATTTCACCTTCTGCATGTATTCACGCGGGCTGGACGGATCGAGCGGCACCGGCACCTCGACGCGGGGCTTCGGCCGCTGCTCCCACGCCTTCGCCATTTCCATCTGCTGCTCGAGCTGGCGGACACTGGTGAAATATTGATCCAGCCGATCGCGGTCCCGCGCGCCGACGCTGCGCTGAAGATCCTTCGCCTGCCCCGCCACCGCATCGAGGATGCTCTGGCCCTGCGCCAGCTTGCGCATCTGCGCGTCCACCTCCGCGCGCGTGCCCTGCACAAAAAGCCGGCGGAACACGTCGGATGGTTTTTCCTCGCAGGGAATGAGCACGCCGGAAGCCGTCCACGAAAGGCTGCGCGTGCCCTGCTGGACATTGACGCCGAGCGTGAGCGAGGGGAAACGCGTCTGGTGGCCAATGCGCTCGGCTATATATTGATCGAGGGAGATCGTATTGCGAAATCCACCACTGCCGGGATGCGGTGCCGCCGTGAGGAAACAAATGTCCGCCGGATGCCCGCCGTCCACATCGGGATGCGACACGCCACTGAACACGGTGAAGTCGTCACGATGTTGCTTGAGGTGCTCGAGGTACGGCGACAGCGCATATCCACGACCGGTCTGCTGCGGAAAGAACTGGTCCGGCAACAGCCCAAGATTGTTGCAGATCGCGAGCATCCGGCGCGGCTTTCCACCCGTCCCGGCTCCTTGCATCGATCCTGCTTCTGCTCCGCGCGCAAACGCCGGCAGCATCGACTCGAGCATCGGCAATGAGAGCACGATGCCCGCCCCGCGCAGGAACTGCCGGCGCGACAGCTGGCGTTGCGTGGCGACAAACGAGCCGAGCCGTGGGTGAGTGGAGTGGTTTTTCATGGGCGGGGTAAGAGGTGGAGCGGGCGATCGTGCGCGAATGGGCTGGCGTTCGCAGGTTCGAAGACGACGAGGGTCACTTGTTCAAGAACAGCTCACTCTGCACGATTTCGTGAATGAGGGAACGGACGCCATGGCCGCCTTTCGCCGTGCGCTGGAGGATTTGCTCCACAAGCGCCCGGTCGCTGAATCGCACCGGCGCACCCGTCGCAAAAACGATGAATTGCCCGGCCAGGTTGCGGGCGACCTGCGGCTCGACTTCGAGCAGCAGCCGCTTGAATTCGCGAATGTCGGTGAAAGCCCGGCCGTCCGGCAACTGCCCCGTGGCGTCGACCGGTTGCGCCAGGTGGAAGGCGAATTTCTGGCCGCCGCGGCCAATCCCGGGATGCGGCGTGGCGCCGTCCGCGACGCCGCGGTAACGTTCGCGCCAGCCGCCCATCACATCGAAGCTCTCCAGCGCAAAACCGGGTGGATCGATTCTCTCGTGGCAGGTCGCACAACTTTGCTGGTCACGATGTTTGGCCAACTGTTCACGGATCGTAACCGATCCGCGGATATCCGGCTCGACCGCCGGGACACTCGCCGGCGGCGGCGGCACGGGCTGGCCCAGAACCCGCTCCATGACCCAGGCGCCACGCAGGACGGGAGACGTCGTGGTGCCATTGGCCGTCACCTTCAGCACGCTCGCCTGGGTCAGCAGGCCGCCGCGCGGACTCTCCGGCGGCAATGCCACCCGGCGCAGGGCGACGCCTTCGATCGGCGGCAGTTCGTAATGCGCGGCGAGCCGCTCGTTGATGATCGCGAAATCCGAGGCGATGAGGTGACGCGCCGGCAAGTCGCGTCGGATGAGTTCGGCGAAAAACTGCTGCGTCTCCTCGAGCGCCGACTCTGCCAGCAAGTCATCGAGGTAATAATCTGGATACAGCGTGGAATCGGGCGCCGTCGCGACCATCCGCCGCAGATCGAGCCAGTAATCGAGAAACGCATCGACGAACCGACGCGACTTCGGGTCATCCAGCAACCGCTCCGTCTGCCGTCGCAACATTTCGGATTCGTGCAGCCGGCCCTGCGACGCCAACCCGCGGAGTTCGGCGTCCGGCGGCGAATTCCAGAGAAAGAACGCCAGCCGCGAGGCGACCGCATGGTCGTCGAGCTTCCCTGGATTTTCCGCCACGCACACAAACTCGGGCGAGCACAGCACCGACGTGTACCCGCCAATCATCGCGTCAGCAAATCCGCTGCCCGACTTCAGGATTGCGTTCACCACCGGCACGAAACGGTCCACCTCGATCTCGGCGACCGGACGGCGATACGCATGTTGCATGAAGCCATGGAGCAGCCGCCGGGCATCGCGCTGCGGATCGGCGCTGACAACGTCGATACCCGCGTCGGACTGCTTCATCGGCAAATCGCCGAAGAGCAGCCGGTGGCCTTTCGTGGGCCATTCACCATCCAGCGGCCCTTCCACTTCGAGCCAGCGGAACGCGACGCCCGGCTGCCCGTCCTTTTCCGCCAGCGGATTCTGCCAGCGACCCGCGCCCGGCCGCGAACGGAAGAGACGCGCGGCGTCGGGCCGAATCGTTTCTCCCGCCAGAAGCCACACGTCGAGTTCGTGCACCGCGGGCTCGTTGGTGGCGTCAAACTTGCCAAGGTGCCGCAACTGGCGTGGCGGCGTTTCCGAATACACCGTGATCGGCTCGGAGCGACGCCCGCGCGACACGTCGTCCAGATCCGGAATCCACCAGCGGTCGGGCTTGCCGGGCATCGGCTTGGTCGGACCAACCCACACCGAGAATGCGTTCAGCCGAATCCGATAGTGTCCTGCGACGGGCGCTTTGAATCCGCTGAACTTCGGCTCCAAGGGTTCATAGGCGCCTGCCACGACGCCGACCGCCTCGAGTTCCCGCTTTTCGGGGTCCGCGCTTCCCACGGTCGGCGGCGCCTTGCCTGCGCGGACGTCTGGCTGGCCAGCGAAGCCGAGCACGGGAAATGTCGCCCGCTCCGGCGCGGTGTTGAAGACCCCGAATTTCATTGGTCCTATATAGCTCCGTTGCTCACGCGCGTAGTAACGCGTCACCTTGGTCTCCGGCCGCTCGACCTGTTTCGCCGCGACCTGTCGCAACGCATAATCCGCCGCGGCGAGATAACGCGCCATTTGCACGTGCGAGATGTCGAGAGCGTCACCGCTCTTGTTGAACCGATGCGCCTCGCCGTCCTCCGGCAACGAGTCGCGGATCTGCAGCCAAGGAGCATGCAACAGATCGCGCAGGGCGTTCTCATATTCGTAACGGTTCAGCCGGCGCTGCGTGGCACGGCCTTCGCGCGCGATCGTTTGCCGCTCGGCGGTCGCAAGGCTCGACGACAGCACGCCGAGGAACGCTTGCAACTCCGCCGGTTCGGGCCGCTCCCGTTTCTTCGGCGGCATCTCGCCGGCACGCACGCGATCATGGACCTTCAACCACGTCGCAAAATTCTTCGGCTCCGTCGGCGAAAACCTCAGTGCCGCAAAATCAAGGCCGCCCTTTTCCTCGTCGCCATCATGGCAGTCCGCGCAGTGCTGCGCGACGAACTCGCCGATCGCCGGTGGTGGTGGCTCGGCGAATACGATGCCGGCGACCAAAAGGTAGAGCGCAGCGGCACGCGTGTGCCACGGTAGGTTGATGATCATGCCGCAGGGAGGGTCGCCAGCGGGGGGATGCTGGCCAGGAGCAGGCCCATTCTGTCGTCAATTTTTTCCCGTCCGTCAATCCGACATGGAAAAACTGGTCTCCGCGCACGGATTTTGCTCCATCTGCGGCAGGATGCCGCAACCACGTGAAACGCTGGCGCCGCGCGCCACCCGGCTCATGGAATCTCGTACACCTCGACCAACGCCACACCCGTGCCGTTGTTCACCCCTGACACCTGCGCCGTGTAAGCGCCCGCGGGCAACGTCAGCAGCAACGCCGCGTCCGAACTGCGCGCGGGCAGCGCAAACGCGCCCACGCGCGCGGCCGTCGCCGCCATCGTCGCCGCAGTCGTGGACGCCGTCCAGTCGTCGTTCTCCGCGAACAGTTGCGTGTCGCGGAAAATCTTCAGGTGCGGGTTCACGAGCGTACCGGGTACGCCAAACGCAGCGAGACCGGGTCCCACTCCTCGCACCAAGACCGCGCGCGCGTTCTGGCTCACCACGAACCCGGCGAACAAAACACCCGAACCGGTGCCGACGGAGCTGCGCGCCGAAAGATTGATCAAGCGCGCGCCTGATCCCCCACCGGAATCGTAGGCTTCCATCAACGCCACGCCAGTCGTGCCGCCAGCGCCCGCCACCTGAACCGTGTAGTCGCGCACGGGAAAATCGCGTTGCAGCGCGGCATCCAAACTATTCTCCGGCAGCGCGAACGCACCGACCGAGGCTGCGATCGTGCGAATGCTGCTCACGTTCACCGCCGTCCCCCAATCGTCATTTTCAGCCATGATTACGTCACCCGCGAAGGCGGTAATCCGTGGATTGGGGAGCACTCCGGTGACGCCAAACGCCGTCAGCGTCGGCCCGACTCCGCGCACCAGCAGCGAACGTGCGCTGGAGCCCCCGACGACGAAACCAACAATCAATGTATTCGCATCGGCACCCGCCGTGGTGCGCACCGAAAGATTAATCAAACGCCCGCTCGTATTCGGCACCGCCCCGAGCGGCTGCCAGCCGGTTCGACGCGCATCGCGATGAAACTGCGACCAATCCGTGGCCAGAGCGCCCGCGGCACTGTTCAGCGCATAGAGTCTCTTGTCCGCCGCTCCTATATAGATCGCATCGGCCGTGACCACCGGCGAAGAGTCGCTCCAATCGCCAATCGTCGTGCGCCAGAGCAGCGCTCCGTCGGCGCGGACCGCATACACGGCGTTGTTGCTCGAACCAAATACAATCGAGCCATCTGCGCGGACCGCAGGTGAGGAGTAGATTGCGTTCAGCGCAGCGGCCGACGCCGCCGGGTAACGCCACTTCTCCGCGCCATCAGAGGTGAACGCGAATAGACGCCCGGCAGCCGAAGTGACATAAACGGTTCCATCCGGCGCCAACACGGGCGAAGCTTCAACCATGTCTCGCGTATCGAAGCGCCACTTCAGTGCGCCCGCCGCCGTCAGGGCATATAGATTGGCGTCACGTGAGCCTATATACACGGACCCGTCCGCCGCCACGGCCGGTGAGCTCACGACGTCGTCGTTCGTTGCATAGCGCCATTTCAGCGAACCGTCGGGCCGCACCGCATACACATAGGCATCCCAGGAACCGAAATAGAGGGTGCCGTCGGGGCCGATCGCCGGCGACGAATCGACCCAATCGCCAGCCGGATACGTCCATTTGATCGTGCCATCCGGGCTCACGGCAACGAGGTCTGAATCGGCACCCACGTAAATCGTCCCGTCGGTTGCGATCGCCGGCGATGAAGCGATGAACGAACCGGCCGGACAGGC
>JBBRCR010000227.1:0-12982 GCA_038204695.1 Opitutales bacterium | reverse complement strand
GGTTTTTGGGTCCGGCTCGGTTGGCCTGGAGTGCAAAGCGTAAGATCAAATTCGATCCCCGCGAGTTGTAGATCCGAAACGCGCCCAAAATTGCGGCATATCTGCGGGTTCTGGCTCACATTAGTTTCCGTGGGCGCCGGGAAGCCGAGGGGGAGGAATTTCCCTGCCCTTTCGTGGCGGGTTCGCCGCCCATGAGAGTAGGGAAACCACGGTAGGCACCGGAACGGCGGCACTGGTAGGATGCGGCCGTGAACGCCCACGATTATCAGAAACTCCTCACCTCTCTCGACACCGCGCTCCAGATTCTCGAAGACAATCGCACGCCGGACAGCGCGGTGATCGCGGCATTCGATACGTTGAAGCAGGCTCGCGCCAAAGTGGTGAGCGCCATGGAACCGCCCCCCGGCATCCGCCGCGACGGCGGTTTGATCCCGGTGTAGAGCGGGGCGGCGGGGCACTGGCAGCCGACCGGCGGCTCCGGGACTGACCTCATCGAAGCGTATTCCCAATCCTAGCACGCGCGGACGAGTGGCCCGCGCCGGGCGGAGCTCCGTCCACGTTGGTATTGCCCGCGCCCGCCCCTTTCCAACCCATGCCGGATGGGTGATTCACCCACCCTCAGCGGTGAGCCGTCAGAGGGGCCCGCGCTTTACGGCCCCTCTGCCCCAGAACGGGGTGGGTCTTCACCTAACGGAGGAAATGCCCGGGCGATGATATGTTGAGCGAGTTCAACAACCGCCAACCCCGCCTAATCATGCAAAATCTCGATCCGAGGGAAAGTCACGCCGCTGAAACCAGTGTTCTCGTAACCACGCCCGACCCGCTTGTACCCCTGACCGCAGACACGACGTCGCTCGTGAACGTGCCTCCCTCACGCGCGGTCCGCTTCGACCCCGGCTGTCCGCCCATCCTCGTCGCCGATGACGATGCCGACGACACGTTTTTCATCCAGCGGGCGATTAAGAAGACGGGCATCCCGAATCCGATTCTTACGTTCGACGATGGATCGGAAGTGGTGAACTTCCTGGGTGGCGTGCGCCGGACAAGCAACGGCGGCAAGCACCGTCCGCCATTGCTGCTGTTTCTCGACCTGAAAATGAAAGGGCTGGGCGGCTTTGGATTCCTGGAATGGGCGCGCGGGCAAAAAACGCTGTCGCCGCTGACGATTGTCATCCTTTCCCATACGAGCGAACCCGAGGCGATGGCTCGCGCGATGGCGCTCGGGGCCCACCGTTACCTCGTGAAATATCCGAGCACGATGACCTTCGGTTCGATTGTGCGGAGCGTCTACCCCCAGACGGTTTTTTGATTTTTCGTCGGATTAGGCACCTGACGAAGGCTGGTTGTGTTGTTGTTGCGGGGTGGGCCGGCGCCAGAACGCCGGTCCACCCCGCCTTTATCGCACCCGTGCGCCCAGGGTTTGAATACCGACCCAGTTTGGCGGCCAGGGCGGCGTTGGCCCGCTGCGCGTGCGCAGAGCTGGGTTGCGCGGCGTATCGGATTGCCGGATGCACGGGCTGCGTCCACCCGCCAAAGCGCCCCGAGTCCACCCGCTGGCGGTGGGGCATGACCCTGATCTGCTGCGGGTCGCCGGACGGGCGGAGCGAATTGCCGCCCTCACCTTCGAGGAACTTCGCCGGCACGAGGTCGGCAGCTGGAAAAACCCGGGGTTTCACGGCGAGAGGATTCCGGAGCTGGATGAAATCCTGCTGCGGACCCCTCCGAACAAGCGCGTGTTCGTCGAACTAAGAGGCGGACCGGAGCTGGTCCCGGCGCTGGCGCGCACCGGCTTTGCCCCGGCGGAGCTCGTGGCGATTTCGTTTAATCTCGAAGCGGCCCGCGAGGCGAAGCGCGCGTTGGATTGCGGCGAAGCCTGTTGGATTGTGGATCGCGAGACGGCCGGTCCGTCGGCCGACATCGCCCGACTTGTACAGGCGGCACGGCGGGCCGGCTTGGACGGGTGGATCTCGATTACCAATGGCCGATCGAGGGCGAAGTCGTGCGGCTGGCGCCCGCCGCAGGTTTGAAGCTGTATGGATGGACGGTCGACGATGCGGACGCTGCGTATCAACTTGTTGGCGACGGCGTGGACGGCATCGCGACGAACCGGCCGGGATGGCTCCGGGCCGCACTCGAGGGCGGGCCGCGCTGAGCGGGGCGCGCGCCGGTTCCACCATCCGAAACGCGTCCTTGGCCGGTTCACCCTCCTGCGGCCGGCGATGGCGCCGGAGCGCGTCCCTCTGCGCCACCCGCGTCGCGGCAGAGCGGCCGGTGAGCGAAGCGTCCGGATGACCTTCCGCCCTGTGACTTCCCCTCGTCTCCATCCCTGACGACCACATCATGAACATCACCCGCAGCAACAGTGCCGATGGCACCTGCATTCTCACGTTCGACCGGGCGGGCTCGTCGGCGAACGTGTTCGACCGCGCCACACTCGAAGAACTGGATGCGCACCTCGCCGGTTTGGAAACGGAGACCGGGTTGCGCGGCGTCGTGCTGGCGAGCGCAAAGCCGAAAATATTCGTGGCCGGCGCGGATCTCAATGCGTTCAAGAACGCGAGCGAAACGATGCTGGGCGACATCGTGGACCTCGGCCACGGCGTTTTCGACCGGCTGCACCGGCTGCCGATCCCATCTGTCGCGGCGATCAACGGCGTGTGCCTCGGCGGCGGACTCGAACTCGCGCTGGCCTGTGACTGGCGCGTCGCCTCGCTCGACAAATCCACCAAGCTGGGTCTGCCCGAAACGCAGCTCGGCATCATTCCGGCTTGGGGCGGTTCGACGCGGCTGCCCAGGCTGATCGGCCTGCCGGCGGCGCTCGGCTTGATTTTGACGGGCAAACCGCTGGCCGCGCTACCCGCCCTGAAGCTCGGGCTGGTGGACGACGTCACTTATCCCGAGTATCTGTTGGACGCGGCGCGGCGGCTGGTCGGCCGCGGCAAACGACCCGCACCCGCGCGGAGGCTGACGAGCCGCGCGCCCATCACCACGCTGGTGGCGGCCAAGGCCCGGCGTGATGTGCGCGCAAAAACGCGCGGGCATTATCCGGCGCCCTTGAAGGCAATCGACGTCTGCGCGGCGGCCGTGGGCGAACCAGTTCCAGAGGGGCTCGCGCGGGAAAAGGCGGCCTTCCTCGAGCTTGTCCGCACCCCCGAGTGCCGGAATCTGATGAGCGTTTTCTTCCTGCAGGAGCGGGCGAAGAAACTCCAGGTGACGCCAGCAACACCGCCGCCCGCTGCGGCCGGTATTCGCAAGGTCGCGGTGATTGGCGCGGGCACGATGGGCGCGGGAATCACGCAATGGATCAGCGCGCGCGGGCTGCCGGTCCGGCTGAAGGACATTCATCCCGATGCGCTCGCGCGCGGTCTGCACGCGATCGGCAAGGTGTATGCGGATGCCGTGAAGCGCCGGGTGTTCACGCTCGCGGAGGCGACCGCCGGGCTCGACCGGGTGACGCCGGTTCACATCGATGTTCCGCTTACCGACATCGACCTCGTGATCGAGGCGGCGCTCGAGAAGCTGGAGCTCAAGCAGCAGGTTTTTCACGAAATCGAGCGTGCGGTCGGACCGGATACGATCCTCGCCACGAACACGTCGGCTCTCTCGATCGATGCCATTGCGTCGGTGCTGGCCCGCCCCGAGCGGCTGGTGGGCCTGCATTTTTTCAATCCGGTGCACCGGATGCAGCTGGTGGAAATCGTCCGGGGTCCCCGCACCTCGCCCGCGGCGCTGACGGCGGCGCTGCACTTTGTTAAGTCGATCGGCAAGCTGCCGGTGATCGCGAACGACCGGCCGGGCTTTCTCGTGAATCGTATCCTGCTTCCTTATATGGTGGAGGCGGTGTGGCTGTTCACCGAGGGTGTGCCGGCCGCGGAGATCGACCGGCTGATGGTCGATTTTGGCATGCCGATGGGACCGCTGCGGCTCTGCGACGAAGTCGGCCTCGATGTCGCGCAACACGTCGCCAAGGACCTGGAGCGCCGGCTGCCCCATCCGGTGCCGATGAACGACACGCTGGAGCAGATGATCGCCAAGGGCTGGCTCGGCAAGAAATCCGGCCGTGGTTTCTTCCTGCACGGCATGAAGGGCAATTCCATCCGGCCGAATACGGAAGTGCGGTATCTCCAGCCGGCGAAGCCGCGGGTTTCGGATGCCTCGGCGCGGCGGGATCGCATGGTTTTGATCATGATCAACGAGGCAGCGCGGGTGCTCGAGGAACGGGTGGTGGAGACGCCAGAGGACGTCGATTTCGGAATGATCATGGGAACCGGCTGGGCGCCGTTCCGCGGTGGCCCGCTGCGTTACGCCGACGCGTTGGGCGCGGTGGAAATTGTCCGGCGTCTGGAAAAACTGACACGCGACACCGCGCCCCACTTCGCGCCCTGCCGGCGTTTGTGGCAGATGGCGCGTGACGGGAGCACCTTTTATCCATCGGCCGGGAGTGAGGAAGAAAACGCCCGGGCCGACGTCGAGTTGCGGGCCGTTGAGCCGCGACCGTCGGTCGATGTTCCGCTGCGCTCCCGCGGTGCACTGCCCGGTTCGCGCAACACCCCGGAAGATGCCGGCACCCCACGCCAAACCGCGCAGACAAACTGAGCGGCCGGCCAAATACTCAATCTGGTCCACCTGTCATGAAAGCGCCCGTCGTTCTCGATCCTCACTCCAAGAAGACTGCGATCACACCTGACGCCGGGCCGAAGCAAACGGCGGAACAATCGCCGGCCGGTTCTGGTTTGCCGGTCGACACCGGCCCCCCCGTCACATCGCGCCAGCAGCCGCCGGCGGCGGAACGCGAGGCCGAGCCCGCGAGCGTCATCGACACGTCGAAGATGAACCGCGAGCAGCGTGATGCGCTCGAACTGACCGAAGCAGCGCGCGCGGCGACGACCTATCGCAGTTTCGCCGGAGATCTGTTCATGGGGCGGTTTTCGCTCGGGCACGTCTATCCGTTCCCCATGCAGCCGGCGCTCGATATCGAAGCGGGAAAACCGTTTCTCACCGAACTCGCTCGCGTGCTCAAAGACGAGGTGGACCCCGACCAGATCGACGCCGACGGTGAGATTCCGGAAAAGGTGATCAACCGGCTGGCGCAGATGGGTGCGTTTGGGATCAAGGTGCCGAAGGAGTATGGTGGCCTCGGTCTCTCCCAAGTAAATTACAGTCGCGCGGCGATGCTGCTCGGCAGCGTGGATGCGAATCTCACCGCGCTGTTGTCCGCGCACCAATCGATTGGCGTGCCGCAGCCGGTGAAGCTGTTCGGCACCGAGGCGCAAAAGAAAAAATATCTGCCGCGCGTTGCCGGCGGCGAGATCTCCGCTTTTGCGCTTACGGAAACGAGCGTGGGTTCGGACCCCGCCAGGATGACGACGCGCGCCGAGCTGACTTCCGATGGCCGCGGGTTCATCATCAACGGGGAAAAACTGTGGTGCACAAACGGCACGAAGGCGGGCGTCATCGTCGTGATGGCGCGCACGCCCGACCAAGTGGGTGCGGGTGGCCGCGCGAAGAGCCGGATCACCGCGTTCATCGTCGAGACGGATACGCCGGGCGTCGAGGTGGTGACGCGATGCCGGTTCATGGGACTGCGGGCGCTGTACAACGGTGTCATTCGCTTCACCAACGTGAGAGTGTCGCGCGACGCGATCGTGGGGGGCGAAGGCCGCGGATTGAAAGTGGCGCTGACGACGCTCAACACGGGTCGGCTGACGATTCCGGCGGCGTGTGTCGGCTTGATGAAACGCTGCCTTGGATACGCGCGCGACTGGGCGGCGGCGCGCGTGCAGTGGGGAGCTCCGGTGGGGCAGCATGCGGCGATCGCGGACAAGATTGCCCGCATCGCCGCGAACACGTTTGCCGGTGAAGCGATGTCGCTGTTGGCGCAGACCAGCCGCCGATTGGCGCGGACATTGTTTCACGCGATGGCAAAACACGGGCCGAAGCTCGAGCGGCAGCAGCTGACGCTCGGCCGGATGGTCGACATCGGGACGGAGCTGTTCGCGATTTCCGCCACCGCGCTGTATGCGGATGCGCTGGTGAAGCGGAATGATCCGCAATATTCGCGGGCCGAATTGGAGCAGCTGGTGCGGTGTTTTGTGGCCGACGCGAAGAGTCGCGTGGCCGCGAGTTTCGCCGCCTTATCGCACAATAACGATCGACAAAACTACCAGCTCACCCAGTCGCTGCTCGAAGGTGGCCATTCGTATTTGCGCAGTGGAATTGTGGAGTAGGGGTGACGGAGGCGCGAGAATCCTGGAACTCCGAAACTCGTTGTGAACAGGTCAAGTTTTTCCAATCCCAATCCAACCACAGATGGCACAGATAAACACAGATGAAGGCAGCGCTCTGAATCTGTGCCCATCTGTGAAATCTGTGGCTGAATGGGTCTGAGGTAGTGCCTCGCTTGAATTCCCGTTTATTCGCGCCCGCGGCTAGCACTGCGCTGGCCCCACAATTCTGGCCAAGCACGTCGGCATTCGCACCGGAGCGGCGGCTTTCCTGCCGCCGAAGTACGTTCGGTCGACCGGTCGTGGGCGACTGGAAAGTCGCCCTTCCGGTCAACCGCGCCCTTGGCGCGACGCCATACGCGATGGCAAATCTGTGGGGCAAGCGCAGGGCTAGCACCAGCGAGTGGATGAAGATGAATTGAAGACTCAAAATCCATTCGCGGGCGCTGGCAGCCACGGAGCCACTGGCTCGCGGCCACCCATGCAGTCGCGCGCCCTTACGGCTCGTACGCGATCCGCACGACCTCCAGCTCCTTCTCGCCGCGAGGCGTCCTGAACTTCACGCGTTCACGGAGCCGCGCGTTCACGAGTGCCCGGGCGATCGGGGAGAGCCAGCTGACCCAGTTGCGATCAATATCCAGCTCGTCGACCCCCACAATCCGATACGCGGTTTCCGTGCCATCCTGCTCGTGTACGGTCACGGTCGCACCAAAACGCACGATATCGGCCGGACCTTCGAAGGGCGGAACGAGTTCAGCCGTGCGGATGCTCTCCTGCAAATAGCGAAGCCGCTGATCGAGCAATTGCAGTGCGCGTTTGGCGTCGATGTCGTCCGCCGGCGCCGCGGCGAGGCGCGGCCGCTCGGTCTCGAGCAACTTGGCCGCTTCAGCTTTGAGCCGATCGGCTCCGGCTGCGGTGACGTAATTCTTGGCTCCGGCCGGCAGCGGCGAGACTTGCGGCGGCAAATCGGGCAGCTGCGGGACATCCGATTCGCGAACGAAGGCCCGGCTCATGGCATAAGATTGTAGGAGAAACCGGCGGATTCACAACCCGGTTGCACGATTGCGCTTTTTCTTTTCCGTCGTGGTGCTCTTCGCCATTCGACAATCGTCCGTCGCCTCCCACGCTGCCACACCCACCCAGTTCCACGATGATGCCCAACCAATCCGGCTCGTTTCGACTATTCCGCGTCGCCGGGATCCAGGTCTACCTGCACTGGTCATGGTTTGTCATCGCGTTCGTCGAGCTCGCGTATCGGAGGAATCACTACTCGTCGCTCGGGTGGAACGTCGCCGAGTACCTCGCGCTGTTCCTCATCGTCTTGATGCACGAGTTCGGGCACGTGCTGGCATGCCGCCAGACCGGCGGCGACGCGGATCAGATTGTCCTGTGGCCGCTGGGCGGCATCGCCTACGTCAACCCGCCGATGCGCCCCGGCGCCGTGCTCTGGAGCATTGCCGCCGGTCCGCTGGTCAATGTGCTCCTTTATCCGGCGCTGCTCGGCGCGATGTGGCTGGCGAGCACGCAGGGTTGGCTGGAAGGCCAGCCCGACCTCGCGCGGCTGATCTTCATGATCTTTTGGATCAACCAGGGGCTGCTGGTGTTCAACCTGCTGCCGATTTATCCGCTCGATGGCGGCCAGATCGTGCAGTCGCTGCTCTGGTTCAAACTCGGCCGCTCCCGCAGTCTCTATGTCGCTTCGGTAATCGGGCTCGCGACGATTGGCGGCATCGGCCTTTGGGCGGTGATACGCTTCGGGGTTGAGCGGGTGGTGCGGGACTATCTGTGGACGTGCATCATTGCGTTATTCATCGGGCAGCGTTGTCTGGCCGGACTCAAGGCGGCAAAGGAGCTTCAGAAGTTGGAGCGTGTCCCGCGGCATCGCGGATTCGCCTGTCCTGCGTGCCACCAGGCTCCGCCCGGAGGGCCGATGTGGCGGTGCCAGAATTGCGCCCACGGCTTCGATCCCTTTTCCACGCTCGGGATCTGTCCGCATTGCGGTGCGGAGCAAAGCGCGACCGTGTGTCCGTATTGCGGTGCCGCGCATCCCGTGGGTCATTGGTCAACCGCGCCCGCGGGAGGGCGGCCGCCGCCGGTGATTGATGTGTAGGATGGAGCGGGGGATGCGATGGGCGGAGGGTTGAACGGGCTCCGCGGCAGTTTGAAATGGCGCCGAGTCTCCGACCGGCGTCCTTCGCGACGAAAGCTATCGCGAATTTCTCGGTCGTAGCGGGCCGCCGCTCCACTGCTGGCGCTCGCAGCCACTCGGGTGCAGTAAATCTTTCCACCCGAAATGTTCCTGCCTCTTCCGGATCGGCCGGGCACTTCTCACGTGAAGCTGCGAAGTTCGCGACGGGGAAATTTGGTTCACGCGCAGCTGGATACGAGGCGAACTCGTGGTGATGGTTCGCCATGCGGCGGATGACAGTGCTGAATTCTTCGCGAACTTCGCGGCTTCGCGTGAGATGATTGAACGATTGTCGGGTTTGCTGCGCGGGCGCTCGGTACTTTGGATGGATGGATTTTTCCGCCGGAAATTCTCCTGCCCCTTCCGAATCCTGACGAGCAGTTCCGCCTGGATTCCCTCCGCGAGGCGTCGACGTCGAGCCCGGCAATTGACGAACAGTTTCACGCGAAGGCGCGAAGCTCGCGAACGGACAGTCGCTGTATCGCAGCGGTGACGGACCCGTGCCGCAAGTGGATCCAAAGCCCAGGCAGGAAATTTCCGGGAGTTCTTCTGTCTCCAAGAACCCGGCCTCGCCCCAACCTCCCCGCAGTTGCAACTCCGCGTTTCACACGCTGACGCTCGTAACTGCGGATGGATGGAATTTTTTTGGCCTGAATTTCCCCCTTTTTCCGAATCTCTCGTAAGTTGCGGCTCAGCACTCCACTCGCTGGCGGTCTCGCAGCCACACCGATGACTGGGTTGAATCCTTCGCGAGCTTCGCGGCTTCGCGTGAGCTGATTGAATGATTGGCCGTTTTGCCCGGGCGTTTTATGGGCGCGAAATCGCCCAACGTGGAACGACTCCCACGTCGCCCACATCACTCGAGTCCACTCGCTGGCGCTCGCAGCCACGCAGCCACCCGCTGCGACTATCTTACAGCTTCGGAAACTTCACCCACTTCGCGCCGGCCCGGCCGCTTTTCACCGCCGTCTCGACAAACGCCATGCCGGCCACGCCGTCGTCGACGGTGGGGAAATCGTATCCGTTTTTAGGAGCCTTCCGTCCGGCCACGGCATCGCCGATCGCGACGGCCGCGCTGCGGTACACGTTCGCAAATGCCTCGATGAAGCCCTCCGGGTGCGCGAACGGCGTGCGCGTGGCCCCCTGCGCCGCCGCCGAAACATAGCCATTGCCCCGGCGATAAACCTCCTGGGGCGAATCCGCTCGCTTGAAGATGAGTTCGTTCGGATTTTCCTGGAACCATTGCAGCGAGCCCTTCGTGCCGAACACGCGGATGTTGAGGTTGTTTTCCTCGCCGCTCGAAACTTGCGACGCGTAGATGATGCCTTTCACACCGCCGGCGAACCGGACGAGGCAGTTGCCATCGTCATCAAGCGGCCGGCCCGGAATGAATGTCGACAGCTCGGCGCAGATTTCCTCCACCTCGAGCCCCGTGATGTACCGCGCGAGATTGTGCGCGTGCGTGCCGATGTCGCCCATGCAGTTGGAGAGGCCCGACACCGACGGGTCCATCCGCCAGTTCGAAATCTGTCCCGTGCTCCCCGTTTCCAGCGCGGTGATGGCGTAACCTTGCGGATACTCCACGACGATTTTCATCAACTTGCCGAGCTTGCCGGCGCGCACCCATTCACGCGCTTCCTTCACCATCGGGTAACCGGTGTAGTTGTGGGTGAGCGCAAAGACTTTTCCGCTGGCGCGCACAATCTCGCGGAGCTTCAGTCCCTCTTTCAGCGAGAAGCAAAGCGGTTTGTCGCAGATCACGTGAAAACCCGCCTCGAGAAAGGTCTTGATGACGGCGAAGTGCGTGTTGTTGCGGGTGACGATCGAGACGAAGTCGATGCGTTGCTCCGCCGGGAGCGCGGCTTCCTTGTCCGCCATTTCCTGATACGTCGCGTAAACGCGGGACGGGTCGAGGAACAGATCCTCGCCCGACGCGCGGGATTTTTGCGGATCCGCCGAGAAGCAGCCGGCGACCAGATCAATTTCACCATCGAGGCGGGCGGCCATGCGGTGCACGGCGCCAATGAAGGCGCCGCGGCCGCCGCCAACCATGCCCATGCGAAGTTTGCGGTTGAGGTTGAGTTTCATAGGAGCGGTGGGACGAGGGCGAATGTCCGGCGAATCACGCCGATGGGTGTGACTGAATCAAGTGGCTGCGACGTTTAGCCGGGAAATTTTCCACCCTGTGCGCGCGTTTTCGCCCGTAGCGCCAGTCTCCGACTGGCGGAACGCCGGTCAAAGACCGGCGCCACTCCCGGCGGCTGCCCCAGCGTGTGGGTTGTTATCATAGGAGCTGTGAATTTTCCGGGGTAGCCGCGGTTTCGGCGGCGAACGGCGCCGACGCGCACGCCGCGTGAACTCGTGTGAGTGCGGGCCGTGGCGGCGAGCGCCAGCGAATGGATTGTTTTGTGGTGGCTAACGGGAGCATCCACTCGCGTGCGGTTCGAATCAGAGCTTCACCGGATTTCCGGTGGCGGCGGACTTGTAGGCGCCGTCGATGATTTTCATCAGCGATACCGCCTGATCCGGCGTGTTCAGCGGCTTCTCCGTGCCTTCGAGGGTGCGGATGAAGTTCATCGCCGAGCGCACGCGGCCCATCGGCGCATCGGGCGGCACGGTGATGCTGCGGTTCACGGGTCGGCCGCGTTCATGCGTGTAGAGTTCGCACGCGTCGATCGCAGTCGCGTCGATTCCGTCGAGCCCGAACAGCCGCTGCACCATGCCGCCAGCCTTCGAGCCCTGGAAGGTCACCGAAACCTCCTCGCGCTTGTTCATCTCCGCCCACGAAACACCGAACGACATCGACTGGCCGGTCTCGAACGTGATGAATCCGTGGGCCGCCGCCTCGACGTCCATCACGCCCTTCGCGACATCCGGGATGCCCCACGGCCCCTTGAAGGTCTTGTCGGTGATGAAGTCGTGGTAGGTCCGCGCCAGGACGTGCGCGGGTTCCGGATACCCCATGAAGTACAGTCCGAGGTCGATCATGTGCAGCAGATCGATCAGCGGCCCGCCGCCGGAGAACGCCTTGTTCGTGAACCAGCCGCCGAATCCGGGAATGCCCGTCCGGCGAATCCACTTTGCCTGGCAGCTGTTGATGGTGCCGATGGCCCCGTCCGCAATGTACTCCATCATCGCGTAGCTCTCCGGCCGCGCGCGGTTGTTGAAGTTGAACATCAACGTTCGCTTGGATTGTTCCGCGGCCTTCTTCATCGCCATGGCCTCGCGGGCGTTGAGGGCGGGCGGCTTTTCACAGAACACGTGTTTGCCGGCCTTGAGCGCCGCCATGGCGAGCGGGCCGTGAAACTTGTTCGGCACGATAATTGAAACGGCATCCAATTCCGGCAGCGCGCGCAGCATTTCGGCGACGTCCCCAAAAACCTGGGGAATCCCGTGTTGGGCCGCGGCTTTTTCGGCCGCTGCCTTGTTGACGTCGGCCAGAGCGAGAATCTCGGCGCCAGCCTGGCGGAATCCGGTGGCGTGATAGCCGGCCATGCCGCCGGCGCCAATGATGGCAATTTTGGTGCTCATGAGAAGGGAAGACGGGGAAGACTGGGAAGACTTGGAAGACTGGGAAGACGGGGAAGACGGGGAGACGGGGAAGACGGGGAAGACGGGGGAGACGGGGGAGACTGGGAAGACTTGGAAGACGGGGAAGACGGGGAGACGGGGGAGAGGCGAAACCGGCGGTCTGGTATTCGCCTGTCCGTTACCCCGTCCGGCCCTCACGCCCTGCACGTCACTGATTTTTCTTGTCGAAGGCGGCGTCGAACGCGAGGGCGCTCGAGGGGAAGTCGATCTTGCGCACGAACGCGGCGGCCTCGGTGGCGCCATGCTCGCGATCCATCCGAATGTCTTCCCATTCCACGCTGAGCGGCCCGAGGTAACCGACGTCGTTCAGCGCGACGATGATCTCCTCGAAGTTGATATCGCCATGCCCTAGCGAGCGGAAATCCCAATAACGACCAGGATGTCCGAAGTTCACGTGACCGCCAAAAACGCCGACCGTGCCGTCGCCATGGCCCCACCATACGTCCTTCATGTGGGCGTGGTAAATCCGACTGCCGAACGCCCGGATGAACTTCACGTAGTCCACGCCCTGGTAGCCGAGATGCGAGGGATCATAGTTGAACCCAAAACGCTTGTGCCCCTTCAGCGCGTCGATCGCCCGCTGCGCGCTCGCGATATCGAACGCAATTTCCGTCGGGTGGACTTCCAGTGCGAAGTTCACATTCACCTTGTCAAAGGCGTCGAGGATCGGCCCGAAGCGTTTGGCGAAATCTGCGTACCCGGCATCCCAATACTCCTGCGAGGTCGGCGGGAAGGCGTAGAGCGAATGCCAGATGCTCGAGCCGGTGAACCCGTTCACCACGGCCGGAAAATCATCCTTGTCGCCGCGGCTGGGCTTGGCGTTGAAGAAAGCCCGGGCCGCCTTCGCGGCGGTGATGAGCTTTTTCGCCGCGCGCTTGCGGACGCCCTCGGCTTCGCCGTCGCCCCAGACATCGGGCGGCAGAATCGCCTTGTGGCGTTCATCGATGTTGTCGCACACCGCCTGGCCGACCAGGTGGCT
>JBBRCR010000226.1:0-12991 GCA_038204695.1 Opitutales bacterium | reverse complement strand
AGTTCAACGCGAACTCGGTTCCGCAATAGGTCCGCTGGGGGCCGCGTCCCTCGAGGGCGCTGAATACGGCCACAGTCAGCCGCTGCTGGCCGCCCAGTTCGGCGCCCCCGGTTTCGACCGCGGCGACGTGATCGTGGCGCCACTGTTTCTGGCGCCGGGCCGGCACGCGGGACCGCACGGCGATCTCGTCCAAATTGCCCGGGCCGCCGGGGACCGACTGGTTTCGCCGCCCTTGCGCTGCCACTTCTCTGAGTTGGTGGGCACCCATCCGCTCGCGGCCGGCACGCTCGCCGCCGCGTTGAACGACGCGCTGTTGAATGGCTCGCCGCCGCCGGCGGCGGGACCACGTTCCGCCGGTCCGCAAAACGTCCTGCCGGCCGAACCCATCCAGGATTTCCAATCTTCCCCTCTTTCCGCATGACCCTCCCCGTCGACAAGTCCCCCCTGCCCGAAAAGCCGCTGCACAAGAACGAGCAGCTGAAAGCGGAGAGCAATTTTCTGCGCGGAAATATTCTGCGCGACCTGGCGGATGTCTCAACCGGCGCAATCACCGATGACAGCAACCAGCTGACGAAATTTCACGGCATCTATATGCAGGATGATCGTGACGTGCGAAACCAGCGCCGGAAAGAGGGCAGGGAAAAGGCCTTCATCTTCATGGCACGCGTGCGCGTGCCCGGCGGCGTCTGCCAGCCGGCGCAGTGGCTCGTGCTGGACCAGCTGGCCGACTCGCACGGGAACGGGACCCTCAAGATCACCACCCGCCAGGCGTTTCAATTTCACGGCGTCGTGAAGGAGAATCTGCGCCCGCTGATCCAGCAGATCAACGTCGCCGCCGGGCTGAACACGATTGCCGCCTGCGGCGACGTCAACCGCAACGTGATGTGCAATCCCAACCCGGACCAGTCGGCCGTGCACCAGGAAGTCTGGCGCGTGACGAAGGCCATCAGCGATCATCTGCTCCCGCGTTCCCGCGCGTATCACGAGTTGTGGGTGGAGGACGAGTTGGTCAGCGGCGGCGAACCCGAGGACGAGCCGATCTACGGCCGGACATATCTGCCGCGCAAATTCAAGATCGTGGTCGCCGTGCCGCCGAGCAACGATGTCGATATCTACGGTCACGATCTTGGCTTCATCGCGATCACCGACGAGGCGGGCAAGCTCGCGGGTTTCAATGTCACCGTCGGCGGCGGCCTCGGCATGTCGCACAACCAGCTGGAAACGTTTCCCCGGCTCGCGGATGTCATGGGTTTCTGTCTGGTCGGTCAAGCGGTTGACGTGGCCGAAAAAGTCTTGATGGTGCAGCGCGATTACGGTGACCGCACCGACCGCAAGCACGCGCGGCTCAAGTACACGATTGAGGATCGCGGTCTCTCCTGGTTTCGCGCGGAGGTGGAGAAACGGCTCGGCTACGCATTGGAAACACCCCGCCGTTTTGAATTCACCCACTCCGGCGATCGTTACGGATGGACGGAGACTGCCAACGGCAACGCGCATTTCACGCTGTTCATCCAGAGTGGTCGGGTGAAGGACACGCCGGGTTACCAACTCAGGACTGCGCTGCGCGAAATCGCGCGCGTGCACCAGGGAGACCTGCGTCTCACGCCCAATCAGAATCTGATCATCGCCAACGTCAGTCCGGCGGAACGGCCGCGGATCGAGCAGCTGCTTCGTCACTACACACTGGATACGGCGAACCGGGCCAGCGGCCTGAAGCTGAATGCGATGTCGTGTGTGGCGCTGCCGACCTGTGGCCTCGCGCTGGCGGAGAGCGAACGCTATCTGCCCGAACTCGTAACGCTGCTCGAGACCGAGATCGAGGCGGCCGGTTTGCGCGACGAGGCCATTTCGCTGCGGATCACCGGCTGCCCGAATGGCTGCGGCCGGCCATCGCTGGCCGAAATCGGCCTCGTGGGCCGGGCGCCCGGGAAATACAACCTGTATCTCGGTGCGGCGTTTAACGGCTCCCGTTTCAACGTCCTGTACAAGGCTTCGGTGGCCACGGCGGAACTGGGGCCGCTGCTCGGACCGATTTTCCGCCGCTACGCGACGGAGCGGCTCGCCGGGGAACGCTTCGGCGATTTCGTGATTCGCGCGGGATACGTGACGCCGACCTTCACGCCGCACGATTTCCACGAGCAGCGCAATGCCGCCGTGGGCGAACAGATCTGAGCAGCGAACAGAACCGAGTTGATGCCTTCGTAAAACGATCTCTCGCTCGTCCGCGAGGCTGTGGCACTGCGCGATGGCGCAACTCCATCGGCCGTCCGCCGCCTCGGCAACATCGAGTGAAAAATCGGTCGCCGGCTGAGCGGCTTAATGCGCCGCCTCCGGCAGGAAAAAAAAGAGCATGCCAATGATCAGGTAGAGCGCGAGCAGTTGCACACCCTCGAGCCAGTTGCTCTCGCCGTCGCCGGCGATCTGATCCGTCACGAACGCGGCGAGCACCACCGCGGCGATTTCGGGAAACTTGAACTCGAGGTTGAGCTGGTGCGGGAAGAAGTAGCTCGCGAACACGAGCACCGGCGCGACGAACAGCGCAATTTGCAGGCTGGAGCCCACGGCAATCCCGATCGAAAGATCCATCTTGTTCTTCAGCGCCATCGTGATCGCCGTCGAGTGCTCTGCGGCGTTGCCCACAATCGCGACGATGATCACGCCGACGAACACCTCCGTCACGCCGAGCGCATGCCGGGCCGCTTCAACGGCCCCGACGAGGAATTCCGAAACCCAGCCGACGGCAAGCGTGGCCACCACGAGCACGGCGACGGCCTGGCCAACGCGCCACGGCTCCGAATGTCTGTCGCGAACCGAACCGTGGCCATTGGCAATGTCCGCCTCGCCGCCGATGAAGAGCTGTTTGTGCGTCACGAGCGAGAACAGGAGCATCGCGCCGTAGGTCGCGAGCAGGACGACGGCAATCGCGACGGAGAGCCGCTGCTCGGCAAGTGGCGTCCAGCCGCCGCTGCGTGCCGCGGCGACGTGGAAAACCGTCGGGATAATCAGCGCGCTCGCGGCGAGAATCAGCGCGGTGCACGACACGCGGACGGCGGTCTTGTTGAAGGTTTGTTTTTTGTGCCGCAGCCCGCCGAGAAATACCGAAGTGCCAAGCACCAGCAGCAGGTTGCCGATGATCGAGCCAGTGATGGAGGCCTTCACGACCTCGATATGGCCGGCGCGTAGCGCGATCAGCGCGATGATGAGCTCGGCAGCATTGCCAAAGGAGGCGTTGAGCAGCCCGCCAATCCCTTCACCCATCCGGTGAGCGAGTTGCTCGGTCGCGTGCCCCATCCATCCGGCAAGTGGGATGATCGCGAAGGGCGGAGACGATGAACAGCGCGGGCTCGTTCTACCACGCGGGCACGTAGCGCAACGCGAACGCAATCGGCACGAATACCAGCAGCCAGTCGAGCGAAGGGCGGAGGCGGGATTTTTCAGCGGCAGCCGCAGGCATCCGCGCGATAGACTCGCGCGCGGTGCGGCGGTGTCGAGAGGAAGCCCGAAATCGAACGTTTTGGCACCAATGCCGGGTGAATCGCGTGCTTTAATTGCTCGAACATGGCGCACGCGAAGCCGCGAAGCTCGCGAACACCTCCGCTTGGGTGATCAGGCGCATCGCCACGCGCGACAATTTCGCGCGCGCACCGTTGCGGGTAAGCCAGGTGCGCCTCGCGAGCTTCGCGGCTTCGCGTGCGCAATGTTTTGGGATGTGTCGCTCGCGCTCGCAGCCACTACCCCACCCAGATCGGGCTCGCCCAGGCCACCTGGCCGTTGTGCTGGCGAACGCGCACGTAGTAATAATCCGCGGCGCTGCCCTTTCTTCGCCGGTCCGACCAGCGTATCTGCGCGGTGGATTCGCTCGGGCCCACCAGACGCTCGATGATGAAACTCTCGCTCGGAAAGCCACCCGTCAGCGTCACGACATTGCTCTCCACCAGGTCGCGCAATCGCGCCGTGACCACCTGCGCGGCCGGCTTCCGCACCTCGACCGTGAGCTCGGCGTCGGCGTTGGCTTCGACGTCACACACCACGGCCTTCGTCGGATCCTCGCGATACGCACCCTGGCGGGCGGTGGGCGATTCCAGCCGGATCTCGGTCGGCGACACGAGCGTGAGTTTATCCCGGAACGTCTCCCCGAATGGCGCGTTTTGAAAACAACCTTGCGCCCGCTGAAAGGTGCCCCCGCGGAGCCGGAACGACATGTCCCAATGGCAGATTCGATCCAGGGCCAGCTGACCCCACGGGCCCCACCCGTATCGAATCCGGCACTTCGCGCGACCGGGCAGCCGCAGCGGGCCGGTGACGTGGTCCTCCGGAAAGTGGCGTTGAATCACGCGGCCATTCCGTAGCAGTTCAACCACCTCGACCGTATCCTGCCCTTCCACCCGGACATCGAACTCGCGCCCGCTGGTGAACGGCAGTTCGGAACCCATGGGCTTCCCGTTCAGCGTGACCTCGAGCACGATCCGATCGCCGCTGGCCGCATAGGTGCGCCGCGCGCGCACCGCCTCGAAGAGACTCTCCGGGCGCAGATCGTTCGCCCAAACGCCGAGCACACCTTCCCCGTATGCGCCAGGGTAACCAAGGTGGTCGTCGCTCGAGGCGACGAATCCGAAACGCGTTCCGATCGCGAGCCGCGGCGCCACCGTGTTTTTGGTCCAACGGCCGCCCTGGCTGTGCGTGATGTAATCGAACGGTCCGCGATCCGATTCCGTGCACCCATGCTCGGACATGATTTCGACCACCGGGGAAATCCTACCCCCGCGAAAATACTGCCAGTTCGCTCCGCGCCAGCCTGCCGCGTACCCGAGGTGATGCGGAATCGCGAGCGCGCCCTTCGCCTCCGCGAAATCAAGGAGTTTGTCCACGTGATCCGGCAGAAACAGGTCCGGCTGGTCGCGATCGAAAATCATGCAGTAATCTCCAAACCCACTCGAGTGCCACTCATAGCCGAGCAGCGCCGTGAACTTGTCCGTCGTCGCCTCCCGGAGCATCCGGCGCGTCTTCGCCCAATGCTCCGCGTGCGCCTTGAACCCGTTGACCCAAATCATGTGCCGGTCGCCGGTCATCGTCGGCATGTCGTGCCAGGAGGCGTGGCCGGTGAACGCGAAGAAATCGAGATGCGCCCGCGCGAGTTCAATCGAGCGCTCCAGCGAGCCCTTCGCGTAGCCGACGGCATTATGATTGTGCAGATCGCCCCAGAACAACTGCCGCTTCGCGCCGCCCGGCTCGGCGGCCGCCAGCTGGCTGCTCGTGCGCAAGCCAGCGAGAACGGTCGCCGCCATCGTGCCACCAACGAATTCGCGACGGGTAAGCGGCGGCGGTTCCGAATGATCGTCACGATGTGGGCAGGCGAAAGACATGGGGGAGGACATGCGGAGGAAGAGGGGAAGACTCGGAAGAAGGGGAAGACGTGTAAGATGGGAAGATGCGGAAGAGGCCGCAAGACGGACTCGAAGGCGGGTCCGAACACGCGCGAACCTTCCGCGGCGGGAAAATGTTTTTCCGGTCATGCTAACGACCCGGTGCGTCGGTCCCTGTAACATGCGCCTTTCCCCGCACCTGCGCCCATGACTCCTAAAACCATCTTCGTCGTTTCGCGTCTCGCCTGCGCTCTACTCCTCGTGGCGCTGAGCGGCGGAATTTCCACTGCGGCTGCGGCCGCCGGCGACAAGGCGCCGCCGGCGGTCCGACTGACGGTGTCCGCCACGCTTCCGGGGTCGCCCGGGCTGGACCTGTACAAGATCGAAACAAACGCCGCGACCTACTACCTCGAAAAATCCGGCGCCGGGTTGGCCGCCATGATCGACCGGGAGGGGAACGATTGGATCGGGTTTCGTTCCGAGCCAGGCTCGCGTGCCGCCGGTGAATTTCGCGGGTTTCCCAACGCGGTGCACCAACAGGCCGGGAACTACTTTCATCCGCGCAATACCGGCACCGAGGAAAGCAAGCTGACGGTCGAGCACACCCGTCCCGATCACGTGACGATCTCCGGCGTTTCCAGCAATGGATTGTGGGCGTGCCGCTATGACTTCCGGCCGACGCACTGCACGTTCACGATGACGAAGATGTCTCCGGAGCACAAATACTGGATTCTGTACGAAGGCACGCCGGGCGGAAGCTACGATGACACCGACTGGTGGATGACCTCGGCGATCAAGCAACCGCAGCCGATGACCGTGAACCACGAAGGCGACATCCCCGCACCCGAATGGATTGTTTTCGGTGATCGGCAGGTGAAGCGGGTGCTCTTCCTCCTCAGCCACACCGACGACAGCCACGCGGATCGTTTTTATCAGATGGACAAACAAATGACGGTTTTCGGGTTCGGCCGACTGAAGGGCGCGAAGCACATCGATGCGGTTCCGCGCCAGTTTTCCATCGGCTTTTTGGAGACCATCAATCACGCCGAAATTACCCGGGAACTCGCGCATACCCTCGTGCAGCGATGAAAACCGGCATCAGTACAGGCGTCCGTTTCAAATCAACCTGCTCCCCCAATATCATGAACTCCCGACACACCACCCTGCTCCTCATCACCGCGCTTGCGGGTGCACCCCTCCTCCTGCTGGGCGCAGTGCAGGCCGCAAAGGTGGGCAAGGCGAAATTTGGTCTCGAAAAATGGACCTATATCCAAGCGGACAATGATCGCATCCCAACCTCGAAAAAACGCGGCAGCTTCGGGCTCGCGTTTGGCGACGTCGATGGCGACCGCCGGCTCGATCTTGCCTCGGGCGCGCATTTTTACCGCAACCCCGGCGGCGACATGACAAAGACGCCGTGGCCGCGAGCGACGCTGCCGAATGATCCGGCTTCGGGAAATCCGCTCGATGCGGGATTGCTGTTCAACGCGACAGGCACCGGCCCGGCCCGGGACATTCTGGCGGAAGCGCTGCCTAATGTCGTCTGGCTGCATACCGACGATCCCAAAGGTCAGACGTGGACCGCAAAGGTCGTGGCCCAAATGCCGGCGCCACGGCACGGGAACGGCCGGATGATGAAGCTGGCGAAAATCACTCCCGGCGCGAAACGGCCTGAAATCCTTCTCACCGCCGGGGGCGGCACGTATCTGCTGCAGGTCCCAGAAAGGCCGGAAGCGGGAAACTGGCCGATCACGAAAATCTCCCACACCGACGTCGACGAGCAGAAGGCCATCGGCCTGGGCGACATCGATCGCGATGGTCACCTGGACCTCGTGCTGGGTGCCGGTTTCAAGAGTTCGGAAATCGAATGGTGGCGGAATCCCGGCCCCCGTTCGCTCCCGGCCGGCGGCAGGGGGCTTTGGGCGAAACACGCGATCGGCAGCACGGTGCAAATGGCGAAGATGATGGAAGTGGCGGACGTGAACGGTGACGGCCGGCTGGACGTCGTGGCCACAGACTCGGAGCACGTCGACAGTGGCATCTTCTGGTTCGAGGCGCCCGCGAATCCCGTCGACGGTAAATGGATACGGCACGATGTGGCCCATGGCTACAACGGGCTGGACAGCCTTTCGGTCGACGATCTAAACGGCGACGGCCGACCCGACATCGTGATCGGCGAAACGAAGGACAAGCTCCGGCTGGTCGTTTATGCGAACGTCGACGGCGGCAAATCGTGGCGCGAGCATCTGATCGACCAGGGCAAGGAGAGCCATAAAGGCGCGGTGACCGTGGATCTCGACGGCGACGGCGATCTGGACCTCGTGAGCATTGCCTACTTCGGTTTCAAGGACCTCCACGTCTGGCGGAACGACAACGGACCCGGCGCGAAAAAGTAACCGGCGACGGACAACGGGCGCAGAGTTCCGCTGTTGTGAGCGGCAAACGGGGGCGCCGCGTCACTGACCGGCGTCGTTCGCGACGTGTGCCGTACGCCGGTTGATCGTCGAAATTTTCGGCGCGATCCGCCGAATCGCCGGTCGGAGACACGGCGCTACTCGAGCCGACGCGCGCGTCAGCCGGAGCGTTCCCAGACCGCTTTCGGGCGTGAAGGATCAACCCAGCCCCGCCGCGCGCAGCCATTCGGCCAGTTGCTGCCACGCGCGCGCACGATGACTGATCCGGTTCTTTTCGGCGTCACCAAGCTCTGCATACGTCTGCTCGAACCCATCCGGAACGAACAGTGGATCATAACCAAAGCCCGCATCGCCGCGCGGCTCCACCCGCAACCGCCCCGCACAGGAACCCTCGAAGATCCGCCGCTCGCCGCCGGGGCCAGCCAGGAACAACACACACTTGAACTGGGCTCCGCGCTCGTGATGCGGCACCTCGCGCATGACGCGGACGAGTTTCGCCAGGTTCGCCGCCGCATCACCCGCGGGACCGGCATAATACGCTGACTCGACCCTCGGCTGGCCGTGCAGCGCGTCCACACAGATTCCGCTGTCATCCGCCAGGGCCCAACCGCCGGGCGGCAGCAGAGGCAGCAAGGCCCGCGCCTTTTTTTCCGCGTTGCCCACAAACGTGCCCGCGTCCTCCGTCACGGGCGGCATTCCGCCGACCGCGCGCGCGGACTCGATCGTCGCGCCCACGTGTGACGCATCAGCGAGGGCCTGTAGTTCGGCGACCTTGTGTGGGTTGCCGGATGCGAGATACAGCTTCATTCCGCCGGCGGCGGACTCATCCGCGAACTCCGAACACCGTCTCGTCGATGAGCAGCTTTTCCGGATAAGCGACGCGCCCCCTCATCAGGAAGTCACCCTCGAAGTTCTCGTGAATGACATCCTTAAGCCGGACGGCGTGCTCCATCTTCTCGGGCCGCAGGCCGCTAAAAATCGTCTTGGCCTTGTCGTCCGCCAGCAGCACCGGCGCATGATATGCGAACAGATAGTCGAGCTGGCGGGCGCGCAGCAGCTCGCTGATGAGCTGGGCTCCGCCTTCCACCATCACGCCCGCAATCCGCTCCTCCGTGCATTTCTTGCGGAACTCCGCGAACGGCACCCGCTGCGTCGCCGACTCGAAAGTCCAGACCTTGATGCCCATTTCCCGAAGCTTGCGCACGTAACCAAGCCCGCCGTGCGGGGTGGTGACGACGATGGTCCGGTCGCGGAATTCATCGGTGAAGACGGCGGGCAGATTCTTGTCGAGGACGGTGCGCAACAGGCCGTCGAACACGAAGCGCAGCGGGCACCACTCCGCTTCGCCCTGGCGGCGGGCGGAGAGTCGCGGATTGTCCTTCAGGATCGTCATCGCGCCCACGGCGATGCCCGGAAAGAGCCGCCGCCAGCGATGCACATCTGCCCGGGAGGCTTCGTTCGTGATCCATTGTGATTCTCCGGTGCGGCACGCGATCTTGCCGTCGAGCGTCGACGCGACTTTCGCCGCAATCATCGGACTGCCCTTGGTGATCCAGTGGTTGAAAATGAGATTCAGCTCGGTGCATTCGCGCTCCAGCACTCCCGTGATCACCTCGACGCCAGCGGCCCGAAGCAGGTCGTATCCACGGCCCGCATGCACCGGATTGGGATCGGTTGCGCCGATCACCACGCGTTTGATCCCGGACGCGATGATCGCATCCGTGCAGGCACCGGTCCGACCCTCGGTGGAACACGGCTCCAGCGTGACATAAAGCGAAGCGCCGGGCCGGGGGGTCTTGCCGCGCGCCAGTAACGCGTGTCGCTCGGCGTGGGGCCCGCCTTCCGGTCCCGTGGCGCCTTCGGCCACGATGTGACCTTCCTCGACGATCACCGCCCCCACCATCGGGTTGGGATGGGTCGAACCCCACACTCCGCGGGCCACTTCGAGTGCGCGCCGCATGAAGATTTCGTTTTCGCCGGGAGTGCTCATACGGAAATGTTACAGGGCCGGCCACGGCTCCGCTGGGGGAAACGCCTACGCACTGACATAAGGATTGTGCGCCTTCTCATGACCAACGGTCGTCTTGGGGCCGTGGCCGGGAAATACGATCGTAGCGTCAGGCAGTGTGAAGATGTGCTCGCGAATGGCCGCTTCCAGTTGGTCGAAGCTGCCACCTGGCAGATCGGTCCGCCCAATGCTGCCATTGAAAAGCGCATCACCCACGAACGCGTAACCGGCGGCGGCAAAATAAAACAAGACGTTGCCGGGACAATGGCCGGGGACATGCCTCACCTCGGCCGTCAGGCCCAACGCCTCGATGCGCTCCCCGGGCTTCAACCAGTGGTCAACATGAGTCGGCTCCAGGTTGAGCCGCTCGCCCATGAACCGCTCCATGATCTCAGGTGTTTCGATCATCTCGCGGTCATCCGGATGCGCGCGGACGCGCGCGGCGGTCTGCCGCACGACTTGGGCGGCCCCCTGCGTGTGGTCCCAGTGACCATGCGTCAGCCAAAGTTCGGCCAGCCGGCATTTCTCCCGCACCAGCACCGGCGCGATCGCCGCCCATATATCGCCTGGCGCATCGATGAGGAGCGCGTCCCCGCGTTCGGGTGCGGTCAGCAGGTAGGCATTGGTCTGGATGGGACCGGCAGGAAGCACATGCAGGTTCACGATCGCCAATCCAAAGGGTTTGCCGGCGCGCGCAATGGAAAACACGCCGAAGACGTGGAAGACTGGGAAGACATGGAAGACGGAGAAGACGGGGAAGATTCCGAAGTCTTCCGAGTCTCGCGTTCTTCCACATCTTCCACGTTCCAAGCCGTCCACGTCTTCCACGTACCACGTCTTCCAAGTCTTCCACGTCTTCCACGTCTTCCAATGTCTTCCACGTCTTCCACGTCTTCCAATGTCTTCCACGTCTTCCCACGTCTTCCACGTCTTCCACGTCTTCCACGTCTTCCCACGTCTTCCACGTCTTCCACGTCTTCCAATGTCTTCCACGTCTTTCACGTCTTCCACGTCTTCCAATGTCTTCCATGTCTTCCACGTCTTCCATGTCTTCCACGTCTTCCACGTCTTCCCACGTCTTCCAATGTCTCGCGTTCTTCGCAGGGCTTGCCAGTGTCGCCGTTTTCCATGCCGACATTGAAGTTTGCCGTCCTTGCTGGTGACTACATCGGGCCCGAGGTCATGATTGAGGCGTTGCGCGTGCTCGAGCACGTCGCCCGCCAGGCAGATCTGACACTCGCTTACGAAAAAGCCGATGTCGGTGGCGCCGGCATCGACCACCATGGCAAGGCGCTCCCGGACTCGACGCTGAGGCTCTGCGAGCAGTCCGACGCGATTCTCTTCGGCTCCGTGGGCGGCCCCAAGTGGGAGAAGCTTCCCCCCAAGGAGCAGCCGGAGCGCGCCGCACTCTTGCCGCTGCGGAAACACTTCACGCTGTTCGCGAATATCCGCCCCGGGCTGCTCTATCGCGAGCTGACGGACGCCTCGCCGCTCAAGACGGACCGCATTCCCAATGGCATCGACATCGTCTGCATTCGCGAGCTGACCGGCGGCGTGTATTTCGGTCAGCCGAAGCAAACGACGACGCTGCCGGACGGCGACATCCAAGCCGTGGATACAATGGTTTATCGCAAAAGCGAAATCGAGCGGATCGCCGCGACGGCGATTACCGCGGCGCGCGCGCGAAAAAAGAAACTCTGCTCGATCGACAAGGCGAACGTGCTCGAGACCTCCGTGCTGTGGCGGAAGACCGTCACCGATTATGTCGCAAAGCACGCGCCCGATCTCGAATTGAGCCACATGTATGTCGACAACGCGGCGATGCAGCTCGCGCGCAACCCGAACCAGTTCGACGTGTTCGTCACCGAAAACATGTTTGGCGACATCCTCTCCGACGAGATGGCGGTGATCTGCGGATCGCTGGGCATGCTCTCATCGGCCTCGCTCGGCGCGTCGAAAAACTCGCTCGGGCTGCCGTTCGGGCTTTACGAACCGGCCGGCGGCACCGCGCCCGATATCGCCGGCAAGGGCGTGGCCAATCCATGTGCGCAGATTCTCTCGAGCGCGCTGATGCTGCGATTCAGCTTTGGCCTCGAGAAGACGGCCGCGCGCATCGAAGCCGCGGTGCGGAAAGCGGTGACGTCGGGCACCCGCACCGGTGACATCGCGTTTGGCGGCGCCTCCGTGGGGACGAAGGCGATGGCCGATGCCGTCATCGCGCAACTCGACGCGTAGTTCGATGATGCGGTGCCGGCCGGCACCCGGCCTGAACGAAGCCGGCATCGTTCACACAACAGTTCAAACGCTGCACCGTTGGCTGTGAGAATTTGCCGGCATAGATTCTACGCACGAAGCTTGCCGGGTTGGCCACGGAGATTCAGGCACGCCTCCTTATCCGCGACACCAACCTCGGCCGGATTGCCGACGAGTTGCTGGTCACCGATAATCTGCTTCTTCCGTGGGACGAATTTCCCCTTTCGTATCAGATTCCGGGTGACCCTTCACTGCGCAAAGCGGACCTGGAACAGCAAGCGCGACTGCAAGCCGAGATTCGCATGCAGGATGCCGAGTGCTGGCGCGATGTCGCGTCGGTTGCTCATTCTCTCGCGATGCTGTTCGAAGCCGCCGCAGTTTGATATTTCTGAGGTGATCTCTCGGCGGTCTCCGCACACTCTTTAGAGCACAGGCGTATGCTCCGTTCCCCTCGATCCTGATGCTGATGTCCCTCGCTCACGGGCGCGAGCTCCACAAGTGGCATCTCGGGCGGGATTGGAGAGCCGCATACCGGACAGATGGTATTCCAAGTGTTTTCGTCCTTCATTTTGTCCCTCTTAGCGCACTCGGAGCTTTCGCACCTAGCCAACCTAGCCGCTCAGTGCCGCGGCGTCAAGGTAGCGGAATTTTGCCTTCACCGATTCGCCCGGGAGAAAATCCCATGAGGCGGGCGGGGAAAAGTCAACGGGGTCAGGTTGCTAATCTATCACTTGACGTGACCGCTCCCACGCCGTTCCGTCTTGGCCATGGCGCGAAAACTGCGACTCGAGTTTTCCGGGGCCTGTTACCAAGTCATTAACCGGGGCAACCGCCGCGTCGGGCCGTTCGGCGGCGCGAAGACCCGCGACGCGTTTGAGCGCTGCCTGTTCGAGGCCTGCGTCCGGTCGAAGTGGGTGCTTCACGCCTATGTGATCATGGGGAACCATTTCCAC
>JBBRCR010000225.1:0-13007 GCA_038204695.1 Opitutales bacterium | reverse complement strand
GTGGTGTTGCGCAGCGATTTGAAATCGCTCGAAAGCACAGGGCGTTCCCTGATGCCCGACGGGCTGGAGGCGGCGATTACGCCGGCTGCGATGGCTGACCTCGTGATGTTTCTCGCCGAGGGCAACGTGGTGCTTCCGCGCCAGCGGCCGGCGCGAAAGCAACGGTGAGCGGCCTCAAGGCCCGAGCTCCGCGACGACGATGTCAACGTCACGTTGGGGAAGTGCGTGACCAGGGTGTGCTCTTCGAATGGGTCCCCCAGCCGCCTGGCTGGGAAGAATCGCTTTGCAGCGCTCGTGATTCGGATCGAAATTGGCCGCATGAAGCCAAAGTCCGAACCAGCGGTCGAGGAGGCGCGTCACGCCGGGTTCGATATTCACCTGATCGAATCGAATCTCGCGCTTGCGCCGGTGGAGCGGTGGCGGCAACACCAATTGGCGTTGGATATGGCGCTCGAACTTCAGCAAGCACGCATTGCCCGTGACGCAAGATTTCAACCGCCTGCTGCACCGGCTCGCTGATTCGGGGTTGGATTTCGTGGTCATCGGCGGATTCGCGGCCGTCACCCACGGCTCATCGCTGGTGACGCGCGACTTGGATATCTGCGCGCTCCTGGCCGATGAGAACGTGGAAAAATTGCGCGCCATCCTGGCCGACTGGCATCCACGGCATCGAATGATGCCGCAAAAGCTGTCATTTCTCGAATTTCCCAAGTCCGGGCGGCTGGAGAACCTGTATCTTGAAACCGATTACGGCGTCGTCGACATCCTCACATCGGTGCTCGGCGTGGGTGACTTCGAGCGCCTCAAGCGCAACGCGGAGATTTTCGAAATTGGCGGACGTCGCTACCAGGTCATGTCGCTCGCCGACCTGATCCGGGCCAAGGAAGCATTGGGCCGCGAAAAGGATCTGCTCGCGGCCAAGGAACTGCGGGCGATCGCGGCGAAAACTGGAAAGTCGTCGGGCTGATCGACGAATGCCTTCCCGCCTGAGCGGTAGGAAACCGGATTTGGGTGGGGAGGGTTATCTGTCCGTCGCTGGAGGGTGAACGTGGTGCTTCCGCGCCAGCGGCCCCCGCGAAAGCAACGGTGAGCGGACTCAAGGCCCGAGCTCCGCGACGACGATGTCGCCGAACGTCACGTCGGCGAAATGCGCGACCAGGGCGACGCCACCCGTCCGGAGCGCGTCGCGGCTCACCTGCGTCTGCTGCCACGACCACTCGCGCGGCTCGGGGGCGCTCGCCGGCCAGAGCTTGCAACGGTATTCGGTGACCCCGTTGCCCTCCGGATCGTCCGGCAGCGTGCGGCACGCGAAACGGATCGCGTAGGTCGCTTCGCGCTCGAAGGCGAAGGGGCCGAGGTCCTTGAAGCGCGCATTGGCGCCGGGATAGTACTGCTTCTGCGGCTCGTTTGGATTGGGTGGGGTTCCGCGCCACCGCAGCCAGCCGATCGCGCCGAAGGGGCGATACCCCCACTTGGGTTGCCCCGACGGAAACTGCTCCGGTCCGCCCGTCACGTGCCCGGCGAACCGCGCGATCAATCCGACCCCCGCGTCGTTCATCACACGCTCGGCGAGTTCGTGGACGGTAAACGTCGTCCGTACGTCATAGTCGCGCCACGTGCGGTTCCCGATGAGGAAAAGCCGGTCGTAGCCCACCTGCGCGGTGCGCAGCCCGCGCGGCGTCAGCGCCCAGCGGCCGTCGACATATTGGCCGACATCCTGCGGGTTCTTCACCTCGGTCCAGCGAATCGCAAACGGCAGCGGGCATGCACCGGCGTGCTTTTCAATGCTCACCGTGCGGGTGAACGAGCCGCCGTCGCGCCGCTGCGCCGTGATCGTCACCGTGTTGGGGCCGTCGCGCAGCCGGCCGATGGGCACGTCGACGTTGAAGTCGCCCTCGTTTACCAGCCGGCGGTAGGCCCGAAAGCTGAGCGGCACGGCCGGCTGCTGGTTGAGCGACCAGGCAAGGGTGTCGATTTCACGCCAGCGCTCGATGTGGCCCAGCACGTTGAAGTCGTCCTGCGCTTCGCCCAGGTGGCCGACGCGCTGGGTGTCACCGTGCCAGATTGCGATGTCGGAAACGGCCGGTGGTTGCGCGGCGCACAGCGCGACGATGGCGAGGAGCGGACCGGCGGATCGGATGGGCGCCATGGTGCGCGACAATGGGCGGCGCGGCGTGGGAAATGCGAGGCATAAGGACTGGATTCAGGACTGGATTCCAGGCGCGGATGGCCAATTTCCGCCGGGTCCTCGACCACCACAACGGGATGGCCGAAGCCCGCGCTTCGCCATGCGGTCACGTCGTTGCGCCGGGGCGTGCCAAGACGAATTCGATTTAGAACGCGATACGATGCCGCTCGACGCGGTGATGATGCGCGAATTGCCGGATACGAAGATTCGATCGAGCCGCGTTCCGCTGCTGGCAGATCAATTTCCTTCCGGCGCCAAGACAAGGTGCGGAGAAACGCTTACCCTTGCATCCTCCGGGCGACCCAGGTGCTCAACGAGGCCCTGCCGATTCGCCAGGCAACCCAAAGCCAAGCCCCATGAACTCCAACACCTGTGCGTCGTGCTTCGCCGCTCTCTCAGTCACAGCCGGGTCGCTGCTCGGCGCGCAACCCGCCACGCCTTCCGATGAAGAAGTCGTGACGTTGAATCCCTTCCAGGTGAACGCTGCGGCCGACACCGGCTATCGCGCGACCAACACGCTCGACGGCAGCCGGCTCAATACGCCGCTGCGCGACACGCCGGGTGCCATCAGCGTGTTCACCCGCGACTTTCTCGACGACATCGGCGCGACCGACCTGCGCGACATCCTGAAATACGATGTGAACACGGAGGAGAACTACGGTGACGCGCAGTCGGCCAGTGCGGGCGCCGAGTCCAACACGCTCAACTACGGGCTGCTGTGGCGCACGCGCGGCATGCGATCGTCGACGTCAATGAATGGATTTCGCACCGGCGTCGGCGGTGGCGATACCTATAATGTCGAGCGCGTTGGCGCCACGCGCGGCCCCAACGCCATCCTGTTCGGCACCGGCGCGCCGGGCGGTATCCTGAACTTCAGGACGAAGAGCGCGAGCGTCACCCGCAACTCGAACAATCTCGAGGCGAGAGTGGGCGATTACGAAAGTTACCGCGGCTCGTTCGATTTCAACCGCGCCGTGATCAAGGACCGGTTGGGCCTGCGCCTGATGGGGCTCCATGATCGCAAGGGCAGTCACATGCCCTATCAGTCGCTGCAGAAGAAGAGCGCAACGCTGGCCGCGGAATTCCAGCTCCGCAAGAACAGCACGCTCTCCGCGTCCTACGAGCACCTCCGTATTCAGGGCGCCGCCAGCCGGCCGTACGGACCGCTCGACGGGATCTCGCGATTTCTCGATGCGCTGGCGCGCGGAGAGGTCGTCTGGGATGCGACGCAGGCGCGTTATGAAACGCGCGACGGCGCGGTGGCGGGCGCCTCCGTCGGCGTCGGCTCCGTTTCGAATCGCACCGTGCTCGTCTACGGACCGGAATTGGGCACGCCCGCGCTGTGGGAAGGCGCCACGTCGGCGGCGAACCGCGCCACGCTTTCGACTGCCGGCAGCCGCTACACGTCGGGGGTCACGCCGATCGCGCCGGAGTCGCTCGCACCGCTCGGCGAGGTGACGGCGACGGGGCCGAGCGAATACGGGACGGTCGATTTCCATAACTTCACCGCGAGCTTCACGCACCAGCTCGCGCGGCGGCTGCACCTGGAACTTGCCGTCAACCAGTCCAGCCGGCACAGCCGGCAAAAGCTCGCCGGAGATCCGGAACTCGCCGCGGATCTCAGCTACCGGCTGCCCGACGGGACGCTCAACCCATACTTTTTCGGCAATGGGTATTACTATATGCAGTCGGTGTTTCTCCGGCAGAAGACCTCCGACGAGAACCTCACCTTTCGCGGATCGCTGTCCTACGAGCACGATCTGGGCAGGCGCTGGGGCCGGCACCGGTTCGCGGCGATGTCGGAACGCAACGTTGCCAATTTCCGACGTGATCGTCTGCGCGAGGTCTGGGCGGGCCGGCCGTATGGCGGCACCGCCGCGAGCGCGCCCAACCAGATTTCGCGCCGGCGCTACATCAAGGTTGGTTCGCCGTGGGACTATTACACGACCGGCTTTCCGTTCGATCCGTTCAGCACGGAGAGCTTCGCCTCGGCCTTTGGCAACATCGGCACGCTCACCAGCGGCACGGTCCCGGTCAACGCGCTCGACGTCGATGACGAGACGACGACCGACTCGCACCTGCTGGTCATGCAGAATTACCTCTTCGACAACCGGCTGGTGACCACGCTCGGCCTGCGACACGACACCGTGGACATCTTCAGTCCGAAGACGCTCACCGACACGGGCACCCAGGCCTTCCGGCTCGCCTCCGCGGCCGACCAGCCGTTCTTTGGCGCGACTGGCACGAACTGGTTCGACCAGACGGTGGATCGCGGCTGGCGGCGTTCGTTCGGCGGCGTGTTCCATGCCACGCCGATTCTCTCGCTCACGGCGAACTACGCGACCGGCATCGAGCTGCCGGATCGCAGCCGCACGGTATTGCCGACCGACGAGGCTCCGTCGCCCTACAAGGGCAGCACGCAGGACTTCGGCGTCGCCGTCAGCCTGCTCGACAATCGAATCAGCGGTTCGGTGAAGTATTTCAAGACCGACATGATCGGCGAACAGGCCAACGGCCGCGTCAATCAGGCGTTCGTAAACCCGAACAACGAAGTGATGGCCTCGTTTGAATACTATTTCCGCCAGGCGGGCCTGCTCACCCTGGGCAGCGGCGATCCGATCGCGTCGATCGACGAACTGCGCAGCAATTACTTCTCGTCGGCCGGGGCGTACCTCTTCGACCGCAAGAGCGACGGCATCGAGATCGAGGCGATCGCCAATCCCACGCCGAACTGGAGCTTCCGCGCCAGCTACGCGCGCAGCGACATCGTCAAGACCAACGTGCTCAGCGAGGGCGAGTCGTGGTGGGCGGAGCGCGTGGCGATGTGGCAGAGTCTCGGCCAAATCTATACGAGCCGCACGGGCCGGCCTTCGATCATGAACCAGCTCTACGTTTCCACCAACAACGTGGTGAACACGCGCACGGTCGCGGCGCGGATCGCCGACTCCGATCGGGAACTCGCGGCGATCCGCCACGAGGAGGAACGGGGTTACGGCAACCGCCGGCACAAGGCCAACATCTGGGGTCGCTACAGCGTCACCGAGGGCCGGCTGAAAGGGCTGGCGATTGGCGGTGGCTGGCGTTTCCAGGGGCGGAACATGGCGGGTTTCGATCTCGTCACCGCCACGCCGCTCTGGGGCAACGACCGCTCGCTCTTTGATCTGATGATCCAATACCGCGCGAAAGGTCTGCTCGGCTATCGTCCGGAAAAGGCCGCGGTCACCTATCAGGTCAACGTGACGAATCTGTTCGACGACGATTCGCTCTACATCACGGGCATGGCGGCGGACACGGTGACGGGCGAGCATTTCGTCCGCCGCGCGTTCCGCGAGGAGCCGCGCAACCTGTCGCTGACCGTCCGGCTCGACTTCTGAGCGGCCCTTGGAGCGACCGCGGCCGCTCGCGATGATCCCGGGGGCGGGTTTCCAGTTCCACCAGTGATACGCCCGCCTGCATCCGCCCGTTTTTCGTCGGGTTGGCCGTGAGGGAAAACGCGTAGCCCTCCGCGTCGAACATCACCGTTTCCTTTGAGCACACCAGGATAACCGGTGTATCGGGCCGCAACTGGGGTCCACTCGACACGGTCACGAAATTCCTCGCTGCGCTGGAGGCCGGCCAGGTGGTGTGGGATCCGGTGCAGGAGCGCTACGAGACGCGCGATGGCGCCCTGGTCGGAGCCTCGGTCGGCGCCGGCGCCTTGAGCACGCGCACGCTGCTGGTTTACGGCCCCGAACTGGGTACGCCGGTATTATGGGAGGGCGCCACCACCACCGCGAACCGCAGCACACTGGCCACGAATGCCAGCATCTTCACGGGGGCGATCACCCCCGTCGCCCCGCTCGGGAAAATGACGGCGACCGGCGGCGGCGAATACGGCGAAATCAACTACCACGTGTTCACCGGAGCGTTCACGCACCGTCTTGCCGACAAGTGGTATGTCGTTTCAACGGAGGTCCGCTCAAGGGTCTGTCGCTGGCCGGAGGCGCCCGCTATCAGAGCAGGAACGTCGCCGGAGTAGACCTCGTCAACAACACGCCCCTTTACGGCAATGACCGAATGCTGTTCGATGCGATGCTACAGTATCGCACCAGGGGGCTGTTCGGCTTCCTCGCGGAAAAGACCGCGGTCACCTACCAGTTGAATGTCCTCAACGTCCTCGATGATCAGACCATCTATATCACCAAGCTCGCGCTCGACGACATCACCCGCGCGCCGTACATCCGCCGCGGCTTTCGCGAGGACCCGCGCAATGCTGCGCTCACCCTGCGACTGGACTTCTGATTGGCGCATGAACCTCCAGCTTATGATCGCGAAAACTGGGTTCTCACTGGCGTGCGCATCGGCGGTGTTGGTGGTTGCGGCGGTTGCGCCGGCGGCCAGTCAGCCGGTCCCGGACTGGGTTTCGCTCTTCGACGGGAAAACGATCGACAACTGGATCGTCCGGGGCGGCAAGGCCACGTTTCGGGTCGAGGACGGCGTCATCGTCGGCACGACCGGGCCCGTGGGCGGCATCAACACATTTCTCTGCCCGCCGCGCGACTATGCCGACTTCGAACTCGAGCTGGAGGTGCGGACCGACCAGGCGATGAACTCGGGGATCCAAATCCGCAGTCATATCTACGAAAAGGAAACGCCCACGCCCAAGAATCCGGGCCGCATCAGGGTCAAGGGCGAGGTCTACGGCTACCAGTGCGAGATCGCGGACAACGACAAATGTACGGCGGGCAATTTCTGGGACGAGGCGCGGTGGACGAAGTGGCACGACGACCTGACGAAGAAGCCGGGAGCCTGCGCGGCATTCAAACCGGGCGCCTGGAACCACTTTCGGATCGTCGCGCAGGGCGACCGGATTCGCTCGTGGGTGAATGGCGTCGCGTGCGCGGATTTCCGGGAGGGCACGGACCGGAGCGGCTTCATCGGTCTGCAAGTGCACCGTACGCTGAAGGAAGCCCGGCACCAGGTGCGTTTCCGGAACATCCGGATTCGCGAGCTGACACGTCACGAGATGGTACGCTGGTAGGGTCTGCAATTCGTAATCTTTTATCTGCACGGTTTGGTGAATCTCCCCCGAATTCATGCGGAGCCGCGGCCGGAGGACGTTTTTGCGAGGACCGGCGGCGCGGGGGGCATTCCGCGTTACGAAGTTGGCTTGTGTGACGCAAAACGCTCACTGTTCCACTCCCCCCGAGCATGATTTCCATGAAGACAGTTTCTATTGATGGCGGAGCGCATGGTCGCTTCAGCTCACGTCGCTTGATCCGAGTCGCTACGTGCCTATGGGCACTGGTCGCCGCCGTCACGTGGATAGCAGCGAGGGGACCCGAAGGCCGGCAGACGGCGGTCGCGGCAAGCCCGGGGACCACGCGGCCCAACATTCTGTGGATCATCATGGACGATGTCGGCGCCGAGCTGCCGTGCTACGGCGAAAAAGCGATTCAGACGCCAAACATCGACCGGCTGGTCCGGGAGGGCACCCGGTTCGAGCGGGCGTTCCTGACCGCTTCGGTTTGTTCGCCTTCACGTTCGGCGATGATCACCGGCATGTATCAGACCAGCATTGGCGCGCACCAGCACCGCAGCGCCAGTGGCATAAAGTTGCCGCCGGGCGTGGAGCCGGTGCCGGTTTTTTTCCAGCGCGCCGGCTATCACACGAGCAACGGAAACTGGCCGGCCAAGAACAAGCGGTCGGGCGGCAAGACGGATTATAATTTCGTCTGGGACGAAGCCATTTACGACGGCCCGGACTGGGCAGCGCGGAAACCGGGGCAGCCCTTTTTCGCGCAACTCCAGCTCTGGGGTGGAAAGAATCGAAATGACAATGGCACCTGGTACCGCGAGGTGGCTCCGCGCGAACTCGGCACGCTCACCCCTCCGGAAAGCGTGCAGCTGCCGCCGTATTACCCGCGTGATCCCGTGTTCCTGGCGGACTGGGCGCAGTACCTCGACTGTATCCGATATTCCGATAAACTGCTCGGCCAGATCCTCGCGCGGCTCGAGGCGGAGGGAGTGCTCGAGCAGACGTTGATCATTTTTATGGGCGACAACGGCATCAGCAACGCCCGTGAGAAGCAGTTCCTTTACGATGGTGGCATTCGCACGCCGTTCATCGTGCGCGGTCCCGGTATTCCGCGCGGAGCAGTCCGGAAAGATCTGGTCGAACACATCGACATGGCAGCGCTCTCGCTCGGTCGCGCCGCGCTGCCGGTTCCCGCCTGGATGCACGGCCGCGATATTTTTGCGGCGGGATATGAACCGCGCGACGCGGTGTTTGCCGCGCGTGACCGGTGCGACGAGACGGTGGACCACATTCGCAGCGTGCGGACCGAACAGTTCAAATACATCCGCAATTTCCTGCCGCAGCGGCCGCTGCTCCAGCCGAATGCCTATAAGGACAAGAAGCCAATGGTGATTCGGCTGCGCGAACTCCACGCGGCGGGCCGGTTGTCCGAGTTGACCGAGCGTTTGTTCTTCGCGCCCGAGCGGTCGCGGGAGGAACTGTACGACATCGTCAACGATCCTTTTGAAGTGAACAACCTCGCGGCGGATCCGCGCCACCGGGTCACGTTGGAAAAACTGCGGACGCGGCTGGATCGCTGGATCGTCGAAACCGGCGATCGCGGCCGCGAGCCAGAGGCAATGTACGACCGCGCCATGGAGGATTATTTTGGTTCGCTCCGTCGCTCGCCGGAGCAGGCCGCGGTCATCCGTCAAAATATCGCCGTCATGAAACGCTGGGCGGCGGAGGGCAAATGATGTCGGCATATTCCATGAGCTCCGCTCGAATTGCCATGCCCTCAATGAACCAGCATCACGCGTGGTTTGGACTTTGTTGCGCCGTGTCGTTGTTCGCCGTGGCGATGTTCCCGGGGAGTGTGGCATTTGCCGCTTCGACCGTCGCGCGCGGCGCTGTCCCGACGAAGCCAAACATCCTGCTCGTGCTCGCCGATGATCTCGGGTTCTCCGACCTCGGTTGTTACGGGAGCGAAATTCCGACGCCGACGCTGGATCGCCTCGCGGCCCAGGGTGTCCGCTTCACGCAATTCTACAACACGGCGAAGTGTCACTCCTCGCGCGTGAGTCTCATGACCGGCCGCTGGTGTATCCAGGCGGGCAATCGTTCGATGGAGCGGGCCGTCACGCTGCCGGAAACACTCGCGCCCGCCGGTTACTTCACGGCGATGGTGGGCAAGTGGCACCTCGCAAAGGAGCCGACCGATTACGGCTTTCAGCGCTACTTCGGGCACCTCTCCCGCGCGACCAATTATTACCGCGGCGACGACACTTTTCGGCTGAACGGCGCGCCGTGGCCGGTTCCGGCGGAGGGTTTCTACACGACGGTGGCCAATGTGGATCATGCGCTGCGTTTTCTCGGCGATGCCCGGAAGGAGGCCAAACCGTGGTTCCTATATGTCGCGTTCAACGCCCCGCACGCCCCGTACCAACCACTGGAGGCGGATTACAAGCGCCACCTCGGCCGGTATGATATAGGGTGAGATGCGATCCATGCGGCGCGGGCGGCTAAGCAGAAAGACATTGGTCTCTTCCGCAACGTGGCACCCAGCCCGCGGCCGGAGCACATCCCGGCCTGGAGCAGCCTGAGCGCGGAAACCCGTGCGTGGGAAGCGCGCCGGATGGCCGCTTATGCTGCCCTCATCGATCGCGTTGATCGCGAACTGGGCCGACTCGTCGCGGACCTCGAGCGGGCGGGAGAATGGGGGAATACGATGATCGTTTTCCTCTCCGACAATGGCGCGTCGCCGTACGATCGACGTGCGGGCGGGCGGGAGACGGAACCCTATAACGGGAACGCGCGATGGAGTCCGGGCACGGGCTGGGCCTGGGCCAGCAACACGCCGTTCCGGTTCTATAAACAAAATCAATTCGAGGGTGGCATTGCGACGCCAGCGATCGTGCACTGGCCGGCCGGGTTGAAATTGCCTCGTGGATCCTTCGTCCAAACGCCGGCGCATCTCGTCGATATACTGCCGACCCTCGCGGACATTGGTGGTGCTCCCGTGCCGGTGGCGTGGCCGGGCCGCACGCCAACGCCGCTTGCGGGCGTGTCGCTAGCGCCGTTGTTGGCGGGACGCGAACTGAAGAGCCGCCCGCCCATCCATCTGCTTTACGCCACGGACCGCGGACTGCGCGATGGCGACTGGAAGCTCGTCAGCTTTCAGAGTGGGCCGTGGGAGTTATACAACCTGGCGGCGGACCGGACCGAGTTGCGCGACCTCGCGGCGCAGCAGCCCGAACGGCTCGCGCGCATGGTGGCGCAGTGGCATGACATGGCGGAAAACGTGCTGCATGTCCCCGGGCGGGAGCGAATGCCAGTCAGCGCGACCGGGGCGACAAAGGTGCACCCGGAATGGACGGAATTTTCGCCGTCGAGCGGACGGCCTGAACGCGCCAAGCGGAATCGGAAAAAGAAGGCAGAGGAGCTGTAGTCTCTCGACCTTCAGTGGCTGCGACTGCCAGCTCCTCGGCGACTCTGGGCCCTGAGCTTGTCGATCGGGCGGGTGGCACCATTCCCGTCGATGACGAGATCACCGATGTGGTGGCCGGGGAAAAGTGAGTCTGCTTCGAGGGCAAGCCGGTAGTTGCCTGCGGTAAAACGGAGCGTGGCCGGCGTCGTCCCGGACGCTTGCGCAAGGAGGTCGAGGACCTGCCGGTGCGTCGCGCCGGCCGGAACGGTGAAAACCCGCGTCGGTGGCTGGACGTTGAATCGCCGCGACGCGGACCAGGGACCGCGTGTCCCCTGCGCATCCACGCCAGCGATACGCCACCAGCAGGCCCCCGGAGTGCCGTAATGAGGTTTTGGATATTCGCCCCGGTCTGCCGTTCCGACTCGATTTCGAAGTACGTCACCCGCAGAAAACGCTCGCGCTGATCGTTAATGTGCCTGCCACCCATGTCCCTGCCGCCCTCCGACGACGCGCGCTGGTTTACCTCCCGAAGTGCAACCGCACGATGCGGCCCTACGGGCGTGGCTGCGCGCCCGGTTTTGTTCGACCGTCGAGCTGCGAACGACCGATGAGCTTGATCCCCGCGGCGGCGAAGTTTCGCTGCACCGTGCGCAGCGCGTCGATGTCCCACGGCGGATTGAGCCCGGTGTCGCGCGGATGACAGCGGGCGATGGCATGCGTCACGCCGGCCTGCCGCGCGTAGTCCCACGAGCGATCGCGCCGAGGCGGCAGGAAATCACAGAGGCTCATCGGCAGCGGCCTCAGGCGGCGATTTCCTGGCCGTTGATCAGTTGCAGGCAGCCGCCGGCGGTGAACTTCAGATTGCGCGTCAGCGCGGTCCGGGCCGCGCCCTCGAAGTCCTGCGGAAAACCGAGCAGCGTAATGGCGGCAACAATACCACGATCAGCCACCACCAGCGGAGCGGAAAGCGTGTGGATGTGCGGCTGGAACGAGCCGTGGTCGAAACAGACGCCATCCTTGCGCGCCTCGCGAATCCGGCGGAGCACGTCCGCCCGATCCTGCAGCCTCCACACGTCGGGCGGCGCTTTCTCGAGGATTTGCGCGACTTCGCTGTCCGCCAGCGCGCTGAGCAGCGCCGCCCCGCTGGAGCCGATGGCCAGTGACACGACCGAGCCGACGCGCGACGTGATGGCGGTGCTCCGCGGGGAGGACGCGCTCACCAGCGTGACGGCGTCATCGCCCTGCCGCACCGTGAGCTTGGCCGTGAGGTTCGTGGTGGTGGCAAGCTGCCGCAGCGGCGGGTGAAAAATCAGGGCTGGTGGCGGCGTTCGCCTTGCTCGCCGCCACCGCCCCGGCCCAGACGCCGCCGCCGGCTTCCCCGGCGAAGCCCGATGCGGACGAACCCGCCTTCACGCTTTCGCCCTTCGTGGTGCAGGATACCTCCAACGTTGGCTACGAAGCCACCGAGTCGCTCGCCGGCATGGGACTCGCGACGAAGCTCACCGACCTGGGCGCCGCCGTGACCGTAGTCACCTCGAAGTTTTTCCGCGACACGGGTGCGACCGATCTGCGCGATGTGCTGGTGTATCAGACCAACGTCGAGGTGGGCGGCTTCGGCGGCACTTTCTCCGACAAGACCCCGACGCTTGGCGGCGTGACGGGCGAGCCTTCCTTCACGAACAACACGTCCACTCGCGTGCGCGGTCTCGCTTCCGCGACGCAGGCGCGGAATTTCTACCGCAGCGTGATTCCGATGGACTCGTACAACACGGACCGGCTCGAGATCAACCGCGGCGCGAATTCGCTGCTGTTCGGCGTCGGCAGCCCGGCGGGCATCATCAACTACTCCACGAACCGCGCCGATCCGCGGAAAAATTTCCGCGAGCTCGGCCTGTCGTTCGGCTCGCACGAGAGCTGGCGGGCGACGTTCGATCTGAACCAGGCGATCGTGAAGGACCAGCTCGCCGCGCGCGTGGCGACGGTGGTCGACCACAAGAAGTTCAACCAGAAGCCGGCCTACAACGACGACGAGCGCGTTTATGCCACGCTGGCGTGGCGGATAAAGCAGCTCGAGCGCGGTATCCTTAGCGGAATTACGCTGCGGGCCAACTTCGAGGAGGGTCGGATTCGGTCGAACAACCCGCGCATCCTGCCGCTCACGGACCGCATCTCCGCCTGGTTTTCGGACACCTTGGCGCCCGAGCTCGTCGCGCTCAACGCCCGGCCGAAGGTCACCTACGATCCCCGGCAGAATGTGGGCGGACAGTACACCGCGGCCTCCGGCACGGCGACGATTGGCACGATCGACAATGTGAACCGAAGCCCCACGTTCGTCTTCCAGGACATCACCGCAGTCGCGCCGCGCGACGTCTTTCAACCGGCCTCGGGCCTGCCGA
>JBBRCR010000224.1:0-13022 GCA_038204695.1 Opitutales bacterium | reverse complement strand
TGGAGGATACCGATTACCGCGCGGAAACGGCGTTCGCGCGGACGATCTTTCCTGCGGGCCATCCGAACCGCCCGCCGCCGGATGAAAAATACCTGGCCGACATCAACGCGGCGACACTCGAGCAGCTGAAGGCGTTTCACGCGGCAAACTATGGGCCCGCCCGCCTCCGGCTCGTGGTGGTGGGCGACTTGGACGATGCGGCGGTCGAGGCCGCCGTGGCCGCGGGTTTCGGCGGCTGGAAAGGTGGACGCGCCATCCCACCGGCCCCGAAGGTGCCAGCGTTGAGCAGCCGACGGACGGAAACCGTCAACATGCCGGGAAAGACCAGCGTCAGCTATATCATCGGCCAGCCCTCGGGACTGCGGTACTCCGACCCCGAATACCAGGCGCTCAACATGGCGACCGCAGTGCTTGGCAGCGGGTTTTTCTCCGCGCGACTGCTCGACATCATCCGCAACCAGGAGGGCCTTACTTACGGCATCGGCGCCCAGATGTCGTTCGATACGTACAACGATGGCGCGTGGTTCATTGAGGGAACGTTTTCTCCGGAGTTGCTGGAGAAAGGCGCTGCGTCGATCTGGCGCGAGTTGCAGCGCTTTCATTCGGAAGGCCTGACCGCGGACGAACTCGCCACCTTCAAGGTCACACTTCCGGGCACGTACAAAGTGCAGCTGGCGACGACAGGCGGCATGGCCTCGACGCTCCTGAACGCGCTCCAGCGGGGATACGGACCCGAATGGGTGGATGAATACCCGCGCCGGCTGGAGGCGTTGACGCTCGAGCAGGTTAATGCCGCGATTAGGCGTTATCTGCATCCGGACAAAACTGTCATCGTGAGAGCAGGGACGTTGCCGGTGGCGGCGGCTGGCGGAACCAAATCACCTTAAGCTGCTGTTCGCCGGCTGCTTGAAAGGGGCTTCGCGGCGAGGGCGGACAAGTCGCTTCGCCGGAAACCTGCCGCGTCCGGCCAACGCGAAGATGCTAACGTTTTGTGATTTTCCAAGTCACGACCGGATTACGTTTTGACCACGCCCGGGGCGCTCGCAAGGTTCCGCCCACGGATGAACGTCGATTTGACCCCGATCTTGAAGGCGGTGACGCCGCTTTGGAGACTGCTGAAGCAGCTGTTCACGGAGCACCACTTCCTGACGATCCTGTGTGCATTCTTCGTTCTGATGATGCTGATCAGCTGCTACCGGTTTCTACGCAGCATCAATCCCGCGCTGGTCGCCGTGATCGGCATGCTCATGATCGCGATCCTGATCATGCATTGGACGGCCACGCGGACGGAACCCGAGTTTCTAAAACCCGCGGTGGACGCGTTGGCGCCTTTCTTCCCGACGTCGCAACTCACGCGTTGGTGAGGTGATCGGGCGCCGTGCCCGATCGTGATGGTGCGATCGACCCGGACGCGGAGTCTCGCAAATTTCGCATAGCGTTTGGCAAACCCCGCGCAGCCCCTCCTGGCATCGCGTGCGAGAGTAAAGGTCCCACCTGCTCTCATGATATCCATGCCCGAACCCACCAACGTCGGCCCCGCCGCCCCCACCCCAGCCCGGGGCCCGGTCACGCCGTCGCTCGACCTCGATCTCATCCGAAAATATTCCATCCCGGGCCCCCGGTATACTTCCTATCCCCCGGCCACGCAGTTTACCACGGATGTCGAAAGCCTGCGGCTTGACGAAGCCATTGCGGACGACAATCAACCCGGAGCCGGGCCGCTTTCCCTCTATTTTCATCTGCCTTTTTGCGAAACGCGCTGCTGGTTCTGCGGCTGCAACACCGTCATCACCCGGCGCCGCGATGCGGCCGCCGAATACCTGGACGATGTGGCTCGCGAGATGCGGCTCATGGCGCAGCGGCTCGATACCACGCGGCCCGTCACGCAAATTCACCTCGGAGGCGGCACACCCACTTTCCTTCCGCCGGAGCAATTGCGGCGGCTGGGGGCGATTATCCGCGAATATTTTCTCAATGTTGCGCCGTCGACCGAGTTTAGCGTGGAGGTCGACCCGCGTCGCCTCACGCCCGAACACGTCCAAGCCCTGCGCGAGATCGGCGCGAACCGTGCGTCGCTCGGTGTGCAGGACACCAATCCGCGGGTGCAACTCGCCATTCATCGCCACCAGCCGCACCGGCTGAACGAACAGACCATGGAATGGCTGCGGAGCGTGGGTTTCAGCTCGGTCAACGTGGATCTGATCTTCGGGCTGCCGCTGCAAACGCCCGAATCCTTCGCCAAGACGGTGGACGATGTGTTGGCGCTCGAGCCCGATCGGCTCTCGGTCTTCAGCTACGCCCACGTACCGTGGATCAAGCCGGCGCAAAAAATCTTCGAGGATCGCGATCAGCTTCCAACCGCGGACGAAAAGCTGGCGATGTTCGCCGTCGCGCATGAGAAGCTCATGGCCGCCGGTTACATTGACGTCGGGCTCGATCACTTTGCCAAACCCGACGACGAACTGGCCGTGGCGCTCCGCGAGGGAACGCTCCACCGAAATTTTCAAGGGTACAGCACCCAGGGCGGCGCGTCGCTTTATGCCTTCGGCATCTCGTCGATCTCCTCCACGGCCGACACCTATCGCCAGAATTTCAAATCGATCGCCGACTGGCGGGCGGCGCTGGATGCCGGCCGGCTGCCAGTGGATCGCGGGCTGCGGTTGACCGCGGAGGATCGGCGGCGGCGCCAGATCATCATGAGCCTGATGTGCGACCGTCGATTGAATTTTGCCGCGCTGTCGCGGGCGCTCGGAGTGGATTTCGCCACGGCTTATGCGACCGAACTCGCATCGCTCTACGATCTCGAGGCCGATGGTTTGATCACGCGCACACCCACCGGCGTGGAAGTCACGAAAGTGGGCGTGCCGCTCCTGCGGGTGGTCGCGATGCGATTCGACGCGACCCTTTCAGCCGGACCGAGAAAGCACTCGCGGACCATCTAGACGTTCGCGAGCACCGAGGCCTTTAGATGAAAACGTTCCATACTCTCAAGGCCAGATGGCTGCTCACCGCGATGGTGCTCACTGTCGTGCTCGGCGAAATCATTGCGTGGTATGTGACGCGATTGTTTCACTGGCGCTTCCCTGCCGTCGCCATCGCAGCGGTGTGTGTGGGTTTGGTGGGCGCCCTGGTGGCTGAATTTTATGATGGTCAGGACTGAACGCACCGGGCGGTCGCCGGGCGGATTTCGAGTGCCAAGAAAATGCCATTTCGCATAGCTAAATCGTTTGTGGTCGAGAGCGGCCACCTCCTCACCAAGCATCCTGGCGCCTGTCGTTTTCCGCATGGCCACAGCCGGACGGTGGAGATTGTGCTCGTCGCGGACGAATTGGATGCGAACGACATGGTGTGTGACTTCAAGGCGCTCAAGCTCGCGGCGAGCGACGTCATTGCACGCTACGATCACGCGTTCGCGTTGAATACAGCCGACCCTCGATTCAGCGAGTTTCGCACGGCCTATGGCGATCGCGTGCTCGGTTTCGTCAAGATGGACCCCACGAGTGAGGTGCTGGCTCGCGAACTCTTTTGCGAACTGCGCGCCGAGCTGGCGGCAGCCGCGGCCGACGCGCAATACCCCGTGCACCAGGCGGTGCGGCTCGAGCGCGTGCGGGTCGGCGAAACGTCTTCGACCTGGGCGGAATACTGGGAGTAGCGCTGGAAGACGGGAAGACGCCGAAGAGATCGGCATCCACTCGCTGGTTCGGGAGCCGTCACGTCCCAGCGAGCGGCACCTTTGTTTCGGCCCAGCGAGCGTCTTCAAGAAGTTGCATCCGCACGCGCGACGCTCGACAGTGCCCGCTTAATCAATGTCCAGCGATCTCTCTGACCTTTATCAGCAGGTCATCCTCGACCACAACAAGCGGCCCCGGAATCGGGGGAAGCTGCCGACGGCGAACCGCGTCGCCCATGGCGACAACCCAACGTGCGGCGACCAGTGCAACGTGTACCTGCGGGTGGACGGCGACCGCATTGCCGAGATTAGTTTCGATGGCTCGGGCTGCGCGATCTCGCAGGCCAGCGCCTCGTTGATGACGACGCAGCTGAAGGGCAAGACGGCAGCGGAAGCGGAAGCGCTGTTTCAGGAATTCCACGAAATCGTCACCACCGGCAATGCGCCCGAGGAGATCAGCGATCTGGCCGCGTTTGCCGGCGTGCACGCGTTTCCGGTGCGGATCAAATGCGCGACGCTGGGCTGGCACGCGGCGTTGAACGCCCTGCACGGAGATCCCGCCGCGACCACGACCGAGAGTCATACGGACTAGCCCTGCGCTTGCCCCACAGATTTGCCATCGCGTATGGCGTCGCGCCAAGGGCGCGGTTGACCGGAAGGGCGACGTTCCAGTCGCCCGAGACCGGTCGACCGAACGTACTTCGGCGGCAGGAAAGCCGCCGCTCCGGTGCGAATGCCGACGTGCTTGGCAAGAATTGGGGGGCAAGCGCAGGACTAACCCGAATTTTTCTCACCGCGGCTCGAGGGCCGCAGCCAAAGGTCGGTGGATGGGACACAGAGGTCACAGAGGGGGAATGGAGGTCACGGAGAAAGGCAGATGTTGGTTGGTATGTCTGGTCTCCTCTGTGTCCTCTGGTTCGACCTCTGTGCGTTGGCCGCGCGACAGATCCGTGCTATCGCCGGCGCATGATTTCAGCGGCCGGCCGGCCGGCGCGGACGAGCGCCGCCATCTGCTGCATGACCGGATCGATGTGCGTGAAAAACTCCCGGTAGCTGGGGCAAAGATAACTCACTCCCGGCTCGTCGGCGCCAGCCGCCACGAACCGGTGTTTGGGACAGTCGCCATTGCACGCGAAACGCACCGGGCACTCCCGGCAGACCTGCGGCAAGTCGGCCTTGGCCGCGCCAAACTTTGCGGCGCCGGATCCGTGACCAATGTCAGCCAGCGAGGTCGCATGCAGATTTCCCAGCCGGTGCGCGGGAAAGACGAAGTGGTCGCAGGCAAAGACGTCGCCATTGTGCTCGAGCGCCAGGGAACGACCGCAGCGTTCCGCGAACGTACAGAGCGTCGCCCCCAATCCCATCCACGCGTGCAGCGCGGCATCGAAGTGTTGCACGAAAATACGGCCGACATCCCGCCGCACCCACACGTCGAAAATCGTACGGAGGAACTCTCCGAATTCCGCCGGGCCGGCACAGTCGCGCGAGACCTCCGCCGCCGCTGCGTCGACCGGCACCAGGCGGTCGCGCAAACCCGCCGGCGCACCATGCACCTGGCCCGCGGCCGCCTCCGACGGAATCGGACGACGCTCGACCAGCGGGATGAACTGCATGAAGCCAGAACCCTCCTCGCGCAAAAACGCATACACGTCCTTCGCGTGCCGGACGTTTCGGCGGTGAACCACCGTCAATGTGTTGAACTCGACGCGGTGCTTTTTCAGAACGCGGAGCCCGCGCATGACCTTGTCCCACGTCGGACGCCCCGCGCGATCCACGCGATACGCATCGTGCAGCGCACGCGGCCCGTCGATGCTGATGCCAACCAGAAATTTTTCACGCGCCAGAAACTCGCCCCATGCCTGGTCGAGCAGCGTGCCGTTGGTTTGCAGCGAGTTCGTCACGCGGCGGCCCGCCGCATAGCGTCTTTGCAAAGCGACTGCGTGCGCAAAAAACTCAATACCCAGCAACGTCGGTTCTCCGCCCTGCCAGGCAAAGGTCACTTCCTCGCCCGGTTGCGCGGCCAGATAATCGCGCACGAAACGCTCGAGCGTCGCTTCGCTCATGCGCGGGACGCCCGCGCCGGGGTAAACCGTCGTTTCCTTGTCCAAGTAAAAGCAATACCGGCAATCGAGATTGCAGCGGGCGCCAATCGGTTTGGCCATCACGTGAAAGCCTTGCCGCCAAGGCACGGGCGGCACGCCAACAGGGGATAAGGTGGGCATTACAGGAACGGGTGAGCTTACGGCGTCGACGCCGCTGGCCGCTGCGCGCCGTTTGCGGAACTCAGCGCGAAGCTTGCGCCACACGTGGCGGCGAGACCTCATTTGGATGCATTTCCACTTGCCGGCGCGCGCCGCCACCGCCGGATCGCATCTCGCCGCTCCCGCAGAATGCACCGGCAATTTGCCAAGCGGTGACAAACTCGGATCGTGACACCTCCGCCCAGCTGCCGTTGGGTTCATTCCTATTTGTCCATGCCTGATTGGAAATCCATCCGCGACGACTTCCCTGCCCTTCGCCAGAACGTACACGGCAAGCCGCTGGTTTACCTCGATAACGCCGCCACCGCGCAGAAGCCGCGCTGCGTGATCGAGACGCTCACGCATTTCTACGAACGTGATAATGCGAACGTGCACCGCGGCCTGCACGCGTTGTCGAACCGCGCGACGGATGCCTTTGAGGGCGCGCGCGCGCGCGTCGCCCGCTTCATCAACGCGGCTGATCCGGCCGAAATCATCTTCACCCGCGGCACGACTGAATCGATCAACCTGGTGGCCGCGAGCTGGGGCGGCGCGAATCTCAAGCCGGGCGACGTGATCCTGCTCACCGAGATGGAGCATCATTCGAACATGGTGCCATGGCAGCTCATTGCGCAGCGCACCGGTGCCACCCTGCGTTACGTTCCCGTGGCCGGAGCCAGCGTCGAGGGCGGCCTCGATCTCACGAATCTCGACGCGCTGCTCACACCCGAGGTGAAGCTCTTCGCCTTCACCCACGTTTCCAACACGGTCGGCAACGTGAACCCCGCGGCCGAACTCTGCGCAAAAGCGCGCGCGCGCGGCATTCTCACGCTCATCGACGGCGCCCAATCCATCGGTCACATGCCGGTCGATGTGCGCGCGATCGGCTGCGATTTCTATGCGTTCTCCGGCCACAAGATGGCCGGCGTCACGGGAATCGGTGTTCTCCATGGTCGTCGTGCCCTGCTGGACGCGATGCCCCCGTATCAAGGCGGCGGCGGGATGATTTCGGTGGTCGAATATCACGGTGCGAAGTGGAAACCCTCCCCGGAGCGTTTCGAGGCGGGCACCCCGAATTTTGCCGACGCGGTCGCGCTGGGCGCGGCGTGCGATTACCTGGATGGAATCGGCCGCGACGCAATTGCGCAGCACGACGCGGCGCTCGCCCGGATTGCCTACGACAAGCTCTCCACGCTCCCCGGCATCCGTATCCTCGGTCCAACGACATCACGGGTGGGCATCATCTGCTTTGCGTTCCCCGACGTCCACGCGCACGACATCGTGACGTTCGCGGACGAGGACGGTGTCGCGCTACGCGGTGGCCATCACTGCAACCAGCCGCTGATGCGCAAAATCGGGCTGACGAGCACCACCCGCGCGAGCTTCTACGTCTACAACACCGCGGAGGAGATCGACATTCTCGTCGCGAGTCTGCGGCGAATCCTGAAGTTTTTCGGCTCGGTGTAGAGGCAGCGCGAAGGACAAAAGACCCACGGACCAAGGCACGGGTCACAGAGGACACAGAGTTCGGACACAAAGGCAGCAGGAGGCCACAAGGTGTTTGGACGCGCCTGATGCGAACGGGCAAACGTTCCAAATAGGATCGAAGGGTTTTCGTCTGTGAGTCTTCGCTCCCTTCATTTCCTTCGTTGCTTTTACGCGTTAGGCCCTTGGTCCCTTGCTCCCTTGGTCCCTTGGTCCCTTGGTCCGTTCACCGCTACTTTCCCGCCTCGAAGATTCCGACGAAAGCCTTCGGCACGATCGCGGCCGTCCGGCAATTGGTCGCGGGAAGAATCCGGGCCGCCCACTTGTTCACCTCGTCGCGCGTGACCGTATCCATGAGGCCGCCATGCAGTGCCACGATTTCCTCGATTTCCTCCGGCCGCTCCTGCGCGCGCATCAGCATTCCAATGACAAAGCCATTTTCGCGGAACGCCTGCTTCAGTTGCCCTTTCAAAATTCCGCGCGCCCCCATGAACTCGCCTTCCTTCACCCCCTCCTTCGCGACCTGGGCCGCGATGCGCTCCACGAGCGGCGCCACGCGCGACGTGTCGTTCGGCGCCGAGTCGATTTGCGCCTGCATGATCGAGAACGCCGGAAAGCCGTCGTACGCCTGGAACGAGGCCGACGGCGAGTACGCCAGCCCCAGCTTTTCGCGCACCTCGACGCGTATCCGGATTTCAAGGATCTTGGCGAGAAGCTCCAGCGCCGCCTGATCCCGGATGTGCAGCATGTCAGTGATGGGCCACGTCCCCACGACCAGACCCACGTTTTGTTCGCCGACGAACTCGATGCGTTTGAATCCGGCGGGAGCGGTCACCACCACCGGTTTCGGGTCGGCCGCAATTTTTTTATCCAAGGCGCGCGGCTTCAGCGCGCCCAACGTGCGCGACGCCGCCGATACCGCCGCGTCCTGCGTGAGATCACCCACGATCGTGGCTTCGACATAACCCCGCGCCAGCGCGTCCTCCATCCAGCGGCGGACATCCACCACACTCATCGAGACGTAGTCGATGGGCGAACCCCAGGTGAAACGCGCGTCGCCCTTGAACAGCAAATCCGTCAGTTCGCGCATGCCGTCCTGCATGCCGACCGTATCAGCTGCGCGACTCATCGCGGCGCGCATCCGGGTTTCGCGATGCACGTAGCTGTTGAATTTTGGCGCATAGAGAAAGTCCGTGACGATCGCGAGAAACGGCTCGAGCTGTTCGACGGCCATGGTGCCTCGGAACGTAAACGCGTCGCGGTCGGCGATATCGAGGCTGAACTCGAGGAATTTATCCTCGATCAATCCGTTCAGCTGCTCGGGTGGGAAATGGACCGCGCCGCTGGCGAGCAGGGTGTTCAATCCAAATTCCTTCAGCGCGGGTTTGTTGCCTGGCATATCGAGCAGCCCGGCCCCCACGCGAACGACCACGCGAACCAATCCCGGCTCCTGCCGGCCCGACACAAAATTCAACCGCACGTTGTTGCCCAGACGCATGAGCTTGGCGCCCAGCGCAGGCAGATCGCGGGTTTCCACGACGGGCGTCGGCTGCCCCCACTTCGGCATTCGGAACGGCGTCTCCCGATGCTGACGCGCCAGCAGATGGCTCAACCCACCGCGGCGGCGCTTCTGCACCTCCTGCAAGACCTTGTCGCTCGTGAGATCAATCGTGACACCCCCGGCCAGGTGAAATGCCATCGAGTTCAAGTTCCATAGTCCGCGAAAGACCTGCTGCGCCTCGTTCGCGGTAAATTTCTCGAGCCACTCACGCATCCAGGTAAAGCGCCGCTGAAACCCGATGAACACGACATGCGAGGTGATCGATTCGACCAGCGCGTCCGCCATCGTGCCGGGGTCGAGCGAGGGCAGCTGATCCAGCATGTGAGTTGCCAGTCTCAGGTTTCGCCGCCGCAGCGTTTCCAAATCGCCCGCATCGAGTCCGCGCTCGACCGTGAGCCGCACCATTTCGTCGAGCGCCGTCACGCCTTCGGCCCATTCGTTCGCAGGTACTCCGATCGAGCCCATGGCGACGCCATAGCCCAGCAACTCCTCGTACGTTGCCTCGGCCCCTCCCGACCGCGGTATTTCGGTGCGCAGCCTTTCGGCGAAGGCATTCATGACAAACTCGCGGCGTTGCCGCTCGACGAGGATTTCCCGCGTATCCAGTTTTGGCGGCAGCGGGACCACCGACGCGGCCTCGGTCGTGACGGACGAGACGCCACCAATGCGGAAGACTCCGGCCCGCAGAGCGCGCGCATCGAGCCGGCCGTCATCGCGCGGAGTGATGGGCGTGGATGGCCGCACCATCCCGCCAAAGATCTCCCGCACCTGTGCGCTCATCGCCACCGGATCGAAGTCGCCCGCCCCAACCAGGACCATGACGTCGGGACGGTAGCAACGACGATAGAAGTTGAGGAACTGCTCCCGGGTGAACTTGCCGATCAGCGCCTCGCTGCCACCCGGCATGCGTTGCGGAAACTGCAGCCCGCGAAACACGACGGGCATAGACGCCTGCTGCTGCCGTCCAGCCAGCGTGTTCCGGTTGCGCAACTCCGCCAGGACAACGCGGCGCTCCTGCTCGAGCACCGCCGGCTCAAAGGTGACGCCATCGCCGAAATCCCGAAACAATCTCAACCCATCGCGCAACAATTCCGGCGTGTTCTCGCGAAAATCGAGCTTGTAGGTCGTCGCGTCGAACGTGGTGTTGGCGTTGATATCGCTGCCGTACTCGACGCCGAGACGCTGGAAGAGCGCGACCATGTCCTCCGCCTTGAAGTTCTTCGAGCCGCCAAATGCGAGATGCTCGACGTAGTGCGCCATCCCCAGTTCGTCCGGCCGCTCGTCGAGAGAACCCGCGAGCACAATGAGTTCCAACGTGACGCGCCCCGGCACTCCACGGTGCGGCAGCAGGGCATACCGGAAACCATTGTCGAGCCGGCCCCAAACCACTTTTCCGTCCGGTGCGAGTTTGGCCCCTTCATGCGCCCACTTGCCCGAGCGTGGACCGTTTGGCTCGGCTGTTCGCGCGCCAAACGCAAGGGTTGCGCTCACCAGCGCGAAAACAAAAACGAACGAAGCGGGTCGACGGTGGGGGAGAAGCGACAGAACCATGCGCGTGCAAAACCCTGTGCCAACCAGCCGAAACTTCAACTTTGACGTAAAAGTGTTTCTCGGAACATCCCTCCCTGCGTGCGGCCCCGTCGCCGTGAACGCCAGCGAGCGGATCGGGTCTTCCCCGTCTTCCCCGTCTTCCATGTCTTCCATGTCTTCCCCGTCTTCCATGTCTTCCATGTCTTCCCCGTCTTCCATGTCTTCCCCGTCTTCCCCGTCTTCCCCGTCTTCCCACATCCTCCTTGCGGCCGTAATCGCGACACGCCAATCACTAGCCCCGCCCCCCCCGCATGCGTGATTACTTCCTTCGCCGACTGTTGCTGATCGTGCCGACCCTCCTCGGGGTGACGATGCTGGTCTTCGCGATCACGCGGGTGGTGCCGGGCGGTCCGGTCGAGCGGGCGATCATGGAGGCGCAGATGGGTGCCGCCGGCGATGTGGCACGCACGGACATCAGTCGCGGCGCCATTTCGGAGGAGCAATTGCAGGCGCTGAAGGCTTACTACGGCTTCGATAAACCGGTGTGGCAGGCCTACGTCGCGTGGCTGGGCAAGGTCGTCCGCGGCGATCTGGGCGTGTCGTACCGGTTCAACGAACCTGTGCTCGACATCATTGGCGATCGACTGCCGGTCTCGCTCTTTTACGGCGGCATCACGCTCCTCCTGATTTATGGCGTGTGCATTCCGCTCGGCATCGCCAAAGCGATGAAGCACCGGACGTTTTTCGACAACACGACGTCGATTCTGGTGTTTGTGGGTTATGCGGTGCCGGGCTACGCGCTCGGCGCCATCCTCGTCGTCTTTCTAGCGGCGCGGATGGAGTGGTTTCCGATGGGCGGATTCGCCAGCGAGAACTTCCGCGATCTCAGCTTCGGTGGCCGCGTGCTCGATGTCGCCCACCACGCGGTGCTGCCGCTGCTGTGCTACGTGATCGGCAGTTTCGCGTTCGTGACGTTGCTGATGAAGAACCACCTGATGGACAGCCTCGCGGCCGACTTCGTGCGCACGGCAGTGGCCAAAGGCGTTTCGTTTCGAACGGCCGTGTTGAAGCATGCCCTGCGCAATTCGCTGATCCCGATCGCCACCCACTTCGGTCAGAATCTTTCGCTGCTGGTAACGGGTTCGTTCCTGATCGAATTCATTTTCGACATCAATGGCATGGGGCTCCTGGGGCTTTCGTCGATTTTCGATCGCGATTACCCGACCGTGATGGGCGTGCTCGTTGTCTCATCGTTCATGCTGCTCATCGGTAACATCATTTCGGATATCCTCGTCGCGCTGATCGATCCGCGCGTGCGGTTCAAGTAATGCGCCGCGTATGACCCTGCGTCTTCCACGGTTGAATCCGCTCACGGCGAAGAAAGTGCGCCGGTTCCGGCAAATCCGGCGCGGCTACGTCTCGTTCATCATTCTCATCACGCTCGTAGTGCTCTCACTGGTCGCCGAGCTGTTGGTCAACAGCCGCGCGCTGGTGGTGCGGTACGAGGGAAACTGGTATTTTCCCACGTACGGCGCCATCCATCGGGGCAGTGAATTTGGACTCGGATACGAATACGAGGCGAACTACCGCGACCTGAAGGCGAAGATCGCGCAACAGCCGGGCTCGAAGAATTTCGTGCTGCTCCCGCCGGTGCCGTACAACCCCTACGAAAACTCGTACGCGCAGGAGTTCTACAAACCGCGTCCGCCGAATTTCGGGGGGCGTCACATGCTCGGCACCGACCAACTCAACCGCGACGTGCTGGCGCGGCTCGTTTATGGATTTCGCAACGCGCTCATCTTCGCCGGCTCGTTCATCCTGCTGACCTATCTCGTGGGCGTTTCACTCGGCTGCGCGATGGGCTACTTTGGCGGCTGGCTGGATCTGGTCGGTCAGCGGCTGATCGAAATCTGGTCGCTGGTGCCATTCCTGTTCGTCGTGATCATCGTCGCCTCGATTGTATCGGCCTATGGCGGCATGAACCTCGGCTGGCTGCTCGCGATCGTCGTGATGTTTTCGTGGACCGGCATCACGTACTACATGCGGACGAACACCTATCGCGAAAAGGCGCGCGACTACGTTCATGCCGCGCAGGTGCTCGGCGCGAGCACGACACGGATCATTTTCGTGCACGTCCTGCCGAACGTCCTCTCGACCATCGTGACGTTCGCGCCCTTCACGGTCGCCAGCGCAATCTCCGCGCTGACCGCGCTCGATTTCCTGGGATACGGGCTGCCCCCGCCCACGCCCAGTTGGGGCGAACTGCTGCGACAAGGCACGTCCAACCTGAATGCGCCCTGGATCGTCGCGTCGGCCTTCAGCGCTTTGGTGACCGTCCTCGTGCTGGTGACATTCATCGGAGAGGCCGTGCGCGAAGCCTTCGATCCGAAGAAGTTCACGACCTACCGGTGAGTCGCTTTTCGCTTAACACGGTCGTCCTCGTAAGTGCGTTCGCCTTGGGGATCGGCGCCTGCCGTCGACCGCCCTCCAGTTCCCCCGCGGCTACCGGACCGATGGCGGCCGAACTCGCCGCCAC
>JBBRCR010000223.1:0-13035 GCA_038204695.1 Opitutales bacterium | reverse complement strand
CGCCTGCCCGTGCATCTCGTGGACAAGATTTCCAAGATGCGCCGCACGGCCATGGCGCTCACCGAACAACTGGGCCGCGAACCGAGCGATGAAGAGTTGGCGGCGGAGCTGCAAATCCCGACGTCCAAAGTTGCCCACCTCAAGTCGGTCAGCGTGCGGCCGGCCTCACTCGATGCGCCCATCGGCGAAGAGGGTGATTCCGCGACGTTTGGCGAAATCGTGGGCGATGACAATGCCGTCAGCCCCTTTGAGGGTTTGCGCGAGAAAAACCTCAGCAATGATCTCCGTGCCATGGTCGACTCGCTCGACAAGCGTGAGGCCGAGATTATCAAGCTGCGCTTCGGACTGGAGGGCCGCGAGGAACTCACGCTCGAGGAAGTCGGCAAGCGGTTCCATGTCACTCGCGAGCGCATCCGTCAGCTCGAGTATCTCGCGTTGACCAAGATGCGCAAGGCGATGGCCAAGCACGAGGCGGTCCGCTCGACCGATGAAATCGATCAGGAACGCCGCCAGCGCGAGCGGATGGCGGTCATCCGCGAATTCGTCGAGAGCAAGAGCAAGCGGCCGGCCAAGCCCGGCCGCAACTGACCGCTGGCGTGATGCCCTGGCAGAGCCCGACTCCGGTCGGGCTTTTTTTTCACGTCCCCACCGTCGCCAACGTGTGCTGCGCTGAACGCGACCGCGATTCTTCAAGTGCGGGGTTGGCGCAGCGCGGGCTGGCCCATGTCAGCATCTCCGGGGCAACGATTCGCAACGCAGCGTGAAAGCATGGGAGGATCCACTTACATCACCGCTGAGGTGTGCCTGACATGCCGAACACAAGTCGCAAAAATCAATCTGCCGGCAACGATTTCTTAAATCAACGGAACGCGGTTTCCAGTGGAGTGTCGCCGACGGGTTGTTCTACCGTTCACGTAAATTACTCAATGATCCTTCGATTCCCATTCTTCACTGTCAGCCGGAAGTTTCTGCCACGGGTGGCGGTATTTGCGGCGCTCGCCTCCACTTCGGTTGCCGTCGCCCAGGCCCAGACGGCCGGCGCGCCACTCGCCGTCACCACCTTTGCCGGCCAAGCCGGCACGCGTCAGGTGACGAACGGCACCGGCACCGCCGCCCGCTTCTATGCGCCGAGTGGCATGGTTTTTTTGCCGAACGGCGATTTGATCGTGGCTGATACCGCGAACAACGTCTTCCGTCGCGTCACTCCAGCGGGAGTGGTCACGTATTATGCGGGCCGTCCGATCGATCAGGAGGACCGGCCGATTAACGCTGGCAGCGCCGACGGTACGTTCGCCAACGCCACCTTTTTCATCGGCTATGCCACGGCGGAGGGACAATACACACCGCCGATTTCGCTGAATGTCGGATCCGTGTCCATGGCCGTCGATGGCGCCGGCAATATCACGTTCGCTGATACATTGAACAACACCATCCGGCGGCTTGGCGCCAATGGCGTCGTGAGCACGGTGGCCGGTCAGCCGCATGCGCAAGGAACCCAGGACGGTTCCGGCAGCAACGCGCGTTTCTTTGTGCCATCGGGAGTCGCCATCGACTCCGGCGGCAATGTGTATGTGGCCGATACCGGAAACCATACGATTCGAAAGATTACGCCGTCCGGAATCGTCAGCACCCTCGCGGGCGTGGGTGGGCAAAGTGGGAGCGCCAATGGCACCGGCACGTCGGCCCGTTTCAAAAGTCCCTCGGGCATCGTCAGCGACAGCGGCGGTAATCTCTATGTGACGGATACAGGCAGCCACACGATCCGGAAAGTGACTCCCGGGGGCGCGGTCACCACCCTGGCCGGAGTGGCTAACGCCGCCGGCTCGTCCGATGGCAGCGGGAGTCTGGCCCGTTTCAACAGCCCCACCGGCATCGCGATCGATTCAGGCGGCAATCTCTTTGTCACTGAGGTCGGCACTCAAACCATCCGCCGGGTCTCCGCCGCCGGAGCTGTCACCACGATCGCGGGCGCAACCGGTCAACGGGGCTCGGCCGACGGCACCGGGAACACCGCGCGTTTCGAGGAGCCGATGGGCATCGCCGTGGACAGCGGCGGCACCGTCTACATTGCGGATACGCTGAACAACACCATTCGCCGTGGATTGCCCGTCACCGGCAGTGGCGCCCCCACTCTGACGGTGCAAAGCCAGCCGCAGCGGCAGCAGGTGATCGTCGGCTCTCCGGCGACGTTCCGCGTCGTCGCGAGCGGCACGCCGAGTCCCAGCTATCAATGGCAGCGTAATGGCGTAAACATCGCCGGCGCCAACAGTGCGACGTACACGATCAATGCGGCCCAGTATGTCGACAACGGCGCGCTTTTCTCCGCGCTGATAACGAGTGGCACGATCACATTCTCGAGTGCACCGGCGCTGCTCCAGGTGTTCCCCAGCGGCACCGCGATCCCACCGATCGTCATCCTCGCCCAACCCACGGATCGCGAAGTCATCGCCGGGCAGCCGGTCACGTTTGCCGTCGAGATTACGGGCACATCCGCGCCAACGTTTCAATGGCGGCGCAACGGCGTGATCATTCCCGGGGCGTTGTCGGCCTCGTACACCCTTTCATCCGTGCAGTCGGGCGACGCCGGTGTGTACACGGTCACGATCACGGACGGCGCCAACACGGCTTCCACGGCGGGCGCCACGCTCACCGTGCTCCCCGCTTCCGTCAGCACGCCACCGTCCATCACCACGCAACCCGAGTCGCAGAGTGCGCCGGCGGGGGCCACGGTGACATTTTCCGCCGTTGCGACCAGCACGCCCGCGCCCATCTTTCAGTGGCGCAAGGACGGCACACCGCTCGGCAACGGCGGCAGCGGTACGGGCGCATCGGTATCCGGAGCCACCACCGCCACGCTGACCCTGACCGGTATCAGCGATTCGGATGCGGGCAATTACACCCTGTCGGTGAGCAACTCCGCCGGCTCAACCACGAGCAGCGCGGCCGCGCTCACGATCGTCGCGGCTCCGCCGTCGAGCCGCATCATCAACCTCTCGATTCTGACGCCCCTCAACACGAGCGGCAAAGATTTTACCATGGGCTATGTCGTCGGCGGCAACAACACCACCGGGGCAAAACCGCTGGTTATCCGCGCCGCGGGACCGTCGCTCGGCGCGCTGGGCGTACCCGGCACACTCGCCGACCCGAAGCTCGAGTTGTTCGCCAGCACGACGAAGACGGGGGAAAACGACAACTGGGGCGGTTCGACCACATTGGTATCAGCCATGGCTTCGGTTGGCGCGTTCGCCTACACGAGCGCCACGTCGCTCGACGCCGCGTCCGCCGTGAGCGTCAGCACCCGTGACAACTCGGTGAAGGTGTCGAGCGCGAATCAAGGCACGGGCCTCGTGATCGCGGAAGTGTACGATGCAACCCCCGAGGCAGCGGTCTCGGCGACGACGCCGCGTCTGGTCAACGTGTCGGTGTTAAAGAGCATCGGCACTGGGCTGACGGCCGGATTCGTGATTCGCGGCGCCACGAACAAGACGGTGCTCATCCGGGCCATCGGTCCGACGCTGGGTGGGTTTGGAGTTGGCAACGTGATCTCTGATCCCCAGCTCACCTTGTTCCGCGGGCAGAGCGCCATCGGCACAAATAACAATTGGGGCGGCACCGCTGAGCTGACGACGGCGTTCACGAACGTCGGTGCGTTTGGACTGCCCCCGGCGTCCCTCGACGCGGCGCTACTCGCGACGCTTCAGCCCGGTGATTACACGGTTCAGGTGACGGGCGTCGGCAGCGCGACTGGCGTGGGCCTCGTCGAGGTGTACGAAGTCCCGTAACGCACCGCTGCACGCCGTACGAAGCTCTGGGGCGCGGGACACACTCCCGCGCCCCCTTTTTTTTGGCCAGGCGGCGCGAGGGGAAGCGCCCCGCTGGTCCCAGCATCCGCTTGCGCCCAACGACCGCAGCCGCAGGATCGCGGCATGTCGGAGCCGGCCCCCTCGTTCTATGAAGAGTTGGTCACCCTCGAGCAGGAGGGCACCGGCTTCGTGCTTGTGGTGCTCATCGAGACGCTGGGCAGTACGCCGCAGGACGCCGGAGCGAAAATGCTCGTAACGGCGGCAGGACGGCATGCCGGTACCGTGGGCGGCGGTCGCGTGGAGGCCGACGCCATAGCGCAGGCACAGGAGATGCTCAGTCAGATCGCGTCCGCGCCGCGTTTCCTATCGTGGACCTTGAAAGGCGACGTGGGGATGACGTGCGGCGGTTCGGTCAAGTTCTACCTCGAGCCGCACGTGGGCAACGCAACCTGGCCACTCGCGATTTTCGGCGCCGGCCACGTCTCGCAGGCGCTGCTGCGGGTACTGCAGCCACTTTCGTGTTCGCTCACGGTGTGCGATTCGCGCGCAGAGTGGCTGGAACAGCTGCCGCGCGCGCGGAACATCCGGAGCGTGACGCACGAGGATCCCGCCGGACTGGTGGCGACGCTACCGGCCCATGCCTTCGTTCTCTGTATGACAAAAGGCCATACAACGGATCTGCCCATCCTGCAGCGCGCGCTGGCGCGCAATCTTCCCTTCGTCGGTGCGATTGGCAGCGAGTCGAAGGCGGCGGTGCTCAGGCGGGAACTCGTGGCCGGCGGACTCAGCCCGGCGCAGGCGGCGACACTTCATTGTCCGTTGGGATTGCCTTTCGGCCAGAACCATCCGCACGAGATCGCGTTGAGTATCGCCGCGCAACTGCTCTCGGAACGTGATCGATTGTGGAGCGAATCATCAGCCCAGGCGGCCCGGACGTCGGGCCTGGGAAATCCGTAGCTGCCAGCGCCAGCGAGTGGCCCCCGATCCACTCGCTTGCGCTCGCAGCCACGGACTTTTTGTTGCTTATTCGCGTAAGATGCTGGCGAGACCGGCACCGAATCACCGGAGTTGCACGGAACATGGCCGATCGCCATCTTTCTATCGTTAATCATGGCTGCCCACCCGTTGAAACTCCTGGCCGCGTCAATGGTCGCACTATGCGGATTCGTCCCCGCCCCGGGGCAGACCGGGCCGCTGGCGCCCGCGCCATCGACTCCCTCGGAAAACACGAAATCCACCCCGCCCGCGCCGCGCCGCACCCGGGCGATTTCACCCGAAGCCGCCGCACAACTCTCCGCCAATACGCCGAAGTTCACGCCGGCTCCGCCCAAACCTGAACCGAAGCCGGAGGAAGAGCTCCCGGACATGCGCGACGTCGACAAGCCGAAGAACACGATTATTCGCCTGCCGAAATACATCGTGCAGGAGGCAAAGCCGGTCGTCCTGAGCGAACGCGCGGTGCACACCCAGCAGGGCCTGGCCGACATTGCCGTTCGTCGCTACATCTCCGATGTGGATCGCGCGCTCAACCGTTTCACCCTCCCCCTTTTCGGCCGCTCGGTCGAAGAACGGGCGCTCTCCATGTATGCGGAGGACGAGCGTCTGAAAAACATGTCGGAGCTCGGCGACAACGTCCGCATGATTAGCGCCATGGATCAGGCCGCCGGCACGTATGTGAAACGCGAGGTCGACAAGACCTATCTGCGCACGAGCGATTTCGGCTGGCAGAGCAGCAGCAAGCCGTAAGCTCGCGCCTCTTTCCTCGCCGGCGAACTGGTCAGTGCATTCGTCTCGCGCGCAGCGTCGCTCGCGTCACGTCGCTCCGTTGGCCGGCGTGACTTCGAAACCGGGGCGGTACACTTTCGTCAGCAGCTTGTTGGCCGCCTCGTTGTTCGTGAAGCGGAGGTTCTCCGCGTCCCACTGCAGAACGTTCTCATCGCGCGCGGCTGGGGCGTTGTTGCCCCGCTTCGGTTTCGGCGGACGCACCGCACGCGCCGCCACATTCCCGAGTTGCACCGTCTCGCTCAGGGGGCCGGCGTAATCAAAGCCATCCGTCGTCTTGCCGCCCTCGACAATCGCGTCGACCCAGCGGTGCCAGTGGTTCGGCATCTTCGGCTCCTTCGGATAAACGTAACCGGTGAAGTTCTCGACCGGATACAGCCGCGGCCCCGCCACGTGCGCCAAAACCATGTTGCCTTTTTCGCCGACAAAAATGGAACCCTGCTTCGGCAGTTCGCTGCCCACGGGCAGCTGCGCCAGTTTTCGGTCCGGCCGGAGTCCGCCATCCGTCCAGGCGACCCTCAGGGTCTTGCCCGCGATCAGTTCGTTGCCGGGAAAGACGTATGAAATCGTTTGCATGGTGGGCCAGACATGCCGGTTGATCCCGCTGTGGTCCGCCGCCACGGACAGCGGCGCGCGCAATCCGAGTGCGGTGAAGACCGGGTCGAGGATGTGACAGCCAAAATCGCCGAGCGCCGCGCCACCGCCGAAGTCCTGCCAGTCGCGCCAGGCAAAAGGATGATAGATGCCATCGACGTAAGGCCGCATCGGCGCGGAACCAATCCACAGATTCCAGTCGATCTCACGCGGTGGCGTGTCCGACGCAGCCGGTGGCTCGAGCAGCCGGGTCCGCTCGTTGCCGGTGAGCGCCACCCATGAATGCACCTCTTTCACCTTTCCGATCACCCCCTCGCGCAACATCCGGGTGGCCAGTCGGTATTCGATTTGTGAATGCACCTGGTTGCCCATCTGGGTGACCACGCCCTTCTTCTCCGCCCAAAGCCGCATCTGCCGGCACTCCCACACCGTGTGCGCCAGCGGCTTCTGCACATACACGTGCTTCCCGCGTTTCATCGCCTCGATGGCGACCATCGCATGCATGTGGTCGGGCGTGGCGACGCTGATCGCGTCCACCTTGTCGCCGAGCTTGTCGAGCATCGCGCGGAAATCGGCAAAATGCGGCACGCCGGGCACCAGCTTCCCGGCGCGGGCGAACGAGCGGGTATCGATGTCGCAGAGGGCCACATAGGTGACCTTCTCGTGTCCCGAGAGGTTGTGAACGTCGTTGTATCCCATTCCATCCACGCCGACGGACGCGACCTGCACGCGCCCATTTGGATTCCCCGCGCGCAACACCGCCGGGAAACTGATGGCCGCGCCCGCGAGCGCGCTTTGTTTAAGAAACGTGCGACGCGTACTCGGGGAAGGAGACGAGATCATGCAGGCAAAAGAGGTTCGCGCATAGCGTCGGAGGCTTCCGGGTGGCGTCAAGCCCGCGGTCCGCATACCGTAGTCGGAATCCCGGAACCAATCCGACTCTTCAGTCTCCCCGCCTCCAGCTCTGAGTCGGATATTTTGCGGCGTGCCCCTCGTCGACGAGCGGCGTAATCGCGTCGAGGCTGCGCCAGCGAGTCGTGGCTGCGCGCGCATTCGGCGGCTTTCCACTCGACATTCCGCGATTCAGTCTCGCCACTGGCCGCCCGGAAAGATTTTGAAGACGCGCGGCAGCACGCATTTTCGTCATGTCCCAAAACCCCATCAAATTCGGTCTCGTCGGCTTCGGCGCCTGGGGGCAGTTCCATGCCCAATCCATCGCGGCCAATCCCGGCGCGGAATTAACTGCCATCACCGCTCCGTCGGAAGCATCTCGCGCCGCGGCGGCGAAGGCCTACCCCCAGGCGCGAATTTTCGGCGACCACGTTGAGATGCTGGCCGGGACGAAACTCGATCTCGTCGACATCGTGACGCCCAGCCACACGCATCTGCAAATCGCCACCGACGCACTGAACGCCGGCTGTCATCTGCTGCTCGAAAAGCCGATGGCCATCCGCATCGAGGACTGCCAGGCCATCATCAGGCTTGCGCAGCAACGTGGCCGGCGGCTCGCCGTGGGACACGAGATGCGGCTTTCGTCGCAATGGGGGGAAATCAAGCGGATCATCGATCGCGGTGTCATTGGTCAGCCGCTGTACGTCCTGGTTGAATTGCTGCGCAAACCGTACCGGCAGGGCGCGTCGGGCTGGCGTTACGACGCGGACCGCGTGGGCAGCTGGGTGCTCGAGGAGCCGATTCATTTTTTCGATCTGGCGCGCTGGTATCTTCAGGGCGCCGGCGATCCGGTGGAGTTGCATGCCTACGGCAACTCGCGGGACCCGCAGCGGCCGCAATTGTACGACAACTTCAGTGCAATGTTCAGATACGCCAACGGCGCATACGCCGTCGTGTCGCAAACCCTCGCCGCGTTCGAGCATCACCAGACCGTGAAGGTCACGGGCACGAAAGGCGCCATCTGGGCGGGCTGGAGTGGCGCGCTCGATCGCACGCTCGAGCCCACGTATTTCGTGAAAGTGTTCGATGGTGAAAAACTGGAGGACGTGAAACTGCGGCAGCACAGCGGAGAGGTGTTCGAACTGCGGGAGGAGATCGCCCGGTGCATTGCGATGGTCCGCGGCGAGGCGCAGCCGGCCGCCACCGGCTACGACGGATTGTGGTCAGCGGGATTGTGCCTGGTCGCCGAGGAATCAATCCGGCAGAAACGTCCGCTGCCCGTCGGTGACATGTTGAAATTTTAGCTCCGCGCGCCCCCCGGCCGGCAATCGCCGTGGGTACGACGACCTCTTTGCGGTCACCATTTCGGTTCTCGGCCTGATCTCTCCGGCCGGCCTCCTCGTACTCGCCTTCCTGCCGGAAACAAAGGGGCAGGACCGGACGCAAAATCAAACGACTGCACCAAACCTCTTCGCCGGATTGACTCCCGCCCCACTCGCTGCGCCCTTGTGCGCGAATGTCGTCGCCGCCCGCTCCTTCCGCCACCGCGCCGCTCGCGCCCCTGCCCGGCCACCCCGCGGCGGATGCCGTGCTCGACCATTTCATCGCCGCCACGAACGCACGGGGACTCGAGCTTTATCCCGAGCAGGAAGAGGCGATTCTCGAGCTGTTCGCCGGCCGTAATGTAATTCTCAACACACCCACCGGGTCCGGCAAGTCGCTCGTCGCGGCCGCGTTTCACTTCCAGGCGCTCTGCGCGGGCGAACGCTCCGTCTACACCTGCCCCATCAAGGCGCTCGTGAACGAGAAGTTCCTCGCGCTCTGCCGTGACTTCGGGCCGGAAAACGTCGGCATGATGACCGGCGATGCGAGCGTCAATCCGCGCGCCCCCGTCTTGTGCTGCACCGCCGAGATCCTCGCCAACATCGCCCTCCACCGCGGCGGGCAAAGCGACATTCGGGCGGTGATCATGGACGAGTTCCATTATTATTCGGATGTTGAACGCGGCTATGCCTGGCAGGTGCCTCTGCTCACGATGCCGCAGGCGCGATTCCTGCTCATGTCGGCCACGCTCGGCGCCACCGCCTTTTTTGAAAAGGAACTCACCCGGCTCACCGGTGCGACCAGCGTGACCGTCCGCAGCGATCGGCGACCGGTGCCATTGGAATTCGAATACTCCCAGACCCCGCTCACGGAGCGAATCGGCGAACTGCTCGCGGCGCAGCGAGCCCCGGTTTATCTCGTCTACTTCACGCAACGCTCGGCCTCCGATGCGGCGCAGGATCTGATGAGCCTCAATGTCTGCTCGAAAGAGGAAAAAGCGGCGCTGCAGGTGGCCCTCGAGAAGGTGCGGTTCAACAGTCCGTACGGAAAGGAAATGCGCCGCTGGCTGCGGCACGGCATCGGCGTGCACCACGCCGGGTTGCTGCCGAAGTACCGGATCCTCGTCGAGCAACTCGCCCAGAAGGGGCTGCTGAAGCTGATCTGCGGCACCGACACACTCGGCGTCGGCATCAACGTCCCCATCCGCACGGTCGTGTTCACGCAGCTCTGGAAATATGACGGCCGGAAAGCGGCGGTCCTCAGCGTGCGCGACTTTCGCCAGATCGCCGGGCGCGCGGGCCGCAAGGGATATGACGATACCGGATACGTGGTCGTGCAGGCACCGGAGCACGTGGTCGAAAACAAGCGCGCCGAGGAAAAGGCGGCCCACGATCCAAAAAAGAAAAAAAAGCTGGTGAAACAGAGCGCGCCGGACGGCGCCGTCGTCTGGGACGCGAAAACCTTTGAACGGTTGCGGACCGCACCGCCCGAGGAACTCACGTCACACTTCGACGTTTCGCATGGCATGTTGCTGCTCGTGCTCAGCCGCGAGTCCGACGGCTGCCGCGCGATGCAGCGACTCATTCGGGATTCGCATGAGACGGAACATCGGAAGCGCGGCTTGCGGAAACGTGGCTGGCAGTTGTTTCGTGCGCTGGTGGATCGGAAGATTGTGGAAATCCTGCCCCGTGGCGGCGAGCGCCAGCGGATGGAAACATCCGCTGATGCGGCGTAAAATCCACTCGCTGGCGCTCGCCGCCACGGGCAGAGCGTTCCCGAGGATCCACTCGGCGCTCGTAACGATGAGGGTGCTGCGGCAAGTCCACTCGCGGGCGCTGATAGCAGCCAGGAGGCTGACGATGCCCGCGATGTTGCTGGCGGCCCCGGGCGAAAACTACGGGTAAACGTTGAATTGCAGGACGACTTCTCGCTCCATCAGGCGCTCTCGCTTTACTTGATCGACACGCTGCGGCTGCTGAATCGGGCATCGCCCGATTATCCGTTCGACGTCCTCACGCTCTGCGAAGCCATCGTGGAGGACCCGGACGCCATCCTGAGACGCCAGGTTGACAAATTGAAATCGGAGAAACTCGAGGAGATGCGCGCCGCCGGCATCGCCTACGAGGAGCGGATGGAGAAGCTCGATCAAATCGAACATCCCAAACCGCTGCGCGAATTTCTCTACGACACGTTCAATGCGTTCGCGGCTGCGCACCCGTGGGTCGAACAGGAGAACGTCCGCCCCAAATCGATCGCACGCGAAATGTTCGAACGTTACCTCTCGTTCGCCGACTACGTGCGCGATTACGGGCTGCAACGCTCCGAAGGATTGCTCCTCCGTCACCTTTCGCAGGTGTACAAAGTTCTGGCGCAAACCGTGCCGGCCACGGCCAAAACGGAAGAGGTCGTGGACATGGAGGATTACTTCCGGGAACTGATTCGCGGCATCGACTCGAGCCTGCTCGAGGAATGGGAACGCCTCCGCAATCCGGAATTCGTCGTCGCCGATACGGACGGCAAGCCGGCGCGCCCGGCCACATTCGACCTCACGCGGGACCGCGCGGCGTTTCGCCGTTTGGTGCGGACCGCCATCTTCGGGTTCCTGCAGGACGTGGCCGCGCGCGAATGGGAGAGCGCGGCCACCCGCCTCCAGACGGGCGAGGCCGGCGTGGGCTCGGAAAGTGTCACGATGTCTCCCCAGGCCAGGCGCATCGAGGCGGCCTTCACCCCGTACTTCGACGCGCGCGGGCGATTCCGTCTGGATCCCGAAGGCCGTTCAACCAAACACACGCATGGATTGGAGGAAACGAATCATGGGCCCGACGGCAACCCCCAGCTGGAGATCGCCCAGGTCTTGATCGATCGCGAAGAGCGGAATGACTGGGAGGCCCATTTCACGGTCCCGCTCGCGCAGTCACGCGCCGAAAATCGGGCCGTGGTCGTCTTTGATGACGTGGCTCCAATCGGCGAGCGGCTGTAGGTTTCGCGGCGCGAACTCGAGGAAACCGTGAGGGTCATCGCGGACTATTGGCGGCTGTCGACGCTCCCGCCATGAGGTGGCTGCGAGCACCCGCGAGTGGATAGCGTCTGCAAGGAATTAGTGGCTGCGAGCGCCAGCGACTGGATAGCGTGGATGGACATCCACTCGCTGACGCTCTCGCAGCCACTCCACTCACTCCGCGCGCGTCACCACTCCACTCACTGGCGCTCGCCGCTACGACCCAGCCGCAGGCACGATCCAGCGGCTGCACAATCAGCGCGCCGTCCGCGCCTTTTCCTTCGCCTTTCCCGACTTTGACGGCGGAGCGTCCGCGGGTTTGTGCGCATAATCCGGAATTCGAAAATCCGTCGCCTTCACCTGCCGGTCGAATTCCGCATTCATTTTCGCCCAAAGCGGCCGGTGTTGAGGATCCTGCACCAGGTTTTTCATCTCGTAGGGATCGTTCGCCAGGTCGAAAAGCTCGGTCCACTCATCGTGCCCCGGATACTTGATGAGCTTGGCGGTGGCGGTCCGGACTGCGACGAGCGTGGGCGTCGTCGGAAAATTACTCTCCCAAAAATACTCGGCGAGGAACGACTGCCGCCAGGCCGCACTCGTTCCAGCGAATAGCGGGCGCCAGCTCATGCCCTGCATCTCGCGGGGAATCGAGGCACCCGCCAGGTCCACCAAGGTGGGTGCGAGATCGATATTGAGCACCATCTCGTCCCGCGTGCCCCCCCTGCCGATCAGCCGGGGATAACGCATCACCAAAGGAACCCTCAGCGACTCGTCATATGCGGACCGCTTGTCGCCCAATCCGTGTTCGCCGTGGTAGAAACCATTGTCGCTCGTGAACACGATCAACGTGTCGTCCGCGAGCGTCAGCTCATCCAATACCTGCAACACCCGCCCGACATTGTCGTCGACGGCTGACAGGCAGCGAAAATAGTCGAGGTTGAAGTTGATGGCGTCCGTCTTGCTCGGCTCCACCTTCGCATTCCTTGCCGCTTCACGGTAGATCGCCCGCACGCCGAGATTGGGCACCGGTCGTGGCCGAGCGCCCGCAAAACGGTCCTTCGCGCGGTTGGGCGGTTGCAGCGGCACGTGGGCCGCCTTGAACCCGAGCACCACCGAGAAGGGCCCGCTGCGATGCTTCCGGATGAAATCGATCGCGTAGTCGGTGGTCACATCATCGATCCAGCCCTTCGTTGTCGCCGGCTCCCCATTGATCTCGATGGGACAGTCGAAATATTTTCCCTGGCCCACATAGCTGACCGAGTAGTCAAAGCCCGCGCGATGACCGCGCTGCCCGTCCATGTGCCATTTGCCGATGTACGCCGTTGTATAGCCCGCGGATTTGATCGCGGTCGCATGCGTGACGCTGTTCTCGGGAAACGGCGTTTGATTGTTGGCGATGCCATTCAGGTGATTATAGCGACCAGTCATGAACGCGGCCCGACTGGGCGCGCAGAGCGAAAGCACGACAAACGCATTCCGAAACCGCATGCCCTCGGCGGCGATGCGATCGATGTGCGGGGTCTGGAACCAGGGGAAACGCCCCTTGTCGCCCTGTTCGCGCTGCACCACGCCGGCGGCATCGTAGCGCTGGTCGTCCGTGTAAATGAAAACGAAGTTCGGTTTGCGGGCGCTGGCCGCCCGCGT
>JBBRCR010000222.1:0-13064 GCA_038204695.1 Opitutales bacterium | reverse complement strand
GCAGCAGCCAGTTCTTCGAATACCACCCCGGCGTCGCCAGCTTTGGATCGAGCGACGGACGGATGGTTTTCCCCTGATGCACCACCAACTCCTCCATCTGCTCCCAGCTGATGAACTGGTCCTCGGAGAACCGAATCAGGTCCTCCGCCAGGGCCACATACTCGGGCTGGTTTGCCCGGTTCTTGAAAAGATATATGGCAAAATCACAGGGCTGCTCCCGGCTCATCCTCTGGTAGGGCGCCGCGCCTTTCAGTCCCACATCCTCATACTGGGCGAGCCAGTCGAACGTCTTGACGGGATTTTCCATAATCCACGCAAAGGCGCGTCTGATGCAGTCATCCAGTCCGTCCATCTTGTGTTCGTTTTTCAGCCGCTCGAGATAGTTGATCGTCGACGTGGGAATCGCGAGCTTGTCCGCCGTGGGTTCACCCGTTTCGTGGTTCACATAGAGAATCCAGCTGCCATTGGGCAGCTGGGTCTTCAAGTACGTCCGGGCGATTTTCTGCGCTGCCTCGAGGTATTTCTTGTCGCGAGTATGATCGTACAAATCCAGGTACGCATGGCCGGATTCCGCCGCGGCGATGATCATGTAATTATACAGCTGCATGTGGGACGTGGCCTTCTTGCCCACCGTCGTGCCTCCATATGCCGGCGGAAAATACTCCAGTGGCGTCCCCGCCTTGAAGCTGGTGCTGATCAGATAATCGGCCACGATCCTCGCCAGTTCGGTGGAGCGGGCCGCCTCCGCGGTTCCCGCCTTCAGCCGGGCATGCGTGACGGCGCCGACGACGAGAGAACCGAAGAGTTTTGCGGGGTAACGATAGAAATAATAGCTCCAGTCCGGCTCCTTGTGCTTGAGCCAGTGCTGCACGTACTTCTTTTCCATGATTTTCTCCAAGGCGAGCTGGCCGCTCTTGTCGTACGGCATGACCGCTTCATGATAAGGCCCATCGAAGGGGGCTGCCCGAAAGTACCGGCCTTCACCCGCGAGACCCACCTTCTCACCGCGGGCCGAAATACCGGTCACCTTCAGTTCGAAATTGCCGACCGGCACCGATGCCCAGACGGGGGTGAGCGGGGCATGCGGCACTTCGCTCTCGAACGTGTGCGTAACCGAATCCTTCAGACTCGTAACTTCAAACTTGTACCTGACCGCATGCTCGACCCGGGAAAAGTCGAACGCCGGCGCATAGATGAATCGTTTGGCATAGGCATTCCAAAACGGCGCCTTTCCCGGCTCGCCGGGCCGCAGCGGGATGGCCGAGCGGGCCCACTCCGCCGCCCCGAACGGTCCGTTGACGGCGGGAGCGGCCGCCCTGGCCACCACGGACAGCAACGGGGTGGCGATGACCAACATGACCACAGCGGTGATGTTTCTTCTCATAAGGCGGGAGCAGAACAGGCGGATGGGGTTGCCCACTGCCGGTCGGCACTTGGCGCGCAGCCGCGGTGGAGGGACGGGAAAGGAAAGACCACCGGGCGTGGCCCGGCAAGGCCCCGCTTACGAACATCGATTCGTAGACTTAAGATTACTGGCTCGGCTGCACCGCCAGATAGTTGCCGTAACCCACGATCAGCGTGGCGAGCACGAGCACTCCGATGCCCGCGGCCACCAGCCGCCGCGTGCGGCCACTCGAGCCGCGCCACTCGTGCAGCGCGATACCCCAGAGCGTGCTGAAAATAATGATACTGGCCATGTGCAGCGTCCAGGAGGAGAAGCGAAACCGCCCCATCTGCGTTTCGCCCATCGTATAAAAGAAGAACTGGAGATACCACGTGATCCCCGCGGCCGCGCATAACAGGTAGTTCAACCCGAGCGGAACGCGCGCACCGGCGCGGTCGGTGGCCGCGAAATATTCGCCGCCACTGCGCCGCCGGAAGTGCAACGCGATGCACCAGATCGTATTGCTGGTGACGCCGCCCATCAGCACGACGACAAGCTTTGGCAATCCGACCCAGAGCGGCGGCGTGCCGGCCTGCGCCGAGAGGATCGCAATGGGCTCCGCGGCAGAAAGTCCAAAAGCAAACGCCGCGCTCAGAACGCCCGACGCACACGCCGCGATCATGCCTTTGGCAAAATTGAATTCTTTAATCGTGGCCTGTTTCGCCTCCGCCGGCAGTTCGCGTTCCTTGTTCAGTCCCGCGAGCGCCGTGCAGACGATGCCGATCATGCAAACAAAGATGCCGGCGAGGACCACCCGTCCCGCCGTCGTGGAAGCGACGGTCGGAAGTTGCCCGAGCACAAGGGGCGGAATCAGGGTGCCGAAGGCCGCACACAGTCCCAGCACCACGCCCATCCCGAGAGAAACACCTAGAAAGCGCATGGTGAGTCCGAAGGTTGTCGCGCCCACGCCCCACAACAGACCAAACGACCAGGTGAGCAGCAGCGTGCGCGCGGATGTCCGGCTCAGCACCCCGATCAAATCGCTGGTGAGGGTCAGCGCCATGAACCAGGGCATCAGCACCCAGCTGAAGAGTCCGCCCACCAGCCAATAGGTTTCCCACGACCACCGTCTCACGCCGCGAAACGGCACGTAAAAGGATCCCGCGGCAAGGCCGCCGAGCCAATGTAGACCAACTCCGAGGAGGGGCGAAGGCGTCATCATGAAAGTGCAGTGATATTCCCGCTGGTAAAACCAATCCCGGCCAACCGAATTCCCTTCCCGCTTATCAATATAAGGCGGTGGGGGGTTCGATCATTTGGATATTTCTGTCGCGAGGTAGACTTGAAGTGCGTCCGCCAGAGAATGCCCGAATCCGCGCGCCGTCCCGGCGTTCACTTCACTGCCGCCGACCAGGGCGTACGGAAATTCCAGCGTCGTGGACCAGTTGATGCCGGGCAACTCGGCCGCCCACAAGTTGAACGAGCGCGGTTCCTCCAGGGTATTCCATGATTTGCCGTGAGGCAGGTTGTCCTGCGGCCTGAATACCAGCGGCCCCTTCTGTTCGCGAGCCAGGATCTGGCTGAAGCGACCAATGCGTTCCCAGATGAGCTGGTTCGGCCCACCGATAAAATGAATGTGCTCCGCACCTCCGCCGCGCAGCGTGGGACAATGCAGGTCCAGCGCGATCCGCAGCTTCCCGCCCGACCATTGCGGAAGCAGTTTCTTCATGGCCACCACATTGGGATATATACTCGGGTCGACGTAATCGCGGCACGGGTCGTGCGGGAGGCGGTTCTTGCCCTGCAACCCTTCCTCCACGCCATCCTTGTCCATGAAAGGGGCGATGAGAAAGGACACGTTCTGGCGCAACCACTGCCCTCGCGGAGTATCGGCAAGAATCCCCTCGATGATTCCTTCGAGGAGGTAACTCGCCATCATTTCACAGGCATGGTGACGCGCGGTGAGCACGACACGATGCATGGGCTCGCCGTCGAGCTGGCCGACGCGGAGGAGTTCGACGTTCCGGCCGCCTTCGCTGCGACCAAGGGTGTCGACGACGAAGCCGGGGCGACGGCCGATGCGCGCGATGAATGACCGAAGATTCTGTTCCGTGTAGGTCATGCCCACCGAAAACAGAACTTCCGTGGCCGCGGTCGGGAACGTGTACGCGAAGCTCGAGGTGGTGGCGTGATCCATGCCGAGCCATTTCCAACTGAGGCCTCCATCCATGCTGATGGCCGGCCCGCGCATGCCGACCGGATTCGCGCCCGTGAAGTTAAACGTGAGCGCGCGCCCGCCCGCTCCGCGGACGCGGAAACACCAATAGAACCACTTTCCGGCCGTCTCGCGGAGATCCGGGTGGAGGTGGACGTTGTCGCCGTCAATCCGCTCGAAGATGATATTGCCACCCGGAAAGCCGGCATCGATCTGGACTTCACGTGGCGCCGCACTGGCAGCGCCGCTCGCCGGCAGTAACGCAAGCACGAAGGCGGCGAGAAGGTTCACGCCACAGCGTGCCGGCCACGAGGTCAGGCTGCACGCGAGGAAAGGAATGGGGGTGAGCATATATTGGGCAAACAATCGAATGGAACGAACCAAGCACAAGGTCGGAGATTTCGAAACTCGTTTGGTTACGGACAATACGCGCGTAAGGCGGCGCCGCCTCAGAATTTTCCTTTAATCCCGAAAGTCCAGAGGGGGGCGTATTCAATGCGGACGCCGGCGCGGGCATAGCTCGGCGTGCTGGGACCGGAAAATTCCGAAATCGATATTGGTTCAGTGGTCACATTCAGTACATTAAAGAATGCCGAAAACCGCCGGTGGAAATGGTATTCGCCTTTCAAATCCGCGGCCAGGCGCGGAGCGAACCAGTTATAGCTCCCCGGCTCGATCCCCTGACCGGCCGCGATTGGTCCTCGTCGCTGCCGACTGCTGTAGGTCCAGTTCATCCGGAGGTTATATTTTTCGCGGGTGAAGCTGATGCCCCAACTGCCAGCGCGTGGTATGATGCGAACATCCGTGAAGCTTCCTATGTTGGGCCCGGTGATGCGGAGCGTGTTCGCATTGGCGAAGACCTGAAATCCACGCGCCCACCGGGGCACGAAGCTCAATACTTGCTTGTAGTCGAACTCGAGCCCCTCCATGCGCACGACACCCTGGAGATTATAGTCGGTCGAGACGTCGTAGTCCCCATAGGTCCCAGCATCCAATCCGTATTGCGCCAGAAACTCCGGTGTCGCCCGAAACACGGTACCGCCAAAAAAGTTGTCGAATTCGCGCCGGAACGCCCCCGCGGAGATCACGCCCACCCGTTCACCATACCACTCCAGCCTGATCTTGGCCGTCTTTGCTGTCCACGGTTTGATGCCGACATTGTTCACGCGGATCGGGTTGGTTGAAAGCGGACCCAGATCGGTGTTCGGCAGCACAATGCCGCCACTGTATTGATTATAATTGGGCCGGCCGATCGAATAATAGTACGAACCACGCAGGATGAGATTCTCCCGCAGGCTGAAACCGGCGTTGATACTGGGGAAATATCGAAGGTACTCCTTGCTGGCATGCGCGCCGCGCTCAATCAGGGTGAGTCGGGCCGCCGACACCGCGTCGGTGGTGATGGGCAGCACGGCTCCGGTAGGGCCCCGCACCGGCACGCCGTTCGCACCGCGCTGGACGTTTCGGGTCGGATCGTTCAGGGGTCCCTCCGCCCGAATGTTCGTTTGTTCGATCCGCCCGCCGCCAATTAATTTGAGGCGCCCGCCGGCCAATGCCAGATCCGCGCGGAGAAAGGCGCAGGAGATGGTCTCCTGGGCGAGCTGCGAGATATTGACGGCGTTCTGATAGGCCGCGGCCTCATTCCGGGTGAAGTGGGTCGGATGGGCCTCGAAATATTGATACAACTTTTCCGGTGAAATCATCTGGATGTTGGGAAAGCCCTGGGACCCTGGCCGGCTGAGGACACTTTCGTCCAGGAACGGGAGCGCACTGTCATCGCTGTTCGCCGCCGTGGGACTCGTGCTGGCACGGCCGTCTTGCCCGACGAACACATAGGGGGTGTTCCCGCCGGGCTTGCGCAAGTCGTGGATGGATTTGCGAACGTCGAGGCCGGCTTTCAGGGTGAGAGGTAACCGCCAGAGCACGTCGCGGCGAACGTTGACGTAGGCCGTGCTGCGCTTGTCATCCCCCTGCAGCGGTAGCGGTGATCCGTTGGTGACGGTGTAGCTGGCCAGGTTATATGGATCCACCATCGCGCCCGTGGCGCCATCGGTCACGGTAATCACGCCTGGCCGCCGCTCGGCAATGTCGTCGAAGGATACGGTGACACCGCTACGCTGGATGTTCGTCTGAGCGAAAACTCCCATGGCCACGTCATGGTAGCGCGTGTACGCCCGGCCATGGCTGAGTCCGCCCTCCGCCCTCCAGACCGGACCTTGGTGGTACCATTTCAGCGCCGGCATGTAATTAAAGGCGCTGGCTCTGCGCCCATTGGTGTTCATCGTGACGTTTCCCGCGCCCGTCGCGCCGTGCGTCGATGTGGCATCGAAGTTTCCCGGCAGCACACGAACGACATTGAACCGAAGGCTGCGAATCCGAAGGTAGACGTCGAATGAACCATATTGAAAGGAGACGTTGATCCGGTCGGCAGTCGTGAGCTTGAAGTCGAGGCTGGTGGCGAATGAATTGCGCCGGCTGTTCTTCCAGGTGTCGGCCACCTCGAATTCCGTCAGATAGGGATTGTCATACGTCGTGTTGGGAAACGTGCCCCCGTTGGTCGGAGTGCGCGCGCCGCGCCAGAAATTTCGGTTCGTGCGTTCGTTTCCGTATTGCTCGGAAATTCCCCCGGACACGGTGTAGCCGAAACGCTTGTTCACCGGATTCACATAGGAAAAATCGAAGCCCGGGTGAACCTTGCGCGTGGGCGTCATCCACGGACCGGGAGTCTTTTTGAAATCCCATTCGTCGCCTCGCACGAGGATGTAGGCACTGAGGTTGAGTTCTGGGCGCGTTCGCGAAAAGGCCGAGCGTGGCACCAGGTTTACCGAGCCGGCCAGAGCCGACGCGGGCGATTCCGGCGTCGGTGAATTCACGACCTCGATGCGGGCGAGATTGTTGAGAGCAACGGTGTCGAGTTCGACGGCGCGATTATTTCCGTCACCGGTGAAGCCGCCGGCGTTTGCCATGTCGAACCCATCAATCGTGACGGGAACATTGTCGGTGGGCACGCCGTTGATCGACACGAAACGGGCATTGCCGCCGCCGTATTCGAGATTGATGCCCGGCAGCAGCTTCAGGAACTCGCCGACACTCCCCTCTGATATTCCGCCGAACTCGTCCGTCGAGGCGACGCTCTTGAGATTCGGCGCATAACGCTGCTCGTTGATGGCAAAAGCCGAGGCCTCCATCTCCATGGTTGAGGTGACGACAAACTGCTCCAACTGGACGACTTCAGACGAAACCACGCTCACGTCGCAATTCGCGGTCCCGCCGGCCGGGATCGTCACCACCTCGGTCTGTACATTGAAGCTGGTGAAAAACACCCGCAGCCTCACCGCTCCAGCGGGCACATTGCTCAAGCGGTATTGCCCATGGCTGTCGGTGAATGTCTCGAACCGGGTCCCCTCAATCACTACGCGCGCATTCTCGAGATATTCTCCGCTGCGGGGATTCGAAACCCGTCCCTCGATCGTCCCCATCGCCAGTCTCTGTGCACCCGCGGGGAATGCTATCATGGCGATACCGGCGGCGAGCAAGCAGAGCCGGGCCGCGGCTCGGAGCGCCGGGAACGAATGCTGTCTATATGGGAGTTCCAAACTCTTGAGAGCGCCGCTGGCGGCTTGTTCGGTCGAGTCGCTTGCGCCGATTCCAACCGCATGGCGGAGGTTGTTTTTCATAGTGGTTGTCTGATCTACGCCCGCTCGCGAACGCCGGACGATCGAGGTGCTCCGCGAACACGCGATTTTATTAGCTAAAATTAGGTTTGTTCCGACTTCACTTGTGTGGCGTCCGAATCTCACCGCGCGTTCGCTGGCGCGGATGCCATCTGATCGAGGTGCCTTTGGATTTCGCGCTGGAGTTGCGCGCGGATGGCGCCATTCGCCGGCTCGCTGGCGACATTGTATTGTTCGGCCCGGTCGGTCTGCCGGCGGTAGAGCTCCACAAAGGGCGACGCGGTCGGGCCGACGTCCGCCCGGGTTTCCCACGTCTGGATCAAGCTCCACTCCGCGGTCATTGCGGCCAGCATCGGATGCGTGCCGCCGTAGCTGTCGAGGCATTCATATACGAACGCCGCGCGCCAGGGGGAGCCGGCGTCGCGCAATAGAGGCACGAGACTGCGACCATGTATGGCCGGCGATGCGGGCAATGCGGCCAGGTCGAGGATGGTTGGCGCCACGTCGATATTGAGTGCCACCGCCGCTTCCGTGCGCGCCTTCAGTCCCGGGCCAGCGATCATCAATGGCACCCGGACCGAGTCCGTGTAGGCCAGCACCTTGCTCGTCATCCGATGCTCGCCGAGCAGCCAGCCGTTGTCGCTCATGAATATAATCCAGGTATTCTCCCGCAAGCGAAGGCGGTCGAGCGTATCGAGCAGCCGCCCGACCATCGAGTCCATGTGACTCACCACGGCATAATAATCACGGGTGTGGCGCCGCACGACGGCCGGATCGACATAGCCATACTTGTCGGCCTGCGTGCGATTGCGAACACCCGCGAGATAGGGCGGTTTACCGGCCAGGTCGCCCTTGATCGTGGAGGGAACCGGCAGTTTTTCCGGATCATATAGCGCCCGAAATTCATCCGGCGATGGCCAGGCGTTGCGGTTGTCCATATGGGGCAGTTGCGTGCCATGGAAGAGCAGGAACGGCTCGGGCCGACCCGCGGCCGACTCGAGAAATGCGATCGAGCGCTCCAGGCAATAGTCGTCCACGTGTTGGATTGGCCGGACGCTTTTTCCCCCGTCCCACACTTCACGCCCGAAGTAGGTGCCGTTGGATCGAAAGAAACACGAAACGTCGAAACCAAATGCCTCCGGATTTCCGGCAATGTGCCACTTCCCAACGAGGCCGGTGTGGTACCCGGCCGATTTCAGGTGCTGCGCGAACGTGGTCTCACCGGCGCGCAAGGCTGCGCCAAGACTGGTGACGCCATTGCTCGAGCCGTAGCGGCCCGTGAGGATCGCCGCGCGCGACGGACTGCAGAGGGACATCACGACACTCGCATTCGTAAAGCGCACGCTGCGTGCCGCAAGCCGGTCGAGATTCGGCGTGCGGATATGGGGATTGCCGTTTGCCCCCACCGCATCAAAACGCTGATCGTCGGTGAGAATGACGAGAACGTTGGGCGGATGGGCCGAAGAAGCCCCGCGAGCCGCAACGGCGACAACGCTACTCCCGAGCACGGCCAGTCCCAGCGTGATCAGTTTGAACCGGCAACGACGGGATGATGCGAACGACCGGAATGTCATGAGGAGCGGACGCAAGACCAAGGATTAGTCATACACTAGCCATGCCGTCGCAGTGCTGTTGGTGTCCGACGATACGCGCATCCAGTAGGCCTGATACCCGTCGGGAAACCGGTGCTCGACCCGCTGGCCGGCCGGCACGTCGAACATCGCATAAGGCACCCATTTGTCCGTGCCCGTGATGTCGACCTCCACGCGCATCTTCACCGGACGGTTCGAGCCGTGGGAAAGCGTCAGCCTCTTGCGATCGTAACCGGTCATCAAATACGGCTCCGACGGCTGTCCGGCCGTGACCGCCGCGTCCTTCCATGGTCCGCCCTCCCCCACCGGTTTGCCCAGACTCCAGAGATCATCGACCACTCCGACCCAGACGGCGACCTCGCCATCGTCCGAGCGCACGATGTGCCGGTTCGACGCCGGCGCGTCCCCTGCCACGCCCGAGAGTACCAGCAGACCGCGCCAACTCGCAAAATCGTGGATTCGCCGGTTATGCGTGGCCACGGGCCGGAGCTTCGCGATACCGCCCGCATTTTCCGCCGGCACCTCGTAGAAGGTACCCGCGCAGTTGAGCAGATCACGTTCCGTGCAGACCTCACGCATCGTGCGTTCGATCCCGAGCGGGCCGTTAACGTCGAAGTCCGCCCGCCCTTTCGGCAGCCGAAAACGCCGCCCCTTTTCGTCCGTGTAAATCACCGACGCCGCCTCGATGCCGACCGTCTCGCGCGGAATGGCGACATTCGACTGCATCCAGGCGAGCGCCTTCGGCTCGTCACTCCGCCGCAGATGCATGTCCGGACCCATCTCATAGTAAACCGACGCCCCCATTTTTCCGCCGTCCAAGCGGGTCGCCGCAAACTCCAGCGTCCGCCGGCCATTGCCGCGCGCGTGCAGCAGACCGCCGCTCGCCGCCTGCGCGCCATCCCGCAAAATGCCGTCAAACTGCGCCTCCGGCTGGGGCGGGCGTGGGTCGGCCGAGCGTGACGAAAAGAAGGCCGTGGCATGATCGCAGTCCCGCGAAGCACGCACACGTATCCACGCTCCTTGTTCATCGCGCGGGAAGATCGTGAAGGCATAACCGGACGCGGGGACGTCCACGCGCCTGAGTTCCGTCCACTGGTTGTTGCCCGCGCGATCCACCTCCAGGATGAAGCTCACCGCCGCCTTCGCGTCATGCACAAGGTGCAGCATCCGCTGTTCCGCCCCCGAAAAAAGAAACGGCTCCGACGGCTGGTCCTTCTTCACGGGGTCGTCCAGCCACACAGCACCGCGGCCGATCGGCGGCCCGAGGCGATCGAGCCGCGTGGGATCGACAAACCAAAGGTTTGATTGCGACTGGCCGGGCGCCGCGAGTTTTCCCTTGGTGTGGCGCTTGTTTAAGAACTCGTTCAACGCCGTGTCGTCGCAGCCCATCACGACCCGATCGTTCCAGCGCGCGAAGTCGCCGATCACTTTGAGATAATTGGAACGGGGCGCGATGCCGCTCGATTGGTTGACGCCAAACGTCCGCGGAAAACGCCAGAAGGCCCCGTGCATCGTCATCAGCAGATCGTGTTCACCGATGTCGCGAATTCGCGGCCACTCCGTGTTCCAGCCGTGCGCGCCATCATACGAATGACTCGCCTTCGGCAGTCGGTACGAGTGCCACTGGCCGGCATCGAGGACCATCAGGATCAGCGAGCGATGATCCCAGCCGATCGTCCAAATGGGATCCGTCGCCGGATTTTCATTTCCATAGATGCCGCCCGGACCGGTCACCTCGGTAAACTGGTTGCGCCGCACCATCTGCCATTGCTTCGCGGCGCCATCCCATTCGGCCAGCGCACCGCTCGCCACCTCCGGCCGTTCCCGCGCCGCCTGGGTTTTTTCTCCATTGTTGGCATAGACCAGCCGGCCTTGACCGCTATAAAGTCCTTTGCCGTGGTCGCCGGGTATGCCGGCTTTCTGTCCACCTTCGAGCTGGAGGTCCCGAAAAAGCTCCGTGACCCCGAGCGTGTGCACATCCACTTCATAAAACCCCTCCTCCATGCTGGCATAATAGATCTTGTTTGCCGGGTCGGTGAGATGGCGCGCATTTCCGGTCAGCCGGCCGTACATATCCGCCGGTTTTATAACACGGACGTGGCGCTGGGCATCGATGATATAGGGACCAATGAACAACTGCTGCGACTCGCGGTGAATCATGCGATTCGCCGGCGTGCCTCCGACGCTCTCCGGCCGCACCGCCACCTCCATGGCCGCGTTGATTTCGTAGAGCTTGTCGGTCGACCCCTTCGGCTGGTGGGGACCGTACGTGATGACCCAAAGCCGATCGGCCCACGGGACAACCGCACCGGTGCCGCACTCGCCGTGCGCATTGAAATAAGCCAGATGCGGATAAATGCCGCTGATCTCGAAAGGGGCGGGCGCGGCGGCCGCGGCAAACGTCGCCATGCCCCATGCCGTCAGCGCGAGAAGTCGTAGAGAGAGCATATTGGATTCAGAGTCGTTTATCTCGGCGCCAACGGGCGCGATTTCCCGCCTGTATGAATGAATGCTCATTCTGCACGCATTAGCTTCACCGGACCAAGCAAACCCATCGGCCGGTGTGGAATTTGCTTCGTCCATTTCTGGGCGGTTTCCTGGGCGGTCAGCGTCTTGCAGTAATTTCCCGCTACCGTGGTCACCCGGATCGACAGCACGTTTCGGCCGGGCGACAGTCCCGCCGGCAGCGCATAAAGATGCCGCCCGTACCAACGCGATCCGAGCGACCGGCCATTGAGTGTCACCTCGGAGATTTCGCGAACGGTTCCGAGATCAATATAGCGGTAGCCGCCCGCCTCGGGCACCGTAAACTCCATTTCATATATCGCCACGCCCGCGAACCCGGCCAACCCGTCGAGTTCGCCGAGATTGCGCAGTCCCTCCAATCCGATGCTTCGGCGGGTCCCGTTGATATGCTCCAGCTCCACGTTCCACCGCCCGACCAGTTCCAGCGGCGTCTCCATCGAAGGAATACGCTCAGGTGGCGGAGCCGGCGCTTCTGCGCGTTCAAACACGATCATCCGCGATTCCGCCGGCGCCAGGCGGAGGACCAGTTCGTTGCGGGCTCCCACCCACGGATGCACGCGGCGAGAACCCGTTTCCAGATCCCAGATCCACGGCGTCCGCTCACCCGTGCGAAACTTCGCCCGCACCGTGACCGCCTGGTCGCGACTGCGATTGGCGAGAAAGAAAAGATCACGGTCACCGGCCTTGTGATACGTCTGGCTGAGGTCCGGGCTGACACTTTCGAAGGCGACGTCGGGCACCAGACCGAACTCGTCGCGGACACGGCGAAACCACTCATTGAGATCCTGATCGGCGGCCGGCTTTGACACGATCCGACAGGTGTTGGGATGGTCAGCCAGGATTCCCCGCATCGTTTGTTTCACGGCCTGATCCAGCGCCCCCAAAGCCTGCAACCCCGGGGCCACCGAAGGCGTCATCCCCACAAAAATGATTCGGCCGCCGGCATCGGCAAACCGCGCGAGTGCCTGCGCGGTGTCGGCTCTCAAGGTCTGCACTTCCATCAGCACCAGGGTATCGTACCGGCGCGAATTGAAGATCGCGGCGCCGTCCTGCATGGTCGAGCGGCAGAGAATGTTTTCCGACGTGTAGTCACAGTTGTGTCCGTTGCGATGCACCGCCTGCCAGAGCCGGTGCGCGTAGGCGGGGTGGACTTTCTTGGGAAACGGATCGCGCTGCATGCCCCACGTCTTCCAGAGATCGGCGAGCGGATGCAGAATGGCGATGTTCGCCTGCGGCTCGGACTGCTGAAGCAGCCAGGAGAGACGCGCCTTGTAATCAGTCCATCGCCGCATGAACGGCCACCACGGGTTTCGCTCGTTGAAGTAGGAGCCATACCGGACCCAGCCGGGAAACTCGGTGGTCGGAGGCGAGTAATTGAAACCGTGCAAAATCGAGTGTGTCACGCCCGAGAGATTGCTCTCATCACCCGCGATCTTGATCATCTCGAGCGGCGTGAAGAAAACGTAGTTCGTATCCGTTATCTCCTCGCAACTCACCAGTCTCTTTCCGGCGAGCCGCGCCCCGGAAGCGGTGAACTTGTTGTTGATCGATTGAGCTCCGAATTGACGGGGCGAGCCCGTGTGCATGTTCAGCCACGTTTCACATTCGGGGATGTCGACCATCATGCTGCTCTCCAAGGGATCGTATCCATGGCCGTAAGCCTGCACGCGAGA
>JBBRCR010000221.1:0-13133 GCA_038204695.1 Opitutales bacterium | reverse complement strand
CGGTTGACGGGATGGGCGACTTTCCAGTCGCTCGAGACCGGTCGACCGAACGTACTTCGGCGGCTGGAAAGCCGCCGCTCCGGCAAATGCCGACGTGCTTGGCAGGAATTGTGGGGCAAGCGCAGGGCCAGCCGCAGCGATTTCCCTCGCGACTACACCGCCGTCGATGCGGCGCCAAGCGGCTCGCCGCAGGGCAGGTCTCCCTCGGCCCCTTTCTCGCGGGCATTGTCGAGGAGCAACTGATCGAACTCGGAGCGCAGCACCTGCCAGGTTTGGGCAACCGTCTCCTTGTCGTAGCGGGTGAAAAAATAGAATGGCTGTGAACGGCGGCCGTCGGGCTGGGCGAAGGTGACGCTGTATTTCTTGACGAAGTGCGAGCGCTTCATCTTCGGGCTCATCCCGAGCCGCTCGAGCGGATGAAACGTGAACGGGAGAAGCGATTCGCCAATGTGGTAACGGGGAAATTTCTCGCGTTCGACAATGAGGACGCGATGGCCGTATTCGGCGAGAATTGCCGCGGCGCACGAGCCGGCGGGGCCGGCGCCGATGACCAGCGCGCTATAGCCTTGGGGCCGGCAGGGATTGGGCATGAAGGAATCAAGGAATGCGGACCGACGGCAGCTGCAATCGAAGCGGAGCCTGGACGTGATGGAGCAGGTAGCCGAGCCCGGCCCCGAATCCGAGGCCGTGGGCGACACCCCAGAGCAGCCGGCCGGACGAGCCGGGCACGAGGACATGGAGAACGTCGCCCGCGTAATACCCGTGGGTGTGGAACGCGAAGAGCACCGCGAACGCCGGCAGAAAATCATCCGTTCGGGCAAACGCCCGCTGCATCAGCCATGTCATCAAGGCGAGCCCCACGGCTGCGCCCCACAGATCGGCATGGTGCTTGCCGCGCAGACCAAACCAGAACGCACACCACACGAGCGCATAAGCGAGAAATGCGGTGGCAAAAAGCAGGGCGAAACGTGCCACGGCGCCGGGTCCGAGGACCAGACGACTCAACGCCAGGCCCGTCAGAAGCAGGTAGACCGCGGCGATGGCCGAATACATGGCGGCGGTTCCCTGGACCAGCCGGTAGGCAAAGATCGAATACGCAAGGAGACTCACGGCGCCGACGCTGAGTGCGCCATACACGATCGAGAAAAGCAGCGAGGGGGGCCGCTTGAGTTCGCCGGCAGGGGAGCGGGCGAGTATCGCACCCGGGAAAAAACCAAAGAAGCGCATGGCCGGGATTGTCGGAAAGAGTTGGGCAACGACAACCTCGAAGCCGCCCCATGCGTTTGAAGTACGCCGAAAAATTGCAGCGAAGGACCGTGGCTGCGAGCGCCCGCGAGTGGATGCACACGGAACTGATCAATAAAGAGCGGCGAGCGAGACTTGGGGCGGGACCCCCCGGATGTGTCTTGCGGAAAGAAAAACATGGGCGGGACGCCCATGCCACGCCCGGCCCGGCCTGCACATCGAACTGAAGTGCCATAAGGCGCCTCGTCCGATCGCGCCCGCGAGCGCCCGCGAGTGGACCGGCGTCACGCCCGTGATTTGAAGTGGCATGGGCGTCTCGCCCATGTGGTCCGGTCGATCTTGCGTTTGGGGCCGAATGCCGGATGGGTGCCTTCGCCTTCCCTTTCCCTCGCCCGAAGCGCAATTCGCACAATATGGATCCACTCACGCGCCCCGCGGCCAAAGCTTGCCTCCATTTTCTTGCGCAATCAGAACGCCATCGCCTGCCCAGGCCTGCAATCCGCTCCCGCCCGCCCATGCCAATTCAGTTATTTTCCCAAAGATGATACGTCGCGCTTCGCCCCTCGCGTTCATTTCCGCACTGCTCCTTGCCTCGACCGGCTCGTCGCCCGCGCTCGCGGACGACTGGCCGCAGTGGCGCGGCCCCGCGCGCGACGGCGTCTGGCGTGAGACTGGAATCCTTGAGTCGTTTGCCCGTCCGGAATTGAAACCCATGTGGACGGCTTCCATCGGGCCGGGGTACACGGGTCCGACCGTGGCGGGAGAGCAGGTTTTCCTGATGGACCGGGTGACCGCTCCGCAGGAGCAGGAACGTGTCCGGTGTTTCGACGCGAGCACCGGCCAGCCCTTGTGGTCGCATGCGTACAGCTGCGTGTATCGCGATGTCGATTACGCGCTCGGCCCTCGCGCCGCTGTCACCGTCGCGGCCGGCCGCGCGTTTTCCCTCGGCACGATGGGGCACGCGCACGCGTTGGATGTCGTCGATGGGCGCGTGCTGTGGGCGCGCGACCTCGCGACGGAATACCGGGCGGAAATCAATGTCTGGGGCGTCACCGCCGCGCCGTTGGTCGTCGGCGACGTGGTGATTTTCCAGATTGGCGGCCAGCCGGATGCGTGCGTGGTGGCGTTGGATGTGAAGACCGGCCGGGAGCGCTGGCGGGCGCTCGACGGCAAGGCGTCCTACTCCGCGCCGCGCTTGATTCGCCAGGGCGAGCGCGACGTCGTGCTCGCCTGGACGGCGCATTGGCTGGCCGGCCTGAATCCGGCCACCGGCGAAGTGTATTGGAAGGTTCCCTACAAGCCGAAGAAGATGATCCTGAATGTGCCGGATCCCGTGCTGGATGAGACGGGCGCGAACGTGTTACTGACGGCATTTTACGACGGTTCGCATCTTTATGCGCTGGACCCCAAATTCGGTCCGCCGGAGTTGCGCTGGCAGCGTACGGGCGTCAGCGAGCGCAAGACGGACGGGCTGCACAGCGTCATCATGACTCCGGTGGTCCGGGGCGGCTACGCCTACGGGATCGACAGCTACGGTGAAATGCGCTGCCTGGATCTCGCCACGGGCGATCGGGTCTGGGAAGACACGTCCCTTCTGGCCAACGGGCGATGGGCGACGGCTCACTTTGTTCAGCACGGCGAACGAACCTGGATCACCACGGAGAAGGGCGAAATCGTAATCGCGCGGCTTTCGCCCCGCGGTTTCGAGCGGTTGAGCAGTGCGCAGTTCATCGCGCCGGACACAAGACTCCGCGGACGCGATCATCCGATCGCGTGGTCGCATCCGGCGTATGCGCACCGGAGCCTCTTCGCGCGCAACGACAGCCAGTTGATCCGAATCTCGCTCGCCGCGCCGGCGCCGTGAGGACGTTTTCCCGTCGGACGCAGGGAGGGAGTGAGGGGCCGACAGGGAATAAGGGACTCAAGGACTGAATCTGCGCCAAGTGGCTGCGAGCAGCAGCGCAAGATTGCTGTCGTCCACCGACTGGTCTCGCAATCCTCCACTGCCTTCAATCCTCCGGTCCTTCACTCCTTCAATCCTTCAATCCTTCACTCCTTCAATCGCCACTCCGCCCTCTTGCGCGACACCGTGCCGGCCGACCAGCCATTCGAAAATCGGGGACGCCATCAGCGTCGTCACGACGGCCATGATCACGAGGGTGGCAAACAAAGCCGGTGAGATGACACCGCGCTGCAATCCAATGTTGATGATGATGAGTTCCATCAGTCCGCGCGCATTCATCAGCGCACCGATGCCAAGCGCCTCCCGATTCGTCACACCGGTCGCGCGGGCCGCGAGCCAGCACGCCACGCCCTTGCCGGTCACAGCCACGAAGAGCACCAGTGCCGCGATGAACCAGAGATACATCGAGTCGAGCAGACCGATTTGAGTGTTGAGCCCGGAGTAGGTGAAAAACAGCGGAAGCAACAACGCCACGGTGAGCGGTTGGATGCGTACGATGACTTCGCTGGTCACCACGCCGCGCGGCATCGCGGCGCCCATGATGAATGCGCCAAATACAGCATGAAGTCCGATGGCATCGGTGAACCAGGCGCCGAGAATCATCAGGATCAGGCAGAACACGAATTCGCGATCCGACAGCCGGCCACGCTGATCGATCGCGTGGCCCCAGCGCACCAGGAGCGGGCGAATCACCAGCAGCGAAACCGCCACGTAACCGATGCCGCCGGCGATGTTGATAACCGCGTGACTGGACTCGCCATCGAAGCTGGCGAGCACCACCGCCAGCAAACACCACGCCGCGGCATCATCGATTGCTCCGGCGCCGAGCGCGACGGTGCCCATCGTCGTCCCGGCGAGTTTTTTGAAATGAATGATCCGGGCCAGCATCGGAAACGCCGTGATGCACATCGACGCCCCGAGAAAAATCATGGCTTCGACCAGCGAGGTCTTGGGCGGAAACAACGTCGTGTGATGAAAGAAGAACCAACCAAGCCCAGCGCCGAGGACGAACGGGGCCAGCATCCCGGCAATCGATACCGCCACTGCGCTGTGTAGCCGGCGCTGGACGATATCCATCCGAAACTCCATTCCCACGACGAACATGTAGATGGCCAGTCCGAGTTGTGAGACGGGGAAAAGCACGCGCAGCGTTTCGGCCGGAAAAAGTTTTGCGAACACGTCCGGCCACACCAGCCCCAACAGCGAAGGCCCGAGGAGTACGCCGGCAATCATCTCGGCGACAACCTGCGGTTGTCCCAGTGGCCGCGCCGCCCGGCCTACGATCTGGCACACCACGAGAATGACCCCGAGTTGAAAGAAGAAATGAACTGCCAGCTGCAGGTTGCTCATGTGGGGGATCCGCGCGTCCGTTGTGGCGCGGATGTAAGACGCGCTCTCACTGAACGGTTTGCTCGCGCGCTGTCGAGTCACGGGATCTCGCTGTGCGATGCAGGCGTCCTGTGCTGTTCGAATACTCTAACTCGTGCATGCCGGCCCGGCGTGGCATGGGCGTCCCGCCCATGTTTTTCTTTATGACGACAAGTACGGGGCGTCCCGCCCCAATTTTCAGAGCGAAGCGCATCACGCCATCGGCGTACATCGCGTCCCCCGAGAACAACGGAAAGAATTATGCCCCTGCATCCCCTTGCTGGCGCTCGCCGCCACGATCTCGCGAGATGCCTCCAGTTAGGCCCGGATAGAGCTATGCCGGAAAAGCATCAAGACCCAGACTAACGAAGTATTTCTCGCGGGTGCGGTTTTCGGCGACCATGGCGGCGTGAGTTCCACCCGCATAAAATCCACCGGCGCCATCGGACGTCATCACGGCCCGGCCCGCCGCATCGAATGTCTCGCCGCGCGCACGCTTTTGTCCGTCGCCCGCCAGCGCAAGGGCCTCGATGCCCCGCGTTGTCAGCTGGTGTTTGAACATTTGGACGCCGCGCTGTCAGTGCGCAGCGCGCTGCATCGCACGCTGACGGAGTACCGGGTGAGCGAACTTCAATTTGGCGTCCTCGTCGCTCTCTTCGCGCTCGATCCGGAGCCGGTGATGCCAGCTGACCTGGCTGATTATACGGCCGTATCGCGTCCCGCGATCACGGACGCCATCGTGCGGCTCGAGGCGCTCCGGCTTGTGACGCGTACCCGGGACAACACCGACCGGCGGGTTTTTCATCTTCAGCTCACCGACCACGGTCGCCCGATCGTGGACAAGGCGCTGGACCGCTACCTTTCCGCGGTCGCCCAGGTCGCGCGGCATCTCGAGCCGGGCACCTACTCCGACTTGCGAGGCGCGTATGAACGGCTCCAACGTGACGCCGCCGAACTCCGCTGAATCCTCCCTTTGGCCATGATAAAACGTGTCGTTCTCACCACTCTCATCGCTCTCGCCGTCGCTGGCGCGATCTTTGGCTATAAACTCGTCAACCAGCGCAAAGCTGCTGCCGCCATGGCGGGAATGAAGCGCCCGCCTGCGACCGTCACCACGGCATCCGCCACCGCCGCGAGTTGGGGCGACTCGCTCTCCGCCGTCGGCACGGTGGAAAGTTTTCAGGGGGTCACCCTGCGCAGCGAAATCGACGGCCGCATTCTCAAGCTCGGATTCGATTCCGGCGCCGTCGTCAAAACCGGCGACGTGCTGGTCGAACTCGAAGCGGACATGGAACATGCCCAGCTCAAGAGCCTCGAGGCGGCCGCGAAGCTGGCCGCCGCATCGCTGGAGCGCGCGCGCGACCTGCGAGCGAGCAACACCAATACTGCGGTCGAGTTTGAAACCGCGGAGGCCACTTATGCGCAGTCACTCGCGGCCATCGACGCGCTGAAAGCGACGCTCGCCCGGAAAACCATTGTCGCGCCTTTTGCGGGCCGGCTCGGCATCCGGCAGATCAACGTCGGCCAGTTCCTCAACAAGGGCGACACGATCGTGACGCTCGAAGCCGTCAATCCAGCCTACGTCGACTTCGCCCTGCCGCAGCAACAGCTGCCTCAACTCAAAGCCGGGCTTCCGGTCAGGGTCACGGTCGACGCATTCCCGGGCCGGGTGTTTCAAGGGCGGATTGAAGCCGTGAATCCACGGGTGAGCGATGTCACCCGCAACGTGCGCATTCGCGCCATCGTCCCCAACGGTGACGAGACGCTGCGTCCCGGCTTGTTCGCCCAGGTGACCGTGCAGCTTCCGGGGTCCACTCCCGTCCTCGAATTGCCGGCGACGGCGGTGGTTTACAGCCCGTATGGAAATTCTGTATACGTCGTGACCGAGTCGGTGGGCGCCAGCGGAGCGAAGCAGCTCGTGGCCCAACAACGTTTCGTCACCACCGGCGCAAAACGCGGCGATCAAATCGCGATCATCAAGGGCCTCAAGGCGGACGAACAGGTCGTCACTGCCGGCCAGATGAAGCTCCGCAACGGCGCACCCGTGACCGTGAACAACTCGGTCGTCCCCCCGAACGATCCGGCACCGAAGCCCGCGGAAAGCTGAGTGAGACGCCCGACCATGAATTTTACCGACCTCTTTATTCGACGTCCCGTCCTCGCGACGGTCGTCAACCTCTTCCTCCTCATCGCGGGCTGGAAGTCCATCCAGTCGCTCACGGTCCGTCAGTATCCACGAACTGATAACGCCGTGGTGACCGTCAGCGTCCTGTATCCGGGGGCCAACGCTGATCTCGTGCGCGGCTTCGTCACGACCCCGCTCGAGCGCGAAATCGCGTCGGCCGATGGCATCGATTACGTCGAATCCTCCAGTCGGCAAAGCTTCGCCAGCATCTCCGCGCGGCTGCGGCTTAATTTCGATCCGAATGCCGCGCTCACGCAAATCACGTCAAAGGTGAACAAGGTGCGCGGCGAGCTGCCGGCCGGGGCCGAAGATCCGGTGTTCGATGTTTCCGTCGGTGAAACCACCGCGTCCGCCTATCTCGGGTTCTACAGCGAGTCGATGGATGCAAACCAGATCACCGATTATCTGGTTCGCGTCGTCCAGCCGAAGCTTTCGACCGTGCCCGGCGTGCAGAAAGCGGACGTGCTCGGCGCGCGCACGTTCTCAATGCGCATCTGGCTCAAACCGGAGCGCATGGCGGCGCTTGGCCTGGGCGCAGCCGAGGTGCGCGCAGCCGTGGCGTCGCAGAATGTGCTCTCGGCGGTCGGCCAGACGAAGGGCTCGATGATGACCGTCTATCTGACGGCGCAAACCGACTTGAGCACGGTCGAGGGCTTTCGCGACATTATCGTGCGGGAAAAGGACGACGAACTGGTGCGCCTGCGCGACATCGCCGATGTCGTGCTGGGCGCGGAAAGCTACGACAGCTCGGTGAAGTTCTCCGGCGAGAACGGCGTGTTCATCGGCATTTTCGCACTGCCGACCGCCAACGCGATCGACGTGATGAAAAACGTCCGCGCCGTGATGCCGGAAATTCAGGGGCAGCTCCCCGCCGGGCTCCACGGCAAGGTCGTCGCCGATCTCACCGAATTCATCACCGATTCGATTCGGGAGGTCATGAAGACCCTGCTCGAGGCGATGCTGATCGTGGTCATCGTCATTTATCTTTTCCTCGGCTCGTTCCGATCGGTGTTCATCCCGATTGTCGCGATCCCACTGTCGATCGTCGGCGCGTGCACGTTGATGCTCGCGCTGGGCTTCTCGATCAACCTCCTCACGCTGCTCGCGATGGTGCTCGCGATTGGATTGGTCGTCGACGACGCGATCGTGGTGGTGGAAAACATTCACCGGCACATCGAGGCGGACCTTACGCCGATGGCGGCCGCGCTCCAGGGCGCGCGTGAATTGGTCGGCCCGGTGATCACGATGTCGATTACACTGGCGGCGGTGTTCGCCCCGATTGGTTTTCAACGTGGGTTGACGGGCGCGCTGTTTCGCGAGTTCGCGTTCACGCTCGCCGGTTGCGTGCTTATCTCGGGCTTCGTTGCGCTCACGCTCACCCCCATGATTTCCTCGAGGCTGCTGCGGCATAACCCGAATCCGCGCGGTTTCGAGCACCTGCTGGATATCGCGTTCACCAAATTCCAAAATGCCTACGAGCGTTTCCTGCACGCCGTCCTGGAGACTCGCCCGGCCGTCGTGATTGTCGCCGCGGTTGTGTTCGCGTCGGTGCCGGCGTTTTTCCTGATGTCCAAGAGCGAACTCGCGCCGGCGGAGGACGACGGGATCATTTTCATGCAGGCGCAGGCCGCGCCCAACGCCACCCTCGAGCAGACCGAGATGTTTGCGGATGAGGTGTCCGCGCTGATCCGGAAGACGTATCCAAATGAGACGGCGGAATTATTCCAGCTGACCGGGTTTGGCGGTGCGCCCAACACCGCCTTCATCGGCTGGCGCTTGAAACCATGGAGCGAGCGCAAGCGTACCGCGCAACAGCTGCTCCTCGATGTGCAAGGGCGCGTCGGCGCGATCGCGGGCGTGAACACGGCGGCGTTCCAGCGACCTGCCTTGCCCGGATCCGCCGGCGGGCTGCCCGTTCAGTTCGTCATCGGTTCCACCGAAGCGCCGCAACGCGTGGCCGAGGTCGCGAACGAGCTGCTGCAAAAAGCGATGGCGAGCGGACTGTTTCTCTTCGGCGATACCAATCTCAAGTTCGACCAGCCACAGGTTGACATCGCGATTGACCGCGAGAAAGCGGCCTCGCTGGGGGCCAACATGCAGCAAATCAGCGCGGACCTCGGTTCCATGCTCGGCGGTGGCTACGTCAGCCGCTTCGCGATCGAGGGTCGCGCGTACAAAATCATTCCGCAGGTCACGCGACTGGCGCGTCTCACGCCCGACCAGGTGATGAACTATTATGTCTCGACGACGAAAGGCGGACTCGTACCGCTCTCGACGTTCGCGACGCTCAACGAGTCAACACAGCCGCGCGAATTGAAACGTTTCCAGCAGTTGAACGCCGCGACGCTTTCGTTTCTGCCGGCGGGCGGAGTGTCGCAGGGGCAGGCGCTCGAGTTTCTCAAGGCGCAAGCGGCGTCGTTCCCGCAGGGCTTCACCGTGGATTATTCCGGTACTTCGCGGCAGTTCGTGCAGGAGGGCAGTTCGCTGCTCGGCACGTTTGCGCTCGCCGTGCTGGTGATCTTCCTCGTGCTCGCGGCGCAGTACGAGAGCTTCCGCGATCCGTTGATCATCATGATGTCGGTGCCGCTCTCGATCGCCGGCGCGCTGGTGTTCATCTTTCTCGGGTTCGCGACGCTGAACATCTACACGCAGGTGGGACTGATCACGCTGGTCGGGCTGATCACGAAGCACGGCATCCTCATTGTGGAGTTCGCCAACAAGCTCCAGGAGGAACGGAGCATGTCGATCCGCGAAGCGGTGCAACATGCGGCGGGCGTTCGGCTCCGCCCGATCCTGATGACGACGGCGGCGATGGTGTTGGGCGTATTGCCGCTCGTGTTCGCGAGTGGGGCGGGTGCCGCGAGTCGTTTTTCGATCGGGCTCGTGATCTCCACCGGGATGGCGATCGGGACGCTCTTCACGCTCTTTGTCGTGCCGACATTCTATACGTTCTTCGCGCATGACCGAAGCTGCCGTCACGCGGGCGACGAGCGCCACGCCGCGCCGCACGTCACGCCAGTCGGTGAGCCGGTTGTAGCTGCGCACTGAGAGGTCAGAGTTTTGAAACGCGTCGCGGTTGGCCCGCGCGAGGCGAAGCCGCCATCGGCTGCCAATCCGAGGCACGGTCACAGAGGCCACAGAGCGATGACACAGAGGACACAGAGAGGCGGCAGCTGGCTCCTGAAGCTTGTCAGCGTGTAGTGGCTGCGGGCGCCAGCGAGTGGATTGGGAGTGGCATGGGCATCCTGCCCATGAAGTGAAATCTATACAGCACTCTGGGCTTCGCCCGAGTCTTGTACCTCTCCACCCGCGACCAGCCACACCAGAGCTCACGCGGAGCCGCGAGGCGCGCGAAAAGCAGCCGGCTTCACTCCACGGCTGGGCCCGATTGCGACGACGCCCGAGGGGTTGATTGGCCGGGTTGCGACGGGAGATGCGGTTGCGCTCACGTTGGAAAGCAGCGCCCCGCATCATAATCACCTCGTGCGCATCCTCGCGCTCGACGTCGATCCGCTGGAAGTCTGCGCGGTGTGGCACCGCCAGGAGGAGTCTCCGCTGCTGCATCGATTTTTGGAAATTGTCCGCCAGCACGCCGACACCAGTTTGGGGGAAAGGGCGGGCGCGCAGACGATCCCGCGGAAGCGCCGGAGTTTGCGCATGGGCGGTGCGCCCGCCCGGCGTCCAAAGAAGATAGCCGCTGAAGCCACGGACTCGTGAGACTCTGGCGGCCTTGGGGCGCCATTCGGGCGCCGTATATAGCTCGCGCAATCCTCAGTCCGGGCTTGCGCTGGAGGTAAGCTAGCTTACCAGTTGCCGGCTTTCGCCGGTCATGGTCGCCCACACCCCATCGTTCGAACGCAGCTTCGGCTTTATCCTGAGCGATATCAGCCGATTAGCGCGAAGGGAGTTTGACCGGCGCGTGCGCGAGTTGCGCGTGACGCGCGCGCAGTGGCTCGTGCTCGTTCACCTCGCGCGCCGGCCCGGCTGCACCCAGAGCGAGCTCGCGGATTCGATGCAGATGCAGAAAATCACCGTCAGCCGGCACGTGGGCCGGCTGCTGCGCGCGGCTTGGATCGAGCGCCGCGATCGCGCGGAGGATGCGCGGGCGTATCACCTTTACCTTTCGCGCAAGGCCAAGCCGCTAATCGAGCAGCTGGCCGGCGTGGCTGAGAAAATGCGGCAGGAATACATGCGTGGACTTTCGGGGCCGCGCCAGGCCGCGCTGATTGACGATTTGCTCCAGATCAAGGCCAACCTCGTCCGCATGCACGCGGCCGCTGAACGCCGTCGTAATGAAGACAACTGAACTCCCCGTCCGAGTCGCCGCGGTGGCGCTGCTCCTGCTATCCGGCTGCAAACCGCGCCCAAGCGCGCCCTCCACCACCGGCGGTCCGCCGCCCGTTCCCGTTCAAATCGCCGTGGCGCAGCAGCTCGACGTGCCGCAAATCATCGAGGCAGTCGGTGTCGTGCAAGCCCTGCGAAATGTCGCGGTCAAGTCACAGGTCGACGGGATGATTGCGGAGATCCATTTTCAGGAGGGCGACGAAGTGAAGGCGGGCGATCTGCTTGTCACCTTGGACCGCCGGCCATTTGAAAATACGCTGCGGATCGCGCGGGCCGACTTGGCGAACGCCCGCGCCGAGGCGGCGAAGGCCGTCAACGATCTCGAACGTTATCAGCGGCTCGATCAGCAGGAGGCGATCTCCAAGGAGCAGTTTACTCAGCTCAACACGAAGGCGGAGACCACGCGCGCCTTCGTGCAAGCCCGGGAGGCGTCGGTGGCGAACGCGGAGCTGATGCTCAGTTACGCGCAGATTCGCGCGCCGATCGCGGGGCGAACCGGCCAGCTCAATTTGCATCAGGGCGCGCTGATGAAGGCGAACGACGCCGCCCAGTCCATCGTCACGCTCAACCAGCTTGCGCCGATCGCGGTCGCGTTTGCCGTGCCTGAGCGGACGCTTGCGCGCATCCGCGCGGCGTTGGCCCGCGGTGACGCGGCGGTAACCGTGGTCGACCGCGCGTCCGGCATCAGCCGCAGCGATGGCCGGTTGAACTTCGTCGACAACGCCGTGGATGCCACCACCGGCACGATCACATTGCGGACCACGTTCGACAATGCCGACCATGCCCTCTGGCCTGGCCAGTTCGTGGAGGTGCAGACGCGCATCGGCCTCGATCGCGGCGCCATCGTCGTGCCTTCGACAGCCGTGCAGATCGGTCAGAACGCGGCTCGGGTGTACGTAGTGAAGCCGGACAAATCGATCGACATCCGGCGCGTCAAGGTGCTGCGCACCTCAGGCGACAACACGCTCCTTGGAGAGGGCGTGCAGCCGGGAGAAACGGTCGTGACGGACGGACACCTGCGGCTCACGCCCGGCGTCAAAGTGCAGCCGAAGGCTCTGTCTTCCTTCACTGAACCGGTCGCGGCCAGGACCGAACCCAAGTCATGAACCTGCCGGGTCTTTGTATCCGCCGACCGGTGATGACGACGCTTTTGACGGCGGCGCTCTGCGTGTTTGGCGGCATGGCTTACCGGATGCTGCCGGTGAGCGATCTGCCGAACATCGACTTTCCGACCATCGTGGTGAACGCGAGCCTGCCCGGCGCGACCCCGGAGACGATGGCCTCCGCGGTGGCCACGCCGCTCGAGCAGCAATTCTCCACCATTGCGGGCGTGGATTCGATGACGTCCACCAGTTCGCTCGGGAGCACCGCGATTACGATTCAGTTTAATCTGTCACGCAATATCGATGCCGCATCGCAGGACGTGCAGGCGGCGATTGCCGCGGTGCAGCGCCGGCTGCCGAGTGACATGCCGGCGCCGCCGTCGCTGCGGAAAACCAATCCCGCCGATCAGCCGATCCTCTGGCTCGCGCTCAGTTCGCCGACGCTGCCGCTGTCGGTGGTTGATGAATACGCGCAAACTTATCTCGCGCAGCGAATCTCGACGGTGGATGGCGTCGCGCAGGTGCAGATTTTCGGCGCGCAGAAATACGCGTTGCGCGTGCAACTCGATCCACGTGCGCTTGCCAGCCGCGGCATCACGCTCGACGAGGTGCGCTCGGCCCTGTCGAGCCACAACGTCAACCTGCCGACCGGCATTCTCGACGGCAATCAGCAGTCGATGACGGTGGTGGCGAGCGGCCAGCTCGCGAACGCGGCGGAGTTCAGTCGGATTGTCGTCGCGTACCGCAATGGCGCGCCGGTCCGGCTGGGCGAACTCGCGCAGGTGATTGACAGCGTGCAGGAAAATCGCGGCGCCAGCTGGTACTACGATCAGGAAGGCGGTGAACGGTCGATCGGTGTGGGCGTGCAGCGCCAGCCCGGCACGAACACGGTTGAAATCGTGAACCGCGTCCGGGCGCTGCTGCC
>JBBRCR010000220.1:0-13152 GCA_038204695.1 Opitutales bacterium | reverse complement strand
CCTGTTTACCCGCATCGCCAATAGTCTGTTTGCCCACTGGCGCTCCTGTCAGCCCAAACCCCAGCACAAAACCACCACCGACTTCACCACTTTCATGGCCGCAGATCACGACCGCCGTGCCATCTTCACCCTCACCGCCGTATCCCCGAGTTTCGCCAAAGCTTCGTGAATTAGCCCTGGCTTGGCGGCCACGAGCCGCGCGGCGAGCTTGAAGGCCGGAGCGAAGAGGACCTTCATCTCGTGCCGCTCGGCGAGTTCGCGCGCGAGAGCGGCGACAAAGCCGCTCTTGCCCCGGCCGGGCAGGCCCTTTGCGACCAGGTTGTCGCCGCGCCGAACGAAGTCGCCGGCCATGAGGGTCGACAGCATCCGGCGGGCTTTTTCCGGCATCTTCGCCGGATCGAACCGGGCGAAGGTCTCGCTTGGAGGCAGGTCCGAATCCTTGAGCAGGCGCTCGATTTTGCGGGTCCGCCGGTCCTGCAGTTCGGCTTGAGCCAGGTGGGCCAGGAGCCGGCGATAACCCCAGTTCTCCGCTTCGGCGCGAGCGATCGCATGGTCGCACTCGCGCTCCACGGTGGCTAGCTCCAGGGCACGCAGCAGGATGGGCAAGGAGTCGGCGTTCATGCGCTGGCCTCCTTCAACAGCGAATCGTACGACTTGGGATCGGGTACGAGCGGCGCCTCCGAACGGCGAGGTCGGGGCCGTATTCAGTCGCGAGCGCACGCGATCGGGCAGCGGAACCTCGCCCAAACGCAGGCAGTCGCCGATGAGGTCGGCGACCCTGGCTTCGTCGTGGTTGGCGGCGAGTTCCAGGACGCGGAGATAATGGCGCTCCGCCGTGCGCTCATCGTTGGCGAGCAGACGGTCGTAGGCCTGGCGGAAGACGATCGTGGGGAACATCTCCTCGCGGTAGAGGTAGCTGCGGAAGGCCCCGGGCTTGCGCGCGAGCCAGGTGATGACATGGCGGTAGTCGATGCGGGGCTTTGGGCCCGGCGCTCGGGGACACTGCCAGACTTCGTGTCCCTCGTGCGTGAAGCGCACGTCGCTCTCGCTCACGTGCGCCTCGAGCTTGAGTCCGATCAGTTTGGCGGGGACCGAGTAGGTGTTCTTCTTAACCCGCACGGTCGAGGCGCCGGAGACGTTGACGCCGATCTGTTCGCTCTCCGGATAACGCATCGCCGGCAGCGCCCGCAGGTGGCGGCGCTCCTCTTCCACTTTGACGACGCGCACGCGGTTCGCCGCCGTGCAGATCCCGGCGAGGAGCTGCGTGTACTCGGACTCGCGCTCAAAGTCGCTGGAGCCGCGCAGCAGCAGGTGATTTTTGATCCGCCGTTTGAGGTGACGGTTCGCGGCCTCGACGTCCCCTTGCTCGTTGGGGCAGCCGATATTGATCGTGCGAGGCTCCATCCCCAGATGCCGGGCGAAAGCGAGATAGGCCGGGTTAAACGCGCGCGCTTGCTTCCCGTGTTCGATCGTGTGGGTCGCCGTGGAGCTGTTGTCGGTCCATTGCTCCCGCGCCACCCCACTCATCCGCCATAACCCCGCTTGCCGTCCGACGCGCAGCGACAGCGTCGATTCCGTCTGGCACGGCACCGCCCACTCCCAATTGCTGAACGGGTACACCGTGTGACCGAGCAGGTGCTTGAAGGGCTGCCCGGCGATCGTCACGCCGAGTTCGTTCGCGCACGTCCAATCGTACTGGACGGCCTTGCCCGGCTCCTGCGCCTGCGGAAAGAAAACCTCCTTCGGCGGGCCGTTCTGTGCCCGCCATTGCCGCATGCGGTCCTGGAAAGTGCGCAAGCGCGCTCCCTGGGCCTGCTCGGCCCGGTTGGCCACGAGGTACTCGAACAGGGCCGTCGGCTCCGACGCCAGTTCCGGCGTCGTCTCGAGGAAGCTCAGCGCCTCCGGCCACAATTTTGCGAGCGCATCCGACCGCGTCCGATAACCGCGCGGCTTCCGTCTGTCCCGTCGCTGTTGCGCTTGCTCCGTCGGGCCGGTCTGGGCCTTCAAGTAGCGCGTACCGGTCTCCCGGTCCATCCCTGCTTTGAGTGCAGCGTGGCGCACCACGCCGCTCTTTTGATGTTCCTTCATGAGCGTATTGTACTGGACTTGGGTAATCATTTTGGGGCTTGCGCGAAGGCCCCAAGCGTTACCGCCCGCGCAAACCCGCGCCGCTCAAAAACCCAACGCCAAAATGCTGGATTCCTAATCTGCGCGAGTGCTGGGATCTAATCTGCGCCGTACAACCCTCGGAAGTAGATTACTTTTCTTGAAGTCTCGGGAAGAAAATCGACCCGAAGTAAATGCCGTACATCAAACCGCCAAGATCAGCGGACTATCAAACCGCTGCTGGCAGCTGGTGCGGCGCACCGAGCCGGACCGCGACGTCGCACTATTGCTCGACCAGCTGAATCTCGTCTTTCCCGCACAACCACCCCCACGCATTCGTTCGACCGGCCTCGTTTAGAAATGTGGGGCCGACTCCTGTAAAACTTGAGCGATGGATGAACGACTTGCGTTTCTTGCCCCCTCCAGTGGCCGAAGTCGGGTTAACGAACGGAAAAGCCACGGTGATCGCGATCACCGGAGTGTTATTATTACTGTTCGCCGAAACCTGGTAAGAATTCGTGCTCGGCCTCACGGACAAGCAATCTCGTATGCCATCGCTGTTCTCCGTCCACTCGGTGGTCGCGGCGCCGGTAATCGAGGACTTGGTTTTCCGCGGGTGGCTGGTGGTTGAGAATCGGGGACGGGCGCCTTGTGGGGAGGCGCTGTGGCAGCGTCGGCTTTGTGCACGATAATCAAAACCGTCACTGGCTTCATGGATGGCTTGTGGTAATAAAAAGACCGTGCGGAAATCCGCACGGCCTGTAACACGACGCCTGATATCTCTTACAGATCGGCGTCGTAGATCTCAACCAGCACCGTCCCGGTCGCGCCATCAACGCCCGTAACCTGAACCGTGTAAGCACCTGGATTCAACTGGACCACCAGCGCTGCATCGCGGCTATTCGCTACGAGAGGGAACGCGCCGACTGCCGGCGAGGTCGAGCTGACCGAAGCGACAGCGGAGGGTTGCGTCCAGTCATTGTTAGACGCAATGACCGTATTGGCGGAAAGGATATCGATCTTGGGATCGGCAAGCGCACCGTTAATGCCGAATCCGGTCAGGGTCGGTCCGACTGCACGGATGAGCAATTTCTTCCGCTGATCACCTGAGATGACAAAACCCGCAATCAACGCATCCGCCACGTTGACCTGACCCCGCGTGGAGATGTTGGCAATTCGCGCCGTGCCGCCACTCGGCTGGGTGTCATACAATTCGATCAACGCCGCACCCGGAGTGGTTGTGCTGGCATCAATGACTGCAGTGTAGGTCCCGGGCCCAACAGAGACCTGCGTGGCTGCGTCACGACTGTCGGCGTTCAGGGCAAACGCACCAACCTGCACCGCCGCTGCGCTGAGAGCGGCAGCGTTGCTCCAGTCATTGTTCGTCGCCACCGCGGTGTTGGCTGACAGCACGCTGAGAAATGGATCGGCGAGCGGGTTGGCGATGCCGAAGTTGGCGAGAGTTGGACCAACGGCGCGGATTAGCAACGGCTTCGTCCCAGTACCGCGGATGACAAATCCGGCGACGACCATGCGCTCACCGGGACCTGCCAGAGTCCGCGTGGAAATGTTGACCAACCGGCTGGGCTGCTGCTGCAGCAAGAATGTCCCGGTCAAGCCACCACTCACGGCGCCGCTGATTACGTTCGTTTGAGGCGTGACCGTGCCACTAAAGCGACTGGTGGGCGTTGTAATCACATAGGAACCCGAACTACTGAGCAAACTCGTACCAGCCTCCTGGCTTGTTCCGCTGGCGGAGTAGACGGTAATAGAGCTATCACCGCCTATGATGGCGACAACGGGACTGCTGGTATTACCCGCCAGCGATCCGGAAAGAATCATCGGGCTGACCGTCGTTCCCATCGTGATAGGACCGATGAAGGTCTTGCCATCGAAGTTACCCGAGACGCCCGTCGCCGATGTCTGGCCACTCAACAGAACCCGATCGCTGCTGTTGCGGACCGCGAACGTGCCATCTGCATTTACGGGGAAGTCAGCCCAAAAATACGTGCGACTGGATGGCACCGTGGAAAACGCGATGAATGTGCCCCGGTTGTTGCGATTGACTCCGAGTGTGAATTTTCCGCTCTCCGAGGCGGAACCGTAGTCACCGCGAAATACATTGTTCGCCAACGCCGAACCACCAGTGACTGGCGGTGGATCAATCGTAACAGCAACTGCCGCCGACGTTGTTGAGACGTTGCCATTATCGGTCGCCCTTGCCGTGAGATTGAAAGTTCCGGCGGTCGTTGGTGTCCAAGCAAACTGGAAGGGGGCTTTCGTAACGACACCGATGCTCGTGCCGTCGAGGAAATACTCGACGCGTTCGATTGTTCCATCCGCGTCCGTCGCCGACACCGTCACGTTAGTGGCTGAATTCGCAGCAACGGATGTAGTGGCCGATGGTGCCGTAATCCTGATTTGTGGTGGCTGGTTGATAATGACGTTCACCAACATTTCCGGCGTGGAGATATTGAGGTTGTTTGCATCGGTAACTCGCACGCTCAAACGGTGCGTGCCAAGTGACACGTTGCTCTTCCAGTTGAAGAGAAACGGCTCGGCAAGAACAGGGGGCGCGTCGTTTAGGCCGGTGCTTGGGGCTGCCTTCGGCAGTGAATCGCTTACCAAGCCGTCGACGAGCAATTCGATCTTCTTGAGCGTCGCAATACCGCCATCCGGGCCCGCAGCGCGAACCGTGATCGGTACAGTTGTTCCCTGCTCGATATTTATACCAGCGGAAGGGCTGATGATTGACACGGTGGGGAACCCCCCGGTGGCCGTCACCACTACCGGCGCGGATGCCACCGCATTGCTCTTATCATCGAATGCAATCGCCACGAACTCGTAACGGCCGGGTACCTGGGGGGTCCAGTTGGCCGTGAAGGGAAACCTCTGCGTCGAGCTCAATTGAACGCCATTCAGGTAGAAATCGACGTTCTTGATAAAGCCAGCCGACGACGTTGCGTCCGTGATCAGATTGATCGACGAACCGGATGGCACCGTGCTCTCGTTCGTGGGATTGAGAATGGTCACCGAGGGAGGCGTGCCGATTGGCGTCACCATGTGAACGCTTCGCATGGCCGCACCATTCGGAGAAACCTGGTTGCCATTGTTGTCGAAAGCACGCGCCTCAATCGTGTGAGTCGTCGGGCCGCTTTTCGGCTTATAAATATACGAATATGGATAGGTCGAATCCGTCCCGACCAACTCCCCATCGACGTGAAACTCCAACCGCTGCACGAACGCGTTGGGACCGGAGGGCACCGGAGTGGCCGTAGCCTGTAGCACGACGGACGAACCATCGGGGACCAACGTGTTGTCGGTCGGGCCGAGAAGCGCCGTGCCAGTGACAAAATATCGCACGGGAAGGGAAATCGCCGTGTGCCCTTGAGCGCTCGCTTTGACCGTCAATGTATAGGCGCCGGGCTGCGGGGGATCCCACCCTATCGTCCCGGGGACCCCACTTTGGGGATTTTCGGCCAATGTACCCAGAGGGATACCATTAATGAAATATTGCAGCGTGTAGCCGCCAACCGGAAACGCCCCGGTTGCCACAGCAGTGATGCCAATCGTCGAGCCAAGGGGACCATACGATTCATTCTGAAACGGGTGCGTGAAAATCACGCCCCGTTTGGTAACTGCCGCGTTAGCCTGGGTTCCGGGAGCCGCGACGGTGACGGTGGGTTCGGCCGTGTAGCCAACGCCGCCCGAGGGATTGACAACCGTGAGGGAACCGTTGGTCAGAATCGCCGTTGCCGTTGCCGGCGTCGTCGCACCACCGCCCGCGATGGTCACCACGGGAGCCGTGATATAGCCACTACCGCCATCGATGATATTGATCGCAGTAACCGGACCGGCAGCGGGCAATGAACCGACCACGGCCGATAACTCCGCCCTGGTACCGGGGGGGGCAATGGTAATGGTCGGCATCGCCGTGTACCCGCTGCCCGGGTTGGTGACCGTGAGGGAGGTGACAACGCCGCCGCTGATGGTGGCCGTAGCGGTGGCGCCACTGCCGCCTCCGCCGTCAATGGTCAACGCCGGCGCGGCACTATAGCCGCTTCCACCGGATATGATGCCGATGTCAACGACGCCACCCTCCCCGGTCAGGACGGTGATTGCAGTGATATCCACCTTTATAAGAGGCTCCTGTTGCGCCAGGAGCAGCAAAGGGGTGGCGAGCGCGACGAGGCCCCGGCTAACCCATTGAAAGAAAGTTTTCATTTTAAATCGTATTGAATGGACGTATGCACGACTCGCGCTCACCGCTGTGCGCCCGATGACGTTTCCGTGCGTGTCGGGCCGGTCGGACTCTGCGGCGCGTCTGGCACAAACGGGCTCGAACCGTCGCGATGACCCGGAAGGTCCTCACGGCGGAGGTTGAGCCCCCGGACGCGCTCGGACTCGAACACCTGCTCCACCGGGGCGCCTTCCGCGCTGAGGGTCTTTGCCGTTATGAAGATGATGAGGTTCGTCACCTGCGACTCTTTGCTGTCAGACCGGAACAATCGGCCAAGCACCGGAATGGAGCCGAGCACCGGAACCTTGCTCACACCCTTGGACATCTGGGTCGAAAGTAATCCGCCAATGCCCATGGTATATCCGTCTTTGATTGAAACCTGAGTGATCGCTTTGCGCGTCGCTACAATCGGGATGGTGGCACCACCCGCGCCACCGAACGTGGTCTCGCCATTGCGCTGGCTCACCTCAGGGGCCAGCGTCAGTTTGATTGAGCCGCGCGCATTCACCTGGGGCGTGACTTTCAGGATAATGCCAATCTGTTTCCAGGTGAAGCCGTTCACCTCGAAGCTGCCGCGCTCCTGATTATATGCATAATTTGGAATTGGCGTCTCCTCGCCCACATTGATTGAAGCTTCGATGTTATTCAGCGTCACGATGGTCGGATTCGAGACCACCTTGACGTCGTTCTGCGTCTGGAGAGCGCTCAGCACCAACCTAAACTCATCGGCGCTAAAGACCGCCTGCGCTGTCCGGTTGGTCGCCCCCGTATAAGCAATCGTATTTAGCAGGTTCAACGCATTGTTCGCCGTGTCTTTGACCGTATTAGTGATTCCATTCCCAACCGACGTCGTGCTGCTATTCGTTAGTGCTCCGGTCGTCCCGGTCGTGGAGGTAGCCGTTGGAACTCCCGCCATGGACGTCACCGACCCAATGTTGTTCGAGCCACTGTTCTGGCCGTTCAAGTTGGTGACGTCGCTGGTGTTTGTCGTGGAGTTATCGCTCAGGCGTCCGTTTTCATTGATTGCTCTCGTGCCGTTGTCGAAAGTGCCGCCGCGCGCGCGGTCGAATGTTCCGCCAATATTATTCATACTGACGTTGTAGTTGGCGAGTGAAGCCCAGTTTACTCCTATATTCTTGATGTCGCGATCGGTAACCTCGACAAATTTCGATTCAATCATGACCTGATCGGTGGCGCGATCGAGGGTTTCGATGACCGGGCGAATCCGGTTCATGCGTGAGGGGCGCTCGGTGATCACCAGGCTGTTGCTCCGCGCGTCGACCACGATTTTACCACCCGCCGCGCTGTCCACCAGCGAGCTGATGGTCGGAAGGATGTCGAGGGCCCGCGCATAATTCACGAGAAAGACCTGCGTCTCGACCGGCTCCTGCGCGAGGCTCTCCAGGCTGACAATCTTTATAATGTTGCCGTCCTCCACATACGTGAAGCCGACGGGCCGCAGCACATTCTCGAAAATCTGACGCCACGTGACATCCCGCAATTTGATCGTGATCTTCCCTTGTAGGCTCTCAGGCATGATGATGTTCAGTTCGAAAAGGTCCGCGACATTGCGCAGGATGTTACGAACGTCCTCGTCGGGAAAATCGACCGACAGGGTGTCGCGACCAGCAACGTCTTTGCTCTTCGCGGCAACCACTCCGCCTCCCTCGGCTCGCCCGACCGCGGCCCCGGGATTGGCAACCGCCTCTGGTGCTACGGGGGCGGGCCGCGAAGTGGCGGCAACAGCAGGCGCATCCGCTTGGCCGGACAGACGCACTGCGGCCAATGCGGCCAGCAGCGAAAAGACACTAATCGGCAGGGGCGTGCGGGTTCTCATGTTAGCGAACGGGTTTAATAGGTCTGGTGATTTCTTCGTTACGATAGCGGAGCTTAAAAGTGGTGCGATCGATGGAAACGAGCTCGAGCTCGTAGTCCTCGTTGCTGAATGTAACCGTAAACTTGGTACCGACCGGGAAACGGTTCATTCCAATGATCAGTTGGGCCGACTCGCCCAGATTGATCGTGCCAGACGGAATCAGCCGTGCCGCGAGGGTCTCCAGAATTTCTCGATCACTGGTTGGCCCCGACGGCGTTGCCGCCGCGGGTACGGGGCTCGAGACTCCCGCGGGCGCGTTAGCCTTCACCTCGTCCGGATCCGGCTTGTCGAAATTCTTCGGGGAAAATGGCTGCGGTAAATCCGTGGGAATTGACACCGCAACCGGCGGCCGCGCCAGCTTTGCGGCCCGTTCAACAACTTCCTGGCGGAGGTTCGATGGCAGGATGTCCGATGCCGCCAACGGGCTCTTTGCGGCGGTGGCTGAGACCGCGCTGGCCAGCAAACCCACGAACAAGGGGAAACAGGTTTTCATGGTGTTCCGAGCACCTCGAGATTCAGGGTCAGCGTAAGCAAGCCACGGCGGACAGTGCCCGATGCAGGCGAACAGGTTGCCGTTTGCACGCGGCAATAGTGCGCGCCGCTTTCCAACAGGCGCAGAAAATGCAACAACTGCGCCAGATCGCCTTGACCGGAGATCGTGAACATCACGGACGCGTAAAGCGCCTTGGTTCCTTTGCCACCGATCGTTCCGCCTTGGCGGAAATCCACGAGCTTGGTTCCAGTCTCGTTCTCAAGCTTGAAGAAGTACTGATTGTTCAACCCCAATTCACTCGCACTCACCAGCCGTGCATCAATTTCTTTGCTCGCTGCGACCATGGCCTCGTATTGCTCCTTCAGTTGCGCCGCATTCTTGAGGTTGGCACTGTAGCGATCGGCCTCGATTGTCTTCTGGAGTAAATTCGCCTCAGCGTCCGGAACTTCTCCGGCGCGGAAATAGATTCCCGCGGCTAACGCGAGGCTCAGCACTCCGCATACGACCCCGACGGGATTCTTCCTGGCGAAGGCGAAAATGTCTTCGTTGGTCATGGCTTCTTTCCGGTCGCGGTGTTTAACCCGAGCGTGAGCTCGACTGCGAGCCGCCCCGTAACCGGGTTCCGTGTCAAGCTGGTCATGGCCACGTCTAAGAATTCGAGCGTGATCTTCGGATCGGCCTTGAGTTGGTTCAGATAAGCCGTCGCGTATCCGGCCGCCGCGTCCGGCGCACCCCGGACCGAGAGCCGCAACACCAATCCCTTGTCGCGCAGGTCGAAGCTATCGACGGCCATGTTCGGCGGCAGCGTCGCGCCAATATGTAGTATGAGATCCGATACGATGGGCCGTGATGAGATGAACGCCTCGACTTCGTTTATCTTCGCCTCCTCCGCCTTGAACTTCTTGAAGAGCGCGACGGCGTGTTCGCTGGCAGGCTTGTCTGTACCGATCCGTCTCTCGACGCCGGCCGCATGGCTGCGCAGCACTCGCAGCTGCCATTCCTGAAAGCCAAAATAAATCGCCAGGGCTGCGGCCACCGCGATGGCCGCGAAGTTGATGAAAAACGCAGTTCGAACAACCTTGATATCCGGCAGCTTGTCATAGTTGCGGAAATTCGGATGCCACGCCGGCCGCGTCGCCGGAGCTGATGCCTCACTTCTTTTCTTCAGCAGTGACAGCATGGACGGCGTTGGGTTGGACCATCAGGGCAAGAAGCCCGAACCAGCGAATGTCTTGGGCGGTCTTAATTAGGGCCTCCGGAATCGTCACGTGGCGCGCTTGCAGCCAGGAAACGGGGTCGAGCTTCATTCGGCTGATGCCAAGCGAAGTCGCGATGGCACCCTCGAGCCATGCGAGTTTCGGGGAAAATTGCGTGCTCCGCAACTGCACGACGGATTGCCCCGTCGATACTTCGTAAAAACCAATAGACCCCTGCAGCTCCTTCAATAGCTTTTTAATCAGCAGCGGACCCATGCCCGTAAAATCAAATGTATTGGAATAGAACAGCCTCCGCGCCGACTCCTCGTCCTTCAAACCGAGTTCCTTCTGCACGATTGGTACCATCGCGTCGGACCCTTGGGGAATGGGTCGGGACGCCTCGACGCCGGCAGATGAAACGATGAACGAATGCGTGATGTCAGTGCCGATTTCCAGTATCAACGTCGGGGTGTTCGACTTTGTATACGAGAGAAAATCGGCCAGCCCCCCCAAGGTCGCCAGGGTGCCGAGCTCAAGCCGCTCTGGGTAGATCGAATTTTCGAGCAAGGATGACTGAGTTGAAGCCACCTCCTCATTCGGCAAGCCGCCCAAAACGACATCCTTCTCATCTCCCTTCGATGCGTCGAACTCGATCCCGTCAGACGCGTTCAACAGCGCAATCGTATATTTGTCCTGATCGATTCGAAACTGCTGCATGCACAACTCGGCGAAATATTCAGGCTCCTTCATGCGCTTTAGGTCGAGCGAATGGCGGCGAACCAAGCGCTTTGCCGGGTATATGGAGACCGTCGCATGAAGGTATCCACTCGGACTTTTCTTAGGCTGAATCTGACTAATCGCCTCCTGCAGTGCCGCCGGATCGTTGAGCGGGCATTCCCGCACCTCCTCCACCGTGAACGGCACCACGGGTGCCGAAGTCCGTGCAAGCAGGATCCCGTGCTCATTCACCTCGGCATAATAACCATTAGATTTCTGTGAAAATAACATGCGAACAATGGGAAGCTGCTGCGCATCGAGCGGGTGAATTTGTTTTTGTTTATCTGGTAATAATCGTCCCCGCGAACTGCAGAAATGAAGCCGGAACCGCGGCTGCACCGTCCGAAAAGCCCCTCCGCCTTACAAGAGTAAACTAGGTAAGTGCCACTCCATAGGACCGCATTTACGTTTTCTTGAGCAGCGTGCTCAATACAACGCCTCTTGCCGGCTGGCCAGGTTAACGAGTTCCACATTGTTGCTGCATATTGCGCCGCACACTTGACGGAACATATCGACGCCGAACGCAGGCGACACCGAAACCTCTATAGTGACGCACGTGTGCGAGAAGTGTAATACACACTCGAATCCCCCCCGCCGGCCAACGGTTAATCGCGCCAAGGAACTCGTGGCGTACCGCACTTCAATCCAACGAGGCAGGCACCCGAATTGTACCCGAAATTCAGGTGATTATGTTGTGGGCAAATCCAGGCGGCTTGGGCGGCTTGAGGCTCGCCGTCAGCGTCGACGCAAAGCGCCCATCCGGCTTCGCTCGACCTCAGACCTGCCGCCATTGGATTTATGGTTAAATCCGGAGTGGATCTGAATTCCCTGTGCAACGCTTTCAACTCGCGCCCAGCGAGCGGGCGCAAAAAACCCGCTGCGAGAAGCAGCGGGTTTGGGAAAGTGGAAAGGGATTTGGGCGAGCGCCCTCCGCTCACTTCTGCCACGTACGCTTCTTGTGACGGTTCGACTTCAAGCGCTTCCGGCGCTTGTGTTTGTTCATTTTAAGACGTCGCTTCTTTTTCAGGTTGCCCATGGATGTGAGAGATCGAATGGCCAAGGTGCTCGCCACCCGCCGGGCTGTCCAGCTAGAATTTAACGGGAATCACTTCGCGCCACAAGCCCGCCGCCGTTGAAAACACCATGGCTTTTACGTGCGTGCCGGGGAAGAAACCAGCGGCACATTGAGCGTAGGCGGAGAGCTGTGGTCCGTATTCAGAAACCAAACGCGCGAGCAGCTTATCGTCGGTCTCGCGAGCGCGGCGATGATTGGTCTTCCAATCCACGATCCAAAGCTCGGCCGCGGCCGAGTCATGCAGTACGAGATCAATCACGCCGTCAATCCAGGCGTCCCGGCGCAGCGGAGCAAAGACCGCGAATTCAGTGATGCGGGTCCACTGGGCGGCGTTGATCAGCCGCCACGCGGGACTCTCCCGGAAACGCACCCATTCCGTTGCCGCGCGTACACCCAGTCCCCGTGAGTTCGCCTTTAATATTGCCGCGTCGCCGTAGGCGCAAAGCGTTGCGTCGCCCGTACCCCACGGCAGAAACTCCATGGTTTCATGCCACCACACGCCGTAGTCGATCGCCTCGTCCGATCCGACCCAACGCAACCGCAGTTCGGCGTTGGATTCAGAAGACTCGTGGCGCGCCACCCGGGTGAGATCCTGCCGATGCGCAAGCTCATGCGGCAGAAGGCGAGACGGCAAGGGTGGCAGGTCTCGACCGCCAGCCGACAGCGATACCGCGTCGCGAGGCACTGAGATTCGCGCGGGAGTCGAGAGCTCGTTCGAAAACGCGACCGCCGTTACAACGCACCCCAACTCGTCGAATGGAGCATCCCACAACTCCGCAAAACTCGGCGACTCACGCTGTTTGCCTCCGAACCCCTCCGCCCAAGGCACGATCAATGTTTGCCGGGCGCGGGTGAGCGTCACGTACAATAAACGCGCCAACTCGCGCACCCGTTCGCGATTGCGCGCCTCGCGGGTTCTGGGAGACAGGCTCGCACGGTCAAAGAACACACGGACACCTAGCGCGTCGCGCACAAGCTGAAGCCCGCGGTCGGGGGCCTGGCCAATGCCGCGCCAAAGCCCAAATACGAGAACAACCGGCCATTCCAGTCCTTTGGCGGAGTGCGACGTAAGCATGTTGATGGCAGTCGGGCTGGGCGTACCTGCCGGCCGGTCGTCATCCAGGCATTCCAGTAATTCCTCGAGCCATGTGCGCGGCCCGATTCCCTGCAAGCCGCGTTCCGAGGCTTCAGCCATCAGCCGATTGAGTTCACCGGCAATGCTGCCGCTCGGGTCGATCCGCCCTGCCTTCGCGGCGAGTTCTGTGGCTGTCACCAACTCACGCACATACGCCTCCAGCGCACGTCCCTCATCGTTGGCCCGCAGCACAAAGGGACGGACTGTACAAAGCGCGCTCGCCAACGGTTCGGGATGCGTCGCCGGGTCCTCCC
>JBBRCR010000219.1:0-13161 GCA_038204695.1 Opitutales bacterium | reverse complement strand
ACGGCACTCACCCAGCTCGCTCGCGGAGGTGGTCAGGGAAATGGAGGCGATGAACATGGCCGTGATGGTGAACCTCAGCGGCGGCTCGGGGCAGACGTTGCGCGACTCGGTGGCGCTGACGGAGCGCGTCGCGCCGGGACGATTTGCGACGTTTGCCAATCTGAACTTCGACGACATCGACAACCCGCAGTGGGGCCGGCAGGCCGCGACGCAACTGGAACGAGACGTGAAGGAGGGCGGCGCGCGCGGGCTCAAAATTTTCAAAAACCTCGGTATGACGCTGAAGGATGGGAAGGGCCAACGGATCCCGATAAACGATCCGCGTTTCGATCCCGTCTGGGCGAAGGCCGGCGAGCTCGGGATCCCGGTGCTCATCCATACCGGTGAGCCGGCGGCGTTCTTCCTGCCGGTCGACAAAAACAACGAACGCTGGCTCGAGCTCACGCTTCACCCGAGCCGCGCGCGCTCTGGCGACGGGCTGCCGAACTTCGACGAATTGATGGCCGAACAGCACGCGGTATTCCGCCAGCACCGGAACACGACGTTCATCAACGCGCATTTCGGCTGGTACGGCCACGACCTGGGTTTTCTCGGCAAACTCATGGACGAAATCCCGAACATGGTGACCGAGATTGGGGCCGTCATCTACGAACCTGCGCGGCAACCCCGCTTCGCCCGCGAATTCTTCATCAAGTACCAGGATCGCATTCTCATGGGGAAGGACTCCTGGGTCCCCGACGAGTACCGCACCTACTTCCGCGTACTCGAGAGCGCCGACGAATACTTCCCGTATCACAAAAAGTACCACGCATTCTGGCGGATGTACGGGCTCGATCTGCCGGACGAGGTCCTGAAGAAGGTCTATTACGAAAACGCCTTGCGGGTGATCCCCCGGCTCGATCGCTCGCGATTCCCGCAGTAGCGGGTTTCACGGCTTCCGAAGCCCGTCGGCGAGCGAGCCACTGCCGAGCGCGTCTGCGCCCCGCCCGGCGCCCTGAACGCCACCGGCGGATTGGCGCCGCCCGCACAGTCACCGGGGGGGCGACTTGCCAATCGCCCAAGTCCGGTCGCGGCCGAACGCACCTCGGCGGCTGGAAAGCCGCCGGTCCGACGAAGCACGCCAATCGTCTCGTGCGGCGTGGAGTTCGCGGGGGCGAGTTGGCAATGGTTGTGCCCATCCGGTCCCGGCTTTCAGTCACCCGCTTCACACTCGCGGCTCGGGCTGACTCCCTGCCTGGTGCCACCGGCGACTCCCACTGTGGCTCCCAGCTGGTGGCATGGTTCTCCCGTGGCCATGTTCAATATTGAGTGGAAAAAATCGCGCAAAGGGTTGAGGGTTTTGCCGCCGGCCCCCTCCGGCATCCACCATCCGCCTCCTCCCCGGCCAGCGGAACCGCGTTCGCTCTATCGGCGTGTCCCGACACGCCGGTGCATCCCCCCACACCCCATGAAACATGCGACCTTCAACCCGGTCCTGTCGGCGCCGGTGTTCTTCCTCGGCTCGAATCTGCTGGCGTTGGCCGGCGAGCCCGAACGAAAGCTGCCCGCGGATGTGCCGGTCGAGTTGTCGCCCTTCCTCGTCGAGGAGAACACCGACCAGGGGTACTACTCTTCGCAGACCCTGGCCGGCGGCCGGCTGCGGCAGGACATCAAGGACCTCGGCACGTCGATCCAGGTCGTGACCAAGGAATTAATGGATGATCTCGGGGTGACCGGGGTGGAGGAGCTGTTTCAATATACCACCAGCACGGAGGTCGCCGGCATCCTCGGCAACTTCACCGGTGCAAGCGACAATTCCGACGGCGAGGTCAACACCGGCGACGCGCGGCGCAATCCGGACGCGACCACGCGGGTGCGCGGGCTCTCTGCGCCGGACCGGACGCGAAATTTCTTCAAATCCGACATCCCCTTCGACTCCTACAACACCGATCGGGTCGACATCAACCGCGGCGCCAATTCGTTTCTCTTCGGTCTCGGCTCGCCGTCCGGGCTGGTGAACGCCGGCATGGTCAAGGCGCGATTCCGCGACACCAACGAGGTTTCCACCCGGATGGGCAGCGGCGGCAAGAATCCTTCGTACCGGGGTTCCCTCAACCTGAATCGTGTCCTGATCAAGGATACGCTGGCGATTCATGGCGCGGCGCTGACGGATCGGACGCAGTACCGGCAGGAACCAACGTACAAGGATGACGACCGGCTCTATGGCGCGCTCGCGTATCGGCCGTTCAAGAACGCCGACACGATCATCTCGGCCTACGTCGAACGCGGCAAGATCGATGGCAACGCGCCCGACGTCATGCTGCCCCATCGAATCCCCCAAGGGGAAGAGCGAGGATTATGGTATCACCGTGCAGCTTTGGGACCACAAGGTCGTCGCCCGGTTCAACTGGTTCAAGGCGGCCCTCACCGGGGCGGGTGCGAACATCAGCGGCACGTTCAATCCGATCATGCGCAACATGTTCACGCATTATGGCAACCTCAACGCGGACATCCGCCGGTTCGACACGAACGATGATGGCGCGATCGACGCGAGTTTCCTCGAGGAAATCACCGTCAATCCCGCCACCGGTCTCACCCCGGAGGAACTCACCCGCGAGCAGGCGGTGGCGGCGCTATATCCGAATCTGGCAAAGGCAAAGGCGGCGCGGGCCGCGATTGAGCCGCATCTCACGGACGAGTTGAAGGCGGCCTTCAACGCCCGGCCGCAGCCGGACGGCAGCGTCGAAACCCAGGCCGCCGGCGACATCACCGACACCAGCGACATTGTTTCCAAGGGGTTCGAGGCGGAGCTCATTTTCAACCCCACCCGCAACTGGCGGATCGCGTTCAATGCCGCGAGTCAGGAAACGATCCTGACCAACATCGCGCCGCGGCTGACGCAGGTGCTCAACACGGTTTGGCTGCCGCACCTCGCGCAGTTCGGGGAGTTGGATTGGAACACTCCGGTGGAGACGGTGAGCGGCAACACGACGTCGCAACAGATCAACGGGAACCTGCTCGAATACTGGGCGGCGAAGGGCCAGGAGGGCCGGCCGCAGGCGGAGCAGCGGAAGTGGCGGGTGAACACGATCGCACGCTATCTGTTCAGCGAGGGCCGGCTGCGCGGAGTATCAATTGGCGGCGCCGTCCGCTGGGAGGACCAGTATGCCGCCGGCTATCCGCAGCTCGACGATCCGCGCGGACTCATCCTGCCCGACGTGAGGAATCCCTATCTCGTCGAAGCCGAACTGAGCTACGACCTCTCGCTCGGGTATCGCCGGAAAATCTTCGGCAACAAGGATTGGACGGCGCAGTTGAACCTCCGAAATTTGCAGAACTGGAGCAGCGACAAGGTGACCGCCGTGCGCTTTCAGCCGGATGGCAGTATCGCGCGCGTCCGTTTCGATCCGCCGTTTCAGGTTCTGCTGACGAACACGTTTCGGTTCTGAGCAAGCCGCAAAATTCAGCGTGAGCTGGAAGCGCCGGTGGCTCCGGCTCACGGGGAAAATTTCCCCGGCTACCGTTTCGCCTTTGGCGCCGGCCGTCCGGGGGTCGGATTGGGCGGCTTGATCGGGCCGGTGGCTTTCAACCGCGCGGCCATTTCCCGCTCCAAGCGCGCCTGCACCACCGGCAGCTTGCCGTGAAGGTTGACTCTCTCGTCCGGATTGGCGCGCAAATCGAAGAGCATCGGCCCCTCGGGATCAGTGATCAGCTTGTAGCGATCGTCGAGTTGCCCGGTTTTTTCCAGCGCCGCCACGATGCGCCCGACCTGATCGTCGAGGAGCGTGATCATGCCATAATACGCCGCGCGGAACTTGCGCGCTTCGTCTTCCGTGATCTTCTGGCGGCCGCGGAGCACCTTTCCTTCGGGCGGAGGGATCTTGCCGCGCACCTTTGCGGGATCGTACATCGTGGCATAGGGCAGCGGTGCGTCGGCCGGCGGGTGCGGCGCGACAAAGTCGACCCAGAGAAAAAATGGCCGGTCCTTCCGGTGGCCGCCGATGAAATCGATCGCGCGACTCGCGATATAGGTGTCCTGGTAATCCTCGAGGCTGAGTACCGATGGCTCGATGCCAGTGGAGCGATCGCGTTTCTCGTAATCGGCCCGCAGCTTTTCCAGCACGCCCTTTTGTTGCAGGTAGTCACGATACGGATCCTGGCCCGCGACATAGCGACTGGCTCGCGGCCGAGACTTTGCCCGTGATGGCATGGATATATTCGAAACCCAGCGTTTCCAATTCCCGCCGCTGCCGCTCGAGCGTGCGATCACGGGGGGAAGCGGCGTCCGAATGCGCCTTGAAATGATTCTTCCCGATGAGCGCGGTGAGATAACCCGCCTTCTGCAACGCCTGCGGGAAAGTCCAGACGCCCGCGGCCATGTAGCCATCGCGATTGTCGTAGACACCGGTGTTGTGTGGATACGCGCCCGTCAGCAGCGCATTGCGCGACGGTGCGCACGCCGTCCCCCTGGCTCACGTTGTTGCGAAAAAGCACGCCACGGCTCGCCAGCCGGTCGATGTGGGGCGTCCGGACGGGATCGCCCATGCAGCCGAGGGCCTGGTAGTGATGATCGTCGGACTCGAGCAGGATTAGGTTCGGTCGCGGAGCGGCCGCCGCAGCCGCCGCAGAGGCCAGACCGAACCAGAGGAGCAGGCGTCTATTCCTTTGAATCTTCATGTTCGACGGCGAGAAGACATTCACTTTTTACAGCCGATAACCTCCGGCTCGAAAGCGCAACCGCGGCTTGCCTTCGCTGTCCCCTCCGCCGATTGTCTGCCCGAACCACTGAAAACGCGCATGCGTCGTAGGTGGTGTTTTAGGCGGCCTCTCGGGGCCGCCTTCATTTTTTCGGATAACACACGATGCCATAAGGATCGGTGCCGGACGCCTTGAGGTTTAACCGCGGCTTCAGCAAGTCGAGCAGTGCCGTGACGTCGGCTGGTGTCATATATGACTTCAAGCGATTGGGCCAGGCGGCGAGACCGAGAGTATCGATGCAGTGAAGCTGCACGAGATATGCAAGCATGTCGGCAAACTGGATGAAGTAAGACTCGTGCGATTTCTTGGGCAAGGGATCCTCCACCAGCAATCGGATATCAAGTCGCTGTGACTCTGTCCCGAATTTCGAGGGCACGAAGTTCACGTGCTGAATGCGCCTGGCGGTGGCGCGCATTTTTCCCACCCGCCCTTCGTCGGTGATGATCAGAAAGCGATCGTCGGTTGCCTTGAGATCGTTTTCGAGCCGTTGAATCAGATATGTGACCGCTCGATCCAACACCGCCAGCGGAGCCTTCGTGGGGATGGTCTTGTTAATAACCACGTTGATCGCCTTCACCTCCAGTTTCGCGAAATGGCGGCAAAACTCCCTTAGTACCTCGAAGCGACGTTGGGGCGGAAGCTGCAACGCGTGAAACGGATCTTTGTCGAGCAACAGCTCTCGCGTATGGAACTCGACACTGAACGGAAGAAAACCCTTTGCCGCCAATTCTCGCCGAAACTCGTGCGTAGCCTGAAACGCTTCCTTCCAGTGCCGGTGGTGCAGGTAAACCGCGCTCGGCACAAAGAGCTGCGAGGAGCCGGGCAGCCCGTCATCGCCGCTCTCGTCGAAGTAGGCTAGAAACATGAGTTGTCCACGAGGACTGGCGCGAAACCGTGCCCGCTCCGCTACGCCTTACCTGCGATCGCCCGCGCAATCGCCCCGAAATCTTTACCGTTCGGCATCACGAATACGCACCGACCCGCGCTGCGCTCCGCCCATAGCTCGCCGAGTCGCCGCTTCTCCTTCGAGTCGTCATTGCTCCAGCGATCCTCGCCTTTGTATTCAACGACGAGGATTCGGGCATCCTTCAGTTTGCAGATGAAATCCGGGTAGAAGCGATCCGTCGCTGTCGGCAGCCAAAACGACTTTTCGGGCTGCCGTTCCAGATTACGCACCCACGTTTCAATCTCGGGTTGGGCGTCGAGAAACAACGCGCACTCGAACTCCTCTCCCTTCTCCCCCAGTTCACCCACCTGCCGGTGATAGTGCCTTTGAAAATCCTCCGACCGCGGACATACGAACCTCGCCGGATACCGATCTGGGTCGAAGGTGAAAACCTGTTCGGCGGAAACGCTAATCTTCCCTGATTCCTCAGCGAACAGCACCTCCTGGAACGCCCGCGCCTTCGCTTGCGCTCGACACGCCGCGATCCGCTCTTCCACGTGTGCACGGACGTTGAACCTCGCCCGTACCAACTGACCGAGCGTCTTTCCCTTCGCGAGGATCGCGTCGATCACCGCCGTGATGAAGACTCCTGATTCATCAGCCGAGATATCGGGATGCGGGATATTGCGATCGATCCAGTCGATCAATCGAGCGTCCGACCAATTCTCCGTCACCTCGATAAGCCTTAATTCGTCGGCGAGTTCGTCGCCAAACGTCCATCGCACTTTCCCCTGTTCGCTCAGCCCGACCTCACCGTAGCCACCCTTCGCCTCGATCACGGCAAATTCCCCTGAGTCCGCATCCACGTCCCCGAGATAGTCGCGCAGACTCCAGGCGCGCTCGAGGAAATGGGCTTCATCGAGGAGTTCGAGCACGCCCTGCCGGTCGACGCAGAACACCGGCACGGACAGCTTCACGCCGCGTTCCGCCGGCGAAACGAAAATCTGCTCCACCGCGCGCGCATGCGCCCGTGCCGCAGCCACGAATTGCTCGCGGTTCGTCTCCATCACAATGCTTGCCGCCGCTTGCGTGATCTCCGATTCCGTCAGCGGCTCCACGAACGTTACCGAGCCTGCGTTCGCATCGACGCTCAGCTTGGCGCCGAGCTCCCGCGACCACCGTTGGGTGTCTGGCACCTCGCCCATTGGGACCACGTGCGGCGGGACCGCGCGACTCGCCGAAATCTCCAGTTTTCCCTGTTCGCCAGCGGTGGTGACGATGAGATCCTTCGCTTCCAGCGGATTGAAACCGTTTCCGTCCACCAACGCGTCTTCAAGCGCCCGCGCCGTCTCGGCAAAATTGTGCGACGTGGCGAAGGCATATGCCCGGTTCAGCTCGGGTGTTTGCCGGCGCTTCGCCCCGGGTAGACGCAACACGCGGCCGATAATCTGTTCGACCGCCGTATCGGATTTCATCTCGGCCACGGAGCACAGCACGTAGGCCCACGAGCAATCCCATCCTTCCTTCAGTGCATCGACCGTGATGATGAAACGCACCGGGCACTTCGGATCGAAAAGATTCACGTCATCGAGCCCGCGCTCGTCGCCCGTGGCCCGCACGATCCAGTCGACGGGCACCTTGCACTCCTCGATGAGCGCCTTCTCCACGACTTCCACCGTGCGCGTCTCCCGGTCCTTGTCGCGCCGCTCCGCCTTGAGCAGCACGATCGGCCTCAAGTGCTCGCCCGTCATCTTCTCCTCGGCGCGTGCTTTTCTCTCCAAGTCCTCGCGCAACGCCACTGCATCCGCCAGCAGCCGCAGCCAGTCGCTCCGCGTCTCCAGCCGGATCGGGAGCTTGATCATGTCCTCCGCTGCGAGCTGCTTCGCCGACACGTGATAGAGCACATTGCTCGGCGCCTTTTCCTTTGCCGGCGTCGCCGTAAACTCGAGGATGCACGAAGGTCGGAAGCGGGCGAGCGTGTCGAAGGAGAGCGCCGTCCGGGCGTTGTGGGCCTCGTCGACGATCACGATCGGCCGGCGCAACCGCAGCACGTTGGCCAGCGAATACGGCATCACGCCCGACTCGTTCCTCTCCAGCACCGCCTGCGCCACCGGCTCGAGCCCCGCGAAGTGATGGTGCAGCGCGCCGGAGCTGTCGTAGACCTTCCGCCCTTCCTTCTCCGTGATCCGAAAGGATTGGAGCGTGCTGACGATGATCACCGTGCTGCTGTCGAGCGTCCCCTTCGTCAGGTAGAGCGCCTCGGTCGGATCGATCGCCTCAACCGCGCCGAGCTGCGTCTCCAGCGCCTGCCGGTAGTGATGCGTCCGATCGCGCAACGCCGCGAGCGTTTGCGCCTGGATCGCGCGCGACGGCACGAGCCACAGCACAACCGATCGATCGCTCTGCAACAACTCACGCTGGACCACCGGCACGCTCAAGCAGGCGAGCAGCGTCTTGCCGCCTCCCGTCGGCAGCCGCAGGCAGACATAAGGCATGCCCTTGAACTCCTCCGCCTCGAACCCGGGAGCACTGAAATACGACAGCCCCACTCCGAAGCGCTCACTCGTGCCTTGCGCAAAAGCCGCCGCCGGCCCGCCCAGCTCGCGGCTCAGACGGAGAAAACCCATCAACGCTTCGACGCATTCCAATTGATAGTTCGTCGGCTTCAGCATGAGTGAATATCAGCGCACTTTGATCGCGTAGGGCGTCTGCTTGAAAACGATCCCGCGCGCTTTGAGGCGCAACGGGCTCACCCGGTTCGATGCCGCGTAAATCACCTTCGGGCCGTCGTGCGCCGGCAAAGCGTCGAGGATTTTGGGCGTGAGCACGTTGCCGCCGTCGACCGACTTGTCCTTGAGGATGCCGTTGTAAAGCAGGTAAACGCCGATGCCGTGGGCGACGCCCAGCAACGCTTTGTCGAGCGGCGCATCCTGCGGGAGCGGCGTGCCCGTCTCGGTGAAGAAAACATGCCGCGCCAGATCGCGAAACCGCACGGCGCCGCGAATCCGTCCTGCGGCGTCGAAGAGGGGCTCGCCGAGCTGCACGTAACGAAAACCACCGCCCAGGCCTTCGACTTTTTCACCCTTCGCGTTTGTGTAGCCTTCCGCGACGCGCCGCACGCGCTGCGCGGTGATGTCGCGCGCGATGGTGGGATCGATCTCCGCGAGAATATAGTGGCGCGGCCGGTCCGGTTGCGCGCGATTGAGTTTGTGCACGGCATGCCCGGTCGTGCCGGAACCGGCAAAGGAATCCATCACGAGGTCGCCGGGTGAAGAGCCGATTTGGAAAATTCGCTGAATAAGCTGAGCGGGTTTTGGTGTGATAAAGAGATCTTTCGACGCGCCATAGGCCATCACCTCGCTCAATTCCTGCTTTGAGTGCCGTGTGCTTCCGACATCTTTCCAGAACCACAACGTCTGCGGAACAACGCCTTCTTGGACCTCTGTCAGAAACCGCTTTATGCCGGGTCGGTTGGAGCCCGACTTTCCCCACCAGATACGGTCGTCGCGATTCAGTTGATCAAATTTTTCCCGGCTCACTCGCCAGAAACTTCCGGCTGGTGGGCCTTCAATCACCCGCCCGGACGGAGTCTCGATCGGATACCGCCCTTGCGCGTAAAAATTTCGCGCCGCCAAATCACTCAATAGCCAAGGACCCCGCTGATCATTGTCGGGATTTTTATACCGCGCTTTCATCGCATCAGTCCGCGGCAGTTTGTTCGGGCGCCATGAATCGCTGTGCTTGGCGTAGATGACGATGTAGTCGTGATCTTCACTCAAATGAATCGCGGTGTTCTTCGGGCTGTCCATTTTCTGCCAAATCACGGTCGCGACAAAATTCTGCGCGCCGAAAATCTCGTCCATAATAAAGCGGAGCGACTGAATTTCGTTGTCGTCGAGACTGATGAAGATCGCGCCGTCCTCGCGTAGAAACTCGCGCAGCAACCTCAGCCGCGGATACATCATGCAGAGCCACTTGTCGTGGCGCGAAAGATCCTCCGCCTCCTTGCCAACCACCTTGCCGAGCCACGCTTTGATCTCCGGTGAGTTGACATTGTCGTTGTAGACCCAGCCCTCGTTGCCCGTGTTATACGGCGGGTCGATGTAGATGCATTTTACCTGTCCGGCGTAATACGGCAGCAGCGCCTTGAGCGCAGTGAGATTGTCGCCCTCGACGATGAGGTTGCCCGCATCCGCCGGCCCGCAGCCGAGGTCGGGCACGTCGCGCAGGAGGTGGTAGGGCACCTCTTGGTGATGGTTCACGACGGCGTCTTTGCCGATCCAGGTCAGCGTAGGCATGCGATGCGCGGCGACTCTGCCGCGTCCGCGGAACCGGGCGCAAGCGTGGACACGCTCGAACCATCCCCAGCACGCTCCGGGCGCCCTCCCCTCCTGACCTCGGCATGCCGCCCGTGTTCTCCTCACAACCCTCCAGCGCGAAGCTCTCCTTCCGCGCGGCGTGGCCGTTTGCGTGGCGGAACGTAATCTGGCGAAAGCCTCACGCTTTCCGCTACGAGGAAACAGCCCCTGGATCTGGACTGTCGTCCCGCCGACTGCAGGTCACGCGCGCACGGCGATTTTCCCGTCAGCCGTGATCTCGCGCTGAATCTTCGTGAACGCGGCGTTCACTTCGTCGTCGGTGAGCGTTCGCTCGGGGGAACGAAACACCAGATTGAAGGCGAGGCTCTTTTTTCCCTCCGGCAATCCCTGGCCCTGGTAAATGTCGAACACGTTCACGCTCTCGATCGCGATTGCCTGTCCAGCTGCGGCGCGGGCCGTGTTGGCGAGCGTTCTCTGGACATCGGCCGCCGGCGTGGCCGTGTCGACCACCAGCGCGAGATCGCGCCAGGCCGCCGGGAAAAGGCTGAAATCCGCGTAACGGCGGCGCACCTCGTTGCCGGTAATTTTCTCGGGCAGGATCGCGAAGATGCCGCCGTACACCTTGCCTTCGACGCCCAGCGCCCTCGCCATCACCAGACTCAGCAATCCGAAGCGCGCCACCCAGCCTTGCTCCATGTCGCCAGCGCTCGCGGAGTGCCCCTCCTGCCAGCCGTAATACGGGCCCGTGACAGCCGGGAGCGCCTGTTGGTCGAGATCGATCCCAGCCAGGGCCGCGATCGCCGCGACGTGGTGCTTGACCGTGTAGAAATCCGGCGGCTCGCGCCGCAGCCAGTCGCGCGCGCCCACCGGCTCCGCCAAGATGAATCCCACGGCCGCACATTCGAGGTTCTGGCCATTGCGCTCGATGAAGATCCGGCCGGTCTCACCCAGCCGCGACACCGCCACCCCACGCGACTGGTTGAGATGCAGCGATTCGAGCAACCCGGTGATCAACGTCGGCCGAAGGTGCGATTGATCCTCGACGAACGGATTCGCGAGCGCGAGTTCCTGGGCCGCCGTCTGGGAAACCCAGGTGGCAATCTCCTTCGCCGGACGCAGCGTGTAATTAACGCATTCGTGGAAATCGTGGCCGACCAGGTAGTCAGTCACCCGCCGGTTGAAGATCACGATCGGATCATCGTCCGCCAGCAGGCCCGGCGACGTCACCGGCGTCACGGGAATTTTCTCCGTGCCGTAAAGCCGCAGCACTTCCTCCACCAGATCGATTGGCCGGTCCAGATCGTCGCGCCAGCTCGGAATGCTCAGCGTCCACGCGGGACCGCGCGCGGGATGTTCCGTTTCCTCCTCGCGCGTCACCGTGAGCTCGAGGGACTCGAACGCAGCGCGCATCTGCTCGGCCGGAATGTCGAAACCGAGTTTTTCCGTGATGTAATCGTGGGTGACGACGATTTCCCGCTGCCACGGTACGTCACCACCAATCCGATACACCGGTCCGACCACGCGGCCGCCGCCCGTTTCAATGATGAGATCGATGGCGCGATACGCCGCCTCGAGCGCGCTGTGCGGATCGACCCCGCGCTCGTAACGATACGACGAGTCGGAGGTGAGCCCCACCTTGCGCGCCGTCCAGCGAATCGACTGCCGCTTGAAGATGGCACATTCCAGCACGAGATCCGTCGTGTCATCGCTGACCCCGGAATTCTCGCCGCCCATGATGCCGGCGATCACCACCGGTTTATTCGCGTCGGCAATCACCAGCATCCGGCTGCTGAGCGTGCGCTCCCTGCCATCAAGGGTGATGATCTTTTCGCCGTCGGCGGCGCGGCGGACGATGATCTGGTTGCCGCCAAGTTTCCGCGCATCGAATGCATGCATCGGCTGGCCCGTCTCGAGCATCACGTAATTGCCGACGTCGACGATGTTGTTGAGCGGACGCAGACCGACCGCCTTCAGCCGCTCCTGCATCCATGACGGACTGGGCCCGACCTTGATCCCGGTGACGATATGCGCGGTGTACAGCGGGCAATCTTCCGGCGCGTCGACCCGCACCCCCGCGAGCAGATCCGGGCGCTGCGATCCTTCGGCATCGTCGACGGCACCGTGGAACTTCTCCTGCGGATACAGCAGCGGCAGCTTGAACCAGGCGGCCAGTTCACGCGCGATGCCAAGATGCGAAAGCGCATCCGGTCGGTTGGGCGTGATCTCGATATCGAACACGGTGTCGCCGGGCGGCAAGGCCTCGTGGATCGGCAGACCGAGCGCCGGTTTGCCGTCAAGGATGAGCAGCCCGCTGTGATCAGAACCCATGCCGATTTCATCCGGCGAGCACATCATGCCGGCCGAGGGCTGACCGCGGATCTTCGACTCCTTGATCTGGAAATTGCCGGGCAGAACTGCGCCGGGCAGTGCGACCAGGACGCGATTGCCCGCGTCGCAATTGTTAGCGCCGCAAACGATCGTCTTCACGCCGCCCGCCGGGCCGACGTCGACCGTGCAGACGGAGAGCTTGTCGGCGTTCGGGTGACGGTTGCGCGTGAGGATCTCGCCGACGACGACGTGGTCCAGCTTCGGTGCGCCGGTGGACTGAACGCCTTCGACTTCGAAGCCGAGAAACGTGATCGCGCGGGTAATCTCGTCGACGCTTGCGTCGAGCGGCACGTAGTCGCGGAGCCAGTTGAGGGAAATTTTCATGCGCGAGGGAAAGTCGTGAGTAGCGAGTGGTGAGTAGCGGGTAGCGAGTAGCGAGTAAACCAGCCCGCATATTTCCTGCCGCGGCCTGCAGTCGCAACCAAAGATCTCTAGATGAGACACAGGGAAGAATGGCGCTTAAGAAAGCCCCATAATTTTCTCGCTGCGGCGCTTGCGCTGGGGGCCCGGCCCGGTGGTGAAGAGCACCTGGCGGCTGGAGATGTGTCTGGACGATTTGAAACCCACCCTCGGCATGGACGCTTTGCGCTGGCGCTCGGTGCCACGGGCGGGTGTTGCGGCTAGCCCTGCGCTTGCCCCACAATTCCTGCCAAGCACGTCGGCATTTGCCGGAGCGGCGGCTTTCCAGCCGCCGAAGTACGTTCGGTCGACCGGTCTCGGGCGACTGGAAAGTCGCCCTTCCCGTCAATCGCGCCCTTGGCGTGACGCCATACGCGGTAGCGAATTTGTGGGGCAAGCGCAGGGCTAACCAGGAGTGTAAACGTGAAGGGC
>JBBRCR010000218.1:0-13210 GCA_038204695.1 Opitutales bacterium | reverse complement strand
CGTGCCACATTTAAACTGGGGGGGGGTGGGGGGTGTTTTTTTCTTGTGGGGGCGGGGGCGGTGTCGGGGGTGGCTTGGGGGCCCCGCCCTTTTTCTTCGTCCCCCGGGCGTCCCGCCCGTGGACGACTCGATGTAGGAATGCATGGCGGGACGCCCATGCCGCGTCACACCGATGGAGGGGACGCCTGGACCTGCCATGAGCCGGATGGAGGCAGCACCAATCGAGTTCGCCGCCGCGATGCCCCGCGCGCCGCGGCTGGCGGGCTTCCGGACCAAATTGCTGCTGGCGATGATGCTGGTGGTGTCAGCGGTCGCTGGCTTGGGCCTGTACTTTGCCCAACGCGATCTCGTCGCCAGCGTCGAACGCGAACTGGGTCGCGAGTTTCAGGCGCAAATTTCCGCGCTGCACAATGCGCGCGATGTCCGGCATGCCGCGCTGACGGAACGCTGCCGCGCGTTGGTCCGGCGTTCGCGCATCCAGGCGGCACTGGAGGACGATGCGCTCGATCTCCTTTATCTCGCGGCCGATGACGAATTGCGCGATCTCGTGATTCGTCCGGGTGACGCACCCACGGACGCGGCGACGCAGGCGCTCCGCGCGGAATTCTACCGCTTCCTCGATCGTCGAGGGTTTGTGATTTCGCCCGATGGACAACGGGCGGTCGGAGCGCTTTCCGCGGCAGAGGAGGCGCAACTCTCGCTCCCGACGGCACCCGACGCGCCGCAGATTGGTTATCTCGTCCGCTCAGCGGGAGGCGCGCCTCCGGCGGTCTCGGAGATTATCGCCATGCCGATAATTTCCATGGAATCGGCGGACGTGATCGCCGCGCTGGTGCTGGGGTACAAACCGTTCGCACTCGCGACGGCTTCGAATCTGGGGATGAAGAGCGGAATCTGGGTCAATGGCCGGCTGCATTCCAGCACGCTGTCGGGCCGGGCGGCCGCGGAGCTCGCGAATGCAATGCGGGCGAACCCGCCGACACGCGCGGCCAGCCCGCCATCGCGACGGATCGGGATCGACGGCGTCGAACATCTGCTCTTCTTCCAGGTATTGAACCCGGGTTCCTCGTTTTCGCCGGCCTTCGAAGTATGCGTGTTTCCGCTCACCCAACTCGTCGCGCGGCAGCGCCAGCTCCGTTGGCGGGCGCTGGGAGCCGGAGCGTTGCTGTTGCTGTTGGGATTGGGCGCAAGCCACGTCGTTGCAGGGCGGTTTTCTGCGCCCGTCGAAAAGCTGGCGGTGGATTCAGAGGAAGACCGCGCCCAGCGGCTCCGCGCGGAAGCGGCGCTGCAGATGACGAGTGCGGAGTTGCAGCGCGCCGCCCGTTTTTCCGCCGATGCCTCGCACCAGTTGAAGACGCCGGTCACGGTGCTCCGCGTCGGATTGGAGGAGTTGCTGACGCGGGAGAATCTGACTCCGGCGGAATGCGACCAGGTATCGCAGCTGATCCACCAGACCTACCGGCTTTCCTCGGTGATCGAGGATTTGCTCCTGCTTTCGCGAATGGACGCCGGCCAGCTGCGGCTTCAACTGGCGCCGCTGGATCTCACGGCGTTGATCGAGGCTTCACTGGATGATCTCAGTGCCCTGCCGCATGATTCCGAACTGAACCTCGAAACGGATTTTCCCCCCGGTTTGACCATCCGTGGCGAGAAGCGTTACACGGCGATGATTCTGCAAAACCTGCTCGAGAACGCCCGCAAGTACAACCGGCCGGGCGGCACGGTGCGGATTGGTGCGCGGGCGATTGGCGATGCCGTGTGTCTCACAATTGCGAATACCGGGCCTGGCATTCCGGCGGAGGCACGGGCGCATGTCTTCCAGCGATTCCATCGGGGAGGCATGGGCGAAAACGTTCCAGGTTATGGCCTGGGGCTGAATCTTGCGCGCGAACTCGTGCGGCTGCACCAGGGCGATCTGCGGTTGGTGCGCTCGGATGAACAGTGGACCGAATTCGAGCTGACGTTTCGGCTCGCCGCGCCCACGGCGGCGCTCCCATGAAGGCGCGGGCGTCAAGTACGCTGGCTTGTCCCCCGCTGCAGCGGCTGATGTGCGCGCTCTCCGTTCTGGCGCTCACCGCCGCCTCCCGGGCGGCAGAGGACTTCCTCGACGCCGTCGAACAGGCGCTGTCGTTTTCCTCGGCGGATGGTCAGCTCCGGGCGCGGGTCAGCGGGACGCTCGACCTGGAGGCATATACATTTCCCGAACCCGCACCGTGGCTCTTGCAAAGCGAGCACACTTCATTACTGGCGCCGCGCCTGACGACTTTCCTCGACGCGCAGTGGGGGCCTCGGGTTTACGCTTTTGCCCAGGCTCGCTTCGATCGCGGTTTCGATCCGACGGACGGAGGCGGGCAGGTGCGACTGGATGAATATGCGGTGCGAATCACGCCCTGGTCCGATTCGCGGCTCAACGTTCAGCTCGGCAAATTTGCGACCGTGGTTGGTAATTGGGCGCCCCGCCATGGCTCGTGGGCGAATCCGTTCATCACGGCACCCCTCGCGTACGAAAGTCTCACGGGGATGTGGGACACTGAGGCCATCCGCTCCAGCACGGTCCTGCTGCAATGGTCCCATGTGCGTGCCGGCCTGCCCGCGAGTGTCACGGCGGCGGAAAAATCGCTGCGGATTCCGCTGATTTGGGGACCGAGTTACGCGATCGGCGCGGCGGTTTCGGGTGAGGTTCACCGTTTCAATTACGCCTTGGAAGTGAAACAGGCCTCGCTGTCGTCGCGACCGGAGGCGTGGAACGACCACCGCGATGTCTGGGAACATCCGACCCTCAGCGCGCGGATTGGCTTTCGAGCGAACGAGGCGTGGAGCGCGGGCCTGTCGGCGAGTGCCGGACCCTACCTGCAGCCACTGGCGCTCCCCAGTGTGCCGCTGCGACACCGCTTCGGCGACTACCGGCAGCTCGTCCTGGCGCATGATGTCAGCTACGCGCGGCGGCAGCTCCAGGTCTGGGCGGAGGTGTTCGCTGCGCGCTTCGAGATACCCCGAGTCGGCCACGCCGACCTGCTGAGTTATTATGTCGAGGCCAAGTACAAGTTGACGCCGCCGCTTTTTGCCGCCCTGCGATGGAACCAGCAACTCTTCAACCAGGTCCGGGAACGCGGCCGCAACGTGGAATGGGGCCACGAGGCCTGGCGGATCGACGCCGGCCCCGGCTACCGCTTCAACGCCCACACGCAATTGAAACTTCAATACAGTTTACAGCACGGTGACGCCCCGAACCGCGCTCTCACCCATGCCGCCGCCGCGCAGTGGACGATGCGCTTCTAGCCGGCGATGCCGCGCGCCCTGGCCGTTTCTCCGCAACTTCGTCCCGTTTCCTCTTCCAGGAACAATCCCATTGGCGCAGGCGTCCACCTTCCTTCCACCTTCAATCATGCGTTTTTGCCCGGTCCTTTTTCTGTCTCTCGTTCTTCTTGGAGCCACCCTGCGCGCTCAGTCGACGGTCCCGACGGTCACACAAGCCATCCCGACACAGGTGATGGTGTTCGGCGGGCCCGCGCTGACCCTCGATTTGAGCAATTACATCTCGTTGCCCGGCGTGACCGGACAAGTCGCTCAATTCGATACGGTGTTCGGCAGGTTCAACGTCGAACTGCGCGCCGACGCGGCCCCGCAGCACGTCGCCAACTTTCTCGCTTATGTGAGGGACGCGGCCTACGCCGGCACCTTCTTTCACCGTGCGGCGAGCTTTGAAGCCGGCGGCGTCTCCATCCTGCAGGGTGGCGGTTTCCGGGTGTCCGGCACGCTCGAGGTGACGAAGCGGGCGCCCGTTCCGCTCGAGTACAATCTCGCCAACAGCCGCGGCACGCTGGCGGCGGCCCGGACCTCCGCGATCAACAGCGCCACGAGCGAGTGGTACTTCAATGTTCGCGACAACACGAACTTCCTCGGTCAAAGCAACGGCGGCGGCTACACCGTGTTCGGGCGGGTGCTCGGCACCGGTATGACCGTTATTGATACAATAGCCGTGCAACCGGTGGTGAATGCCTCCGGGGGCGATCCGAATTCCGCCTTCGCCACGCTTCCGGTCCGCGACTTCACCGGCGGCACGGTGGGCGCGGCCAACGTGATCATCGTGAACACGATTTCTCCCATCGCGCTGTTTCCCGCGGCCGGCGGCGCGCCTTCGGTACTTCAGTATGCGATCGAGAACTCGGCTCCAACGATCGTGACCGCCACCCTGGCCGGGTCGACGATCACCCTTGCGGCGCTCAACAGTGGCCGCGCAACCATCACGGTGCGCGCGGTGGACACAAACGGCAATGCCACCCAGACCTCGTTTGTGGTCGAGGTGACCTCGGTCCAGCCGGAGTTCCTCGCCCAACCGTCGTCCCAAACGGTGGCGGCTGGCAGCACGGTCGTGTTTTATGCGCCGGCGAGCGCCGCCAGTGCGTATCAGTGGTTGCATGACAACAGGCAGATCCTCGGCGCCACGAGCGCCACGCTGGTGGTGCGCAACGCGACCGCGGCCGATGCCGGCAGCTACGTCAACACCGCGATCAACAGCATTGGTCAGAAGACAAGCAATCCGGCGACGCTGACCCTTGCGAACGTTCCCGAGGCCCAGGCGGGGCGGCTGGCGAATTTGTCCGTGCTGACCTCCGCCGGCACGGGATCGCGGGTGCTCACGGTCGGCGCGGTCGTGGGGCCATTGAATTCGGCGGCCTCGCTGCCGCTTGTCATTCGGGGAATCGGCCCGACCCTCGGGCAGGAACCCTTCAACGTCCCGGGTGTGCTCGCGGATCCGATCATGACCGTCAACGCACGGGGCGTGAACCAACCGATCGCGACCAACGATGACTGGGGTGGGGGGCTGGAGTTGGCGAATGCGTTTACCGCGGTGGGGGCTTTCGCCCTTCCCGCCGCCAGTCGGGACGCCGCCATTGTGCGGCCGGCGCCGGGGCTTGCCGTCGGAAACTATACGGTGGAAGTCGGTGGCAAGGGGCAGGCGCAAGGGGTCGTGCTCGCCGAGATGTATGACGCGGCGGGCGCATCGCGGACGGACAGCACGCCGCGGCTGATCAATCTTTCGGTGCTCAAGCAACTCGATCCCGGGGAGGGCATGACGGCCGGTTTTGTAATTCAGGGCCAGTCACCGCGGACCGTGCTGGTGCGCGCCGCGGGGCCAGCGTTGGCGGCATTCGCCGTGGGCGACCCGATGCAGGATCCAGTTCTGGCACTGTACCGCGGGTCGACGAAGATCGCCGAGAACGACAACTGGGGCGGTGAGGCTCACCTGAGCGCGGTGGGAACTGCCGTGGGCGCGTTTCCGATTGCGGATGTATCCAGCCGCGACGCGATGCTGACCATGACGCTGGCGCCGGGGGACTACACCGCGCGCGTTTCGGGCGTAAACGGCGGTGGCGGCAATGTCATCGTCGAAGTCTACGAGGTGCGTTGAGGCGGAGTGGCACGGGCGTCCCGCCCGTGAAGACCGGACTCCGTGCATACTCTTGGGGCGGAACGCCCCGAACGTGTTACCTAATTGAATACATGGGCGGGACGCCCATGCCACCCCCAGGCTCAGTTCAGCCCATCTTGAAACTCGCGCTGACCTGGAACACCGCGTTCACAATCGCGAATGCGATAAACCCAACGAAGATGAACACGAGCATCAGGACGCCACTCGCGATCACTTTGGTGAATGTATTCAGCTGCCGTGAAATCTGCTTCTGGTAGGCCGCCCCGATTTGTTTGAGGCTCGGGACCACGTTGCCGGTGTTCTCGCCGACGGCGAGCCGATCAAGCACCAGGTCGGGGAAAACGCCGGTTCGCGCCAACGCGCTGGAGAGCGCCTCGCCCTCGAGGACGCGTGCGGTGGCCGTATTGAACGCTTCGCGGTGAGTGCGGTTCTCGATTTGCTTCTCCGTCATCCGCAGCGCCTCGGCCGCGGTGATGCCGTTTTCCAGGAGCACGGAAAGCGTCTGGCTGAACAGGAGAACGGTCCGCGACACCGTGAAGGGCCCGAGCAGCGGCATCTGCAGCATCCAGGCATCGGTTGTGACGCGGCCGGCCTCGGTGGCGCGCCAGCGCCAGAATGAAACGACCACGAAGACGAAGGCGATGATGACGAAAAGGCCGTAGTGGATCGCAAACTCCGACAGCCCGATGAGCAGCCGGGTGGACGTTGGCATCCTGCCTCCGAGGGAGGTGAGCAGGCCCTGCAGGCGCGGCAGCAGGAAGAAGAGGAAAAACAGGATCACGAAAAACGCGACCACGACCATGAAAGTTGGATACGCGAGCGCGGCGAGCAGCTGCCGGCGCAATTCCCGCTGTTCGGTGAGATGGCCGATCAGCCGCGCGAGCGTGTCGTTGAGCGACCCCGTGGCTTCACCGGCCTGGATCAGGTTCGTGATCGACGAATCGAAAACTTCGGGGTGCCGCGCCATCGCGGTCGACAGCGACGCGCCTTCGCTAATCTGTTCCCAGATGCCCGCGCACAAGGCACGCAGCCGCGGCTCCTTGATGCGGATGGACAGCAAGCGCACAGCCTCGCCGGCGGAGAGGCCGCTCGTTGCGAGATCGTAGAGCGCTTCGAGGAAGGGAAGACATTCCGCGCGCCGGGGTGCCGCGGCCGCATCGCGCGGCATCCCGCGGACAGCGGGAGCGGGCTTGGCCGCCTTCGGTCCGGTGCCGACCATCTCGGTGACCGAACCGACCTGCAACCCGCGCGCGCCGAGCACCCGCAGCGCGTCCTTCCGGCTGGGCGCCTCCAGATCGGCCGTAACCGATTTTCCAGCACGATCGCGCGCAGTGTAGGCAAATCGGGGCATGAGGGGAGATAACAGCGATTACCGCGGGTCGGCCGGTCACGAGTCCGTCACGGTGATCACGCGCAGCACTTCATCGAACGTCGTGTAGCCGGCCTTGATTTTTTCCCAGCCGCTCTGGCCCAGGGTCCGCATGCCGTGCTTGCGAGCGCAGTCGGCCAGTGTCCGCGTGCTGTCCCGTTTCAGCACCAGTTCGTGAATGTCGTCGTTCAGCCGGAAGATTTCGAAGATGCCGATGCGCCCACGGTAGCCGGTGCCGCGGCAGCGGTCGCAGCCGACGGGCGCCTTCAGGAGCTCGATGGACTCCGCTTCGGCGGGATTGCAGCCGAGGATGGCGAGGTTCTCGAGCAGCTTCACCTTCGCGATCGGCGCGGGACGCGAGCACTGGGTGCACAATCGGCGGACGAGCCGCTGCGCGATCACGAGTTCGATGGCCGAGGCGACCAGGAAGGGCTCGATGCCCATGTCCACGAGCCGCGTGATCGCACCCGGCGCGTCGTTCGTGTGCAGGGTCGAAAATACCAGGTGGCCCGTGAGCGAGGCGCGAATCGCGATCTCCGCGGTATCGCGGTCGCGGATTTCGCCGACCATAATCACATCGGGATCCTGGCGCAGCACGTGGCGCAGCGCATCGGCAAACGTCAGCCCAATCTCCGGCCGCACCTGCATCTGGTTTACGCCCGGGATCTCATACTCGATCGGGTCCTCAATCGTGATGATGCGCAGATCGGTCGAGTTGATTTTCCGCAGGAACGCATTCAGCGACGTGCTCTTCCCCGAGCCGGTCGGACCGGTGACCAGGACGATCCCGTGCGGGTAGTCGAGAATGTGGGTAATCTGCTCCTGCTCGTGCGCACTCATGCCGAGGCGGTCCATCGTGAACGCCTCCTTCTTCTGGTTCAGCAGGCGGAGCGAAATCGATTCGGCGTAGATCGTGGGCACGGTCGAGACGCGGATATCGAGCACGACGCCGTGCGCCTTGAAGTTGATGCGGCCGTCCTGCGGCAGGCGCTTCTCCGAGATGTTCATGCGCGCCATGATCTTCAGGCGTGAGATGATCGCGTCCTGGAAGCGTAACAGGTTTTCCGGTACGGGCACCGGCACGAGCAGTCCGTCGACGCGGTAGCGGATGCGCAACTGGCCCTCCTGCGGCTCGAAGTGAATGTCGGTCGCCTGGTCCTCGATGGCCTGCGAGATTACGTCGGTCACAAAACGGACGACCGCCGCATCCTCGTCCACGACCTCCTCGGTTTCCTTCTGCGCTTCCGGGGCGACGTAGCCGTCGTCCCCGTCCTCGAGGGAACCGGAGCCCACGCCAAAGTTTTCAATGATCAGCTGGTGCACGCGTTCCGGGACCGCCAGGTGCCATTTGAGACCACGACCGGTAAAAGTATGGACCCAGTCGGCCATGGTTTGATCCGGCAGCCAGGCGGTGGCCAGGTGGAGCGGCCCGGGGCCGGCCACCCCGGCGCCCGCCATCGGGTCGTCGGGCGACAGCGATCGCGTATCCGATGACTGGATGCCGGCCGGCGTCTGAAACCGAATGGGGATGATCTGGTACTCGTGGACCAGGCGGGCCGGCAATACGCCGCGGGCCTCGGGATCCGTTTCAAGGTTCGTCGCGACGTCGAGGCCGGCGGCGGCCGCGAGCTTGTGCAGCACCTCCTGCTCGGGGCGCGAGAGGGCGGCGGCGAGGGCCTCGAGCCGTTTTTCCCGGGGCGCTTCCATGACCGCCTGACGCTGCTCATCCGTGAGCAGACCGGCGAGGGAGGGAGGGAGGACTTCGTTATCGAGAATGGTCATCAGCGTGGGCGTTCATGGCCTGGCGAGGTTTTGCCTCAGACCGATTCAGCCACTGATTGCGTGGGCAAATCAAACCTGCCAGTGAAGGGCCGGGTGGTCACTTTTTCGGCAGAATCCGGTCCAGCAGATAAGGCGATTCGGGTATCTGGTAGGTGGGATCAAGCTGCTTCCTGATCTCGTGGCGCGTGGGCAGCTCGTCGATTCGCTGCATCGTTGGCGCATTGTCGATATCGGGCCTGTTGGTCAGCACCGTTGGCCGAAGGAAGAACATCAATTCCTGCTTGTAATGCCGTTTGCTGCGCGCCCCGAACAAATCGCCGATGATCGGAATGGGCCCCAGCCGGTTCGAGTTCTTCAAATCGATCTTTTTCTGAAAGCCGCCGAGCACGATGATTTCTCCGCTCTTCGCGGTCACGTACGACGTCGTTTCGCGCCGCCCGATGACGTACTGCTGGTTGTTGTCCACCTGCACGGTGTCCACCACGTCTTCGACGGTTTGCTTGATTTCCAACTGTACCGAACCGTCGGCTCCGATGAACGGCGTCACGTTGAGCCGCGTACCGATCTGCTGCTGAGTCACCGTCGAACTCGTGGCCAGTCCCGTCGACACGCCCGCGGCGGACGAGACCGTGCCCGTGACGACGGGACGCGTTTCACCGTTGAAAATTTCCGACACTTTTCCGTGGCTGGTCACGATAGCGGGCACCGACAGGATCGTGCTGTTCGTCTTTCGCGGGGTCGTGTTGATGGAAATTTCAGCCGCCAAATCCCATGGGCCGCTGAGGCCTGGGCGCGTGATGGTGCCATTGGCCACCGTCATGCTGGCTTCGGCGCCGGAGAAGCCCACCAGCTTGTCGCCATCGAGTTTCAGTCCGAGGGCGCTAATGCCCGATTGGTGATTATCCTCGAGGAGAACTTCCGCGATGACCACCTCGATTCGCACTTGAGCGAGCACGCGATCGAGTTTGGCGATCAACTCGCGCAGCAGCCGGATGTCGTCGGCCGTGCCGGATACGACCACCGCATTGCTCCGCTCGTCATTCACGACCGTCATGATGCTGCTGAACTCGTTCGAGCCAGAGCCGAGCAGGTTGTCGAGCGCAGGATTGCCCCCGCCCGCCGAAATCACGGTCGGTGGCTGGCCGGGGGTGACCGTCGGCTGTCCAGGCTGGGTCGGCAACTGGCCAGGTCGCACCGACTGCGACTGCCGCTGCTGGACGGCCGCAGTCTGCCCGCGGATCAGCTGGCTGAGCACGTTGACGACATCGGCGGCCTTGGCGTGGTTAAGATAGATGACTTCGTTGCGCGTATTCGGATCGGCGCGCACATCGAGCCGCTGGATCATTTCATCGAAAAACGCATACTGCCGCGGATCCGTGACGAGGATGATCTGGTTGGTGCGATCGTCCGCGCTGTAGGTCGTCGCAGAGCCCAGTTGCACTTGGAGCGTCCCGGTGAGGATTCCGCGCATCTTGGTGACGAGGTCGCTGGCCTTGGCTTCCCGCAGTTGGTAGAACTTCGGCTTCATCCCGGCGGTGACCGGCTTGTCCACTTGCTGCAGCAGCAGCTCGACGCGTTGCAGGTTGCTGACGCTGTCGGTGATCAGCGCCGCATTGGCACTGGGCAACTGAACGGGGCCGCCGTAATTCGGGTTCAGGATACCCTGCAGCATCGGCAGCATCTCGGTGATGCGCATGAATTCGAGCTGGAAGAACTTCGTTGCGACCTTGCCGCTCGGGGGCAAGTCGAAGGCCGAGCCGGAGATCATTTCCGGCGCTTCGGTCCGCGACATCGTGAGGGCGGTGACCTTGTAGGCGTTGTTGTCGAGAGCAACGACGCCGATGCCGTTCAGCGCCAGAACCGTTTCGATATACCGAATGGCGGCCGATTTGGGAATCGGCTTGTTGATCTTGAGATTGTAAGTGGCGGTTGGCAGCGCGGCCGGGCGCAGAATGATCCGGCCGGTGAAGTTTTCGAGGGCGCCGAGAATGGTATCCAGATCCGCATCAGGCAGTTTGATTTGGACCATCTCTTCGTCACCGGCAGCCGCCCCGGGCGTCGTAGCCGGGGCCGAGGGTTGCGGCGGCTGGCCGGACGGCGGCTGGTTTGGATTTTGCGGAAGCGGCGAGGGGGCCGGCTGGCTGTTCGCCACCGCTGCGAGGACTGTTGCCGCCACCATCAGGCGCACACGAACGAAACACTTAGTCATGCAGAAGGAATCTGAGGATTGGGCGCCCAAAGCGCAGGAACGAAGAAGAGAAATCAAAGCGCCGGACTTGTAAACGGTGTTTGCGGGGGTGAGACGGCATCGTCCCGTAAAAGTTGCCCTAGCTTTTTGGGGCCCAAGAAGCTAATTGAAGCGTTTGCCCCGCAAAAACTATGCCGAACACTTTCGGAAAATTGTTCACCGTCACCACGTGGGGCGAAAGCCATGGTTTCGCCGTCGGCGCGGTCGTTGATGGATGCCCTCCGCGATTGCCGCTCGAGGTGGCGGAGATTCAGGTGGAGTTGGACCGGCGGCGCCCGGGGCAAAGCGACATCGTCACCCCGCGCAAGGAAGACGATCGCGTCGAAATCCTCTCGGGTCTCTTCGAAGGCCGCACCACGGGCACCCCCATCTCGATGCTGGTGCGCAATGCCGATCAGCGACCCGGCGCTTATGACGAAATGCGGGACAAGTTCCGCCCCTCCCATGCCGATTACACCTATCAGGCAAAGTTTGGGGTGCGCGATCATCGCGGCGGCGGGCGGAGTTCTGCGCGCGAGACCATCGGACGGGTGGCGGCTGGTGCCATTGCCCGGAAGGTTTTGAGTCTGGGTGCGGCCGCGCGTCACGGTTCGCCGGTGGAAATCCGCGCTTATCTCACGCAGGTCCACGATATTGTCATGCCTGCCGATGCCCTCCGGAATTTTCCGTCGCTTGCGGCAGTGGAGGCAACGCCCGTCCGCTGCCCCGATCCGGAGACTGCGGCCAGGATGATCGAGCGAATCAAGGCGGTGCGGTCCGAAGGCGATTCCGTCGGTGGCGTCATCGAGTGCCGGATACGCGGTGTGCCGGTGGGGCTCGGCGAGCCGGTGTTTGATCGGCTCGAAGCCGACTTGGCGAAAGCGATGTTGTCGCTGCCGGCGACGAAAGGATTTGAGATCGGCAGCGGTTTTTCGGGGGCGCGCCTGCGCGGCAGCGAGCACAACGATGCCTTCGAAAATCGCGAAGGGCGCGTGCGTACGACCACGAATCGCAGCGGTGGGACGCAGGGCGGGATCTCAAATGGCGAGGAGATTGTATTCCGCGTCGCGTTCAAGCCGACCGCGACGATCTTGCGTCCGCAGGCGACGGTCGACGTGCACGGCGCGGAGACCGAACTCATTGGCCGGGGCCGCCATGACCCTTGTGTCGTGCCGCGTGCGGTCCCGATCGTCGAGGCGATGGCGGCACTCGTGCTGGTCGACCACTGGTTGCGCCACAACGCGCAGTGCGGGACGTTTTCGTTCTGAGGACCCGCGGGTTGAACGACTTGGTGCAGTCAGGATCTTGCACGATTCGACTGCCGTTTTAAGATTTTCCCATGCTTCCGGAAAAACCATTGGTTTATCTTGTGCTCGGTGCGGCGGGCTCCGGCCGGCGCGAGGTGCTGGCCGATATCATCGACGACGGCCTCACCGAGTCCGATCGGGCCGCGGTGATGGTGGCTGAGAGCGACGTCGCGGAGTCGATGGACGCGAAGCTGCCAGGCGTATCGACTTGGAACTGGTCGGACGGAGCGATCATCGGGACGATGCCGGACGATGCCACGCACATCTTTTTTGTCTCGGACGGGCACCGAAATCCGGTGGATCAGGCCGAGGTGTTCAAGGTGTGGGTGGAGGCGCAGGGCGGCGTGGTGGCACGCGTGTTGTGCGTGGTGAACTGTCAGCTCGCCGAGAAGCATCCGCCGCTACTGGCGTGGTATGAAGCCTGCGTGCATTTCTCGGACGTCGTGCTGTTGAACAAGCGCGAAGGGGTCGACAACAAGTGGCTGAGTGAATTCCAGAACCACTTCAAGAAGCTCTTTTACCCCTGCGTGTTCGAGTTCGTGAAGGACGGTCGCGTGAAAAATCCCGCGCTGGTGCTCGTGCCTGAAGCACGACGGATGACGCACGCGTACGACGAGGAGCAGGACTGGATTTTCAAGAATGAAGAGGGTGAGGTCATCGATGAGGAGGACGAAGAGGAGGACGGTGAAGTCGAGGCCACGCCCGCGGAAGATCCGTATTTCGAACGCCGGATGGGTGGCCGGCGGGTGAAGGAAATTCCCGACATCGCGCGATTCCTGGACCGTGAGCAATCGGCCAGCCCGGAATAGCGCGGATGAGGCGAGCGGGCGCTGAGAATTCGGAATCTTCCGCGTCTTATTCTCTTCCCCGTCTCCCATGTCGTCATCGTCCCCCCTCGGTGACTTCTGTGTCGCATCTACAGCCGCAGGCCGCGGTAAGGAAAAATGCGGGCTAGCCCTGCGCTTGCCCCACAAAAGGCACTGTAGCGCATCAATCGTCGGCGCCGCGGGTGCGCCTCCGGCTCAGGCCGACGATTTGAACCATGGCGCGAAACTGCGCGTAGCCTTTCCACAGGCACTCGTATCCAGGAT
>JBBRCR010000217.1:0-13379 GCA_038204695.1 Opitutales bacterium | reverse complement strand
TGGGGGGCCTACAGCTACAAACCGGAGAACGATGTGTTGCGGGTGAAGGTGAAGCCGGTCGCGCTCTCGGAAGTAGTCGAGACCTTCACGATCGACATCAATGATATATGGACCGAGACCGCGACGCTCAACCTCATCTGGGAAAAGACCCGCGTGCCGGTAACGCTGCAGGTCGATGCCATTCAGAATGTCGTTGCCCAAATTGATGCCGCGATGGCCTCGGGCCAGAAGCTGGCGCCGTCGGCGTATTTCACGGCGGCGATGTTCTACTACGATCACGGGCTGGACTTGAAGAAGGCGCGCGCCTGGGTGGAGGTGGCCACCAGCGGGGACAAGCCGCTGTTCTTCATGCTGCATGGCAAGGCGAAGATTCTCGCCAAGCTCGGGGACAAAGCCGGGGCCATCGAGGCGGCGCGGCAATCCATCGCCAGCGCCGAGGGCGCACCCAAGGCGGAGTACATCCGTTTGAATGAGGCGCTGATCTCCAGACTCAAGTAACAATTCCAGGGCCCGGCCGCGCGGCGCGCTGGACCGGCTTTCCTCGAATCTCCGCCGCCCGACCGTCCGTCTTGCCCGACCTGGGGCCCGCTCCCATCCCCTCGTTGGCGTGCAATTCTTCCGATTCCATTCATCCTGTCACTCGTCAGTTAACCTCAATCAGCCATGAACAGATATAAATTCCTCGTCTTGCTCACCGCCGCTGTGTTCGGCGTTACCTCCGTGTTCAGTGCGGAAAAGAAAGCCAAGAAGGCGCGTGTCAGCCTGCCGGATACCGTCACGGCCAACATCGACGGCAACGACGTCAAGATTGCGTACAGCCGCCCCGCGATGAAAGACCCCAAGAGCGGCGAAAGTCGCAAAATCTGGGGCGGGCTCGTGCCCTATGGCAAGGTGTGGCGCACGGGCGCCAACGAGGCCACGCTGCTGACCACGCAAAAGCCGATTGTGATTGGCGGTTATCAACTCGCGGCGGGGACGTATTCGCTGTTCACCGTGCCGGAAGCCATGGGCGGCAAGCTCGTCATCAACAAGAAAACCGGCCAGTGGGGCATCCCGTACAAGGAAGACGAGGAGAAGGCCAACGAGCTGGCGCGCGTTGATCTGAAGCAGAGCAAGACCAGCTCGAAGGTGGATCCGTTCACGATCAGCATTGAAAAAACCGGTTCCGGCGCCGGCGTGATCAAGTTCGCGTGGGAAAACGCTCAATACACGGTCGCATTCACCAATAAGAAGTAGTCGTGATGCACGGCCCCAACGTCGGACTCGCTCGCCGCCTGCAGTTCGGCGTCGCTGCGTCACTCATCGGTTTCAGTGCGCCGGGGGCTCAGGCGGCCGAGTCCGCCCCCGGCGCGGCTATTTTGCAGGAATTGCGGAGTTTCAACACGGTCGGGACAGTGCTGCACGTGGCGGCGCACCCGGATGATGAGAATACCGCGTTGATCACGTATTTCGCGCGCGGCCGGGGCTACCGCACAGCGTATCTTTCGCTCACGCGCGGGGATGGCGGCCAAAACGAGATCGGCCCCGAGTTTGACGAGAAACTCGGCCTGGCGCGCACGTACGAGCTGCTCGCCGCGCGGAAAATCGATCGCGGCCGGCAATTTTTCACGCGGGCGATCGACTTCGGGTATTCAAAGAGTGCGGACGAGACGCTCCGGTTCTGGGATCGCCAGCAGGTGCTGGGCGACGTCGTGCGGGTGATTCGGCGGTTTCGGCCGGACGTGGTGATCACGCGTTTTTCGCCGTCAGGTGGCGGCACGCACGGGCACCATACGGCTTCGGGTATTCTGGGTCTGGAGGCGTTCAAGCTGGCGGGGGATCCCACGGCGTATCCCGAGCAACTCACCCAGGGCCTGAGCGTGTGGCAGCCGAAGCGGGTCGTGTTGAACGGATTTGGCGGCCCGGGCGGCGGTGCGCCCGGCGCTCGTGGCGGGGATAGCGGCACTCCGGGTAGCCGTGGAGGCCCAAGCGGATCCGGCGGGCGAGGTGGACGCGGCGAGCGCAGCGCAGCGACAACGGCCGCCGGAGCAAGCGTACGCGTCGATATCGGCGGCACCGATGCGGTGACCGGGGAGGGATTCGCGGCCATCGCGTCGCGCAGTCGCGGGCAGCATATCACGCAGGGTTTTGGTAATTTCGGCGGTCGCGGCGGGCCGGGCGGCAGCAGCGCGAACGAACAGAGTTTTGTCCCGCTCGACGGTGCGCCGATGCAGGCCGACATCATGGACGGCATCGACACGACCTGGGCGCGGTTCCCCGGCGGCGCGGAAATTGGCCGGATGGCCGGGCTGGTGATTGCGCAGTTCAAGGGTGAAGACCCGGCGGCCAGTGTGCCGGCGATTCTCGCCTTGCGCCGCAGACTCGCGACGCTTCCCGCCGACCCCGTCATCGATGACAAGCGGGTGCAGCTCGACCGGATTCTGCAGCAATGCCTGCAACTGACCGTGCAATCGATCGCCGCGCAACCCGAGGTTGTGCCGGGCGAGACCTTGAAGTTCCGCGCGAGCGTGGCGCTCGGCGCGAACGTCCCGGTGAAATGGATCGCCATCCGGTTGACGTATCCAAAATTCAATTTGGCAGGCGCGCCGACGTTGCGGCCCGGGCAGCCGCAAAGCGTTGAGGTCGCCGTGCCGGTGCCCGCCGATGCGCCGCCGACGCAGCCGTACTGGCTGCTCGAGGAAGGCAGCAGTGGCATCGCGCGGGTCGACGACCCGAAGCTCATCGGCACCCCGGAAAACCCGCCGCCATTTCCGGTGGAGTATGTATTCGAGGTGGGTGGACAGACGCTGATCGTACCCGATGAACCGGTCCAGATCACGCCGGGGGCGAAGGGCGAACGCCGCCGGCGCGTGGATGTCATTCCGCCCGTGTCGTTGCAATTCGCCGCCGGTGTTTCGCTGTTTGCACCCGGCTCCAATCGCAGCGTCACGGTGAGCGTGGTCGCGGCACGAGCCGGCGTGGCGGGGGCGTTGCAACTCGAGCTGCCCGACGGTTGGACGCTCTCACCAGCCAGCCAGCCGTTTCGGTTGGGAGGGGCGGGCGAGAAGGCGACGGTCACCTTCAACGTCACGGCGCCTGCGCAACCCACCGCCGGCCGCATGGTCGCGCGCGCGGATATTGGCGGCACTCATTTTCACAACCAGCGCATCGAGATCAACTACCCGCATCTGCCGTTGCTGCTGTTACAGCCGCCGGCGCGCGCGCGGCTGGTGTGCCTCGACGTCGCGACCAGGGGGAAGCAGGTCGGTTACCTGCCGGGCGCCGGCGATGATACCGCCTCGGCGCTCGAACAGCTGGGATACAAGGTCACGACGCTCACCGGCGCGGATTTGACGAGGGAAAAATTGCAGCACCTGGATGCGGTGGTGATTGGCGTGCGTGCGTTCAATGAGCGCGACGACCTGACGCCGAACCTCCCGGGGCTTTTCGCGTACGTCGAAAATGGCGGCACGGTCGTGGCGCAATACAACCGCCCTACGCGGCTCAATGCGGCGCAGTTGGGGCCGTATGAATTGTCGATTCAAGGCGGCGCGCCGGAGTTGCGCGTGACCGACGAAAACGCGCCCGTCACCTTTCTGATGCGGGAGCATCCCGCGTTGAACACGCCCAACAAGATCAGCCTCGCCGATTTCGAGGGTTGGGTGCAGGAGCGCGGGGCGTATTTTCCGAGCAAATGGGATGAACGCTACGCGCCCCTGTTCGCGATGAGCGACCCGGGCGAAAAGCCTTTGCGGAGCGGTGTGCTCGTGGCGAAGTATGGCAAGGGACACTACGTCTACACGGGCATCGCATTTTTCCGGCAACTGCCCGCGGGCGTGCCCGGTGCGTACCGCTTGTTCGCGAATCTGGTTTCATTGGGGAACTGACCGCGCAATGAGTGATCAACGACCGGACGCGACCAGGACCCCGCGCACCTCCGCCGCCGACGAACCACCGGGCGTGCCCGGCTTCCGGACCTGGCGCGGCGTATATTGGTTCGTGTTCGCGATCTTCATCCTCGTGATCATCGCGCTGACCCTCTTCTCCCGCCTCCACGCATGAACGTGGTCGATTGGGTTGTGCTCCTCGGGACGATGGTGGGCATCGCGGCGTATGGCACGTGGCGGACGCGCCACACCGACAACCTCAACACGTACCTGAAGGGCAACAAGTCGACGAAATGGGGCACGATTGGGCTCTCCGTGATGGCCACGCAGGCGAGCACCATCACGTACCTTTCGCTGCCCGGCCAGGCGTATGAGAACGGGATCGCGTTTGTTCAAAATTATTTTGGTCTGCCCCTGGCGCTGATCGTCGTGTGCGCAGTTTTCCTGCCGATCTACCGCAAGCTTGGGGTCTACACGGCGTACGAATACCTGGGGCAGCGTTTCGATCAAAAAACCCGGCTCCTCGGCGCGAGCCTGTTTCTCGTGCAGCGGGGTATCCAGGCCGGCATCACAATCTACGCCCCTTCGATCATTCTCGCGACCGTGCTCGGCTGGAGCCTCAACCTGACGATAATTTTCACCGGGCTGCTCGCGATCATCTATACCGTCACCGGCGGCAGTGCGGCGGTTAATCTCACGCAGAAATGGCAGATGGCGGTGATTTTCGGCGGCATGGCGACCGCGTTCATCGTGCTGCTGGCCAAGCTGCCACCCGACGCGACGTACATCGCGGGAGCGCTGGGCAAGCTGCAGGCCGTCAATTACACTCCGGATCCACGCATTCGCTACACGTTCTGGAGCGGCGTGGTGGGCGGATTCTTTTTGTCGCTCTCGTATTTTGGCACGGATCAGTCGCAGGTGCAGCGTTACATCGGCGGCGCGGCCCTGCGCGAGGGCCGGTTGGGGCTGATGTTCAACGCGGTATTCAAGATCCCGATGCAGTTTGCGATCGTGATGCTCGGCGCGCTGCTGTTTGTGTTTTACCAATTCCAGCCGGACACGCCGGTCGTCTTCAATCAGTCCGAGTGGCAGCGGCAGGTCGCCGGTCCGCAAGGTGCGACTTTCCAGGGCCTGGAGGAGAAATACGCGGCGTTGCAAGCGGACAAGCAGCAGAAGATCCGCGAGTGGACGGCGGCGCGCGAAACCGCCGGACCCGCCGGCGAGGCGGCGGCCCGGGCGGCCATGGGGCAGGCGCAAAAAGCCTCGGAGGCCGTCCGCAAGCAGGCGCGAGACACGCTGTATGCGGCGGCGCCGCAGGCGAGGAAAACGCGCGACTCGGATTACGTCTTCATCACGTTTGTTCTGACGCAGCTGCCGCATGGCGCGATCGGGCTGCTGCTGGCCGTGATGTTTGCCTCGGCGCTTTCCTCCAAGGCGGGCGAACTCAACGCGCTGGGCACCACGAGCACGATCGATCTGTGGCGGCACTTCCGGCCGCTGGCCGAGCACGACGAGCCGCGAAATGTGCGCAACGCGAAGTGGTTCACCGCGGCGTGGGGCTTGTTTGCGATCAGCTTTGCGCTGTTCGTCAGCTTCGCCGAAAACCTGATCGAGGCGCTCAACATCGTGGCGTCGATTTTCTACCCGGCGCTGCTGGGTGTTTTTGTGGTGGCCTTCTTCTTCCGGAAAGTCGGTGGTTCAGCGGTGTTTTGGGCCGCGCTCGCCGCGCAGGGCGTCGTCCTGGCGATTTTCTTCCTGGGCAAAATTTTCCCGGCCCGCGAAATTGGTTATCTCTGGCTGAACCTGATCGGCTGTGCGGCATGCGTCGTATTCAGTTTGCTGTTGCAGGCGTTGCTGGGGAAACGCGAGGTGAGCCGATGAATGAAAAGGCGGGAGGAACACCCGACGGGCGGGGGGGATGCGACGGCGAAGCGAATTCACGGGCGGGACGCCCGTGCCACTGCCAATCCACGGGCGGGACGCCCGGGCCACGTCAGAGCCCGACGGCCATGCGAATTACAACGTGAGCGCGTCACCGATCATTTGTTTCGGCCAGCAGCCGTGCGGTTTTTTTCCACGGCGGTTTCTTTACGCCAAGATCGTCACGGCCCGGCGACTGCAGGCGGAACTCGGCGGCGAAATCGTGTTCTTCTGCCACGATTCCGATCACGACCCGCGCGAGACGCAGACGCTGTTGCGGCATCGGAAGACCGGGGAGCTGGCGCAGCTGAATTTCGCGTTGGCCAACAAGGTTCAGCGCAAATGGTCGCCCCTGTTTTTGAAGCGAATCGCCACCGGCTGGGCGGCGAACACGGCCCGGCAGCTCGGCGCGTATGTGGAGCCGCCGCTGGCGGAGGCTTTCAAGGCCGCGAAGGCCACGGTGGTCGCCGACTTCTGCCTCGAAATGTACCGCGCGATGGGCCTGCTCGACGGCGTGAGCGTCGTGCGCTCGAGCGATCCCACGGTGCGGCGCGCGGCGTGCAACGTGACCGACTTTTTCGTTGACGTGCCCTACGAGGGGGAAGTCGTGCGCGCGCGCTGGAGTGACGGTGCGTTGAAGCTCCACGAGGGAGGCGATTGCTACGTGACGCTGCCAGCGGCCCCGTTCGCGAAAGAGCAAATCAGCCCGACCCGCGATTCGCGGTTGCGCTGGATGCAGTCGGTGCTGCATTGCACCCACTATATTGCCGGCGCCGGTGAGCAGGCGTATCTGCACCCGGAGGAAGCGCCCGAGATCACATTCGTGAATCGTGATCCGATCGAGCGCTCGGACGAGGCGTACGTGGGATGATTCACGCTCCATACAGTAGCGCCGCGTCTTTGACCGGCGAGATTGGAGGATCCAATTAACGTTACGATCTATTCGCCCAAAAAACGCCGGTCGGAGACACGGCGCTACTTCAGAGTTTCTTCCGACGATCGGAGACGACGCTACGCAGCGACGCGTTCGGGCTTCATCAGATCAGCAGCCTTGAACTGACCGCCGCGGTAACCTGCCGTTGCCAACGAGGAGATACTGAAACTCACTTTCTCCATGGCTCGTGAAAACCACTCCCTGCTCGTCTTTGGCGCGCACCCCGACGACATCGAGTTCGGCTGCGGGGCCGTGATCGCGGGCGAAACCCAGGGTGGGGCCACCGCGCACTTCGTGATCTGCTCGCGCGGAGAGGCCGCCTCGCACGGCACGCCGGCGCAGCGGTCGCAAGAGGCCAGGAAAGCCGCCCAGGCGCTCGGTGCGACGGTCGAGTTTCTCGATTTGGGCGGCGACGCGCATTTCGACCTGCGCGCGTCGCATGCGATTGCTCTGGCCGCAATCATCCGGAGGGTGCGGCCGGCCACCGTGCTTGCCCCGAGTGTCGTGGAAAACCAGCACCCCGATCATGCGAAACTCGGGCGCATGGTCCGCGACGCGGCGCGCGTGGCCCGTTACGGCGGCGTGAAGGAATTGCGGCGCGCCGCACCGCACGCGATCGCGCAGTTGTTTTTCTACGCTGTCACACCGGAGGCGGAACCAACGGATCTCGGACGCGTCGTCATTGACGTTTCGTCACCGGCGGTGATCAGCGCATGGACGGCCTCGATGGCAGCCCACGCTTCGCAGATGAAGACCCGAAATTACGTGGAGCTTCAACTGACGCGCGCGCGGCTCAACGGACTGCGGGCCGGCGTCGAGCACGGTATCCCGCTGTTTCCGAGCGACGGGCTTCTGTTCGGTTCATTGGCGGCGGCGGGGCGCGGCGCGCGGAGGTATTGACGATGAAAATTGGCATCACCTGCTATCCGTCGGTCGGCGGCAGTGGCATCCTGGCGTCGGCACTCGGCAACGAGCTGGCGCAGCGCGGTCACGAAGTCCACTTCATCAGCTACAGCCGGCCGTTTCGGATGAATGCCGATTTGCCGCGCATGCATTTTCACCCGGTCGTCATCAACGATTACGGGCTGTTCAAGTATCCGGATTATACGCTGCCCTTGTCGGTGAAGATGGCCGAGGTCAGCCGCGATTTCGCGCTCGATGTGCTGCACGTGCATTACGCAGTCCCGCATGCGACCGCCGCGATGCTGGCATGTGCGATGCTCCCCCGAAAACAGCGGCCGAGCGTGGTGACGACGCTCCACGGCACGGATACGACGCTGCTCGGGCGCGACACCGGTTATCAGCCCGCGATTCGTCACGCTCTCACCCATTCGAATGCGGTGACGGCGGTATCGCACTGGCTCGCGGCGGAGACGCGCCGGTTGATTGATTTCCACGGAAAGATCGACGTCATCCACAATTTCTTCACGCCGCGCCGGCCCACGCGCACGCGAGCCGAAGTGCGGCGCGACCTCGGGTTGAAGGACGAGGCGATGATCCTTCATCTCTCGAATCTGCGGCCGGTGAAGCGGATCGATTTGCTGCTCGATGCGGCGGCGCGCATCCAGCCGCGGACATCATTCAAGCTCGTCATCCTCGCGGGGGACGATTTCACGCCGTTTGTCTCGCACGTGCGGCGGCTGGGCATCGAGGACCGCGTGATCGTCCGCGCGCGAGTCAACGAAATCGAGGACTACCTCCAGGCGGCCGACCTCGGGTTGTTCACCTCGGAAAGCGAGAGCTTCGGCCTGAGCATTCTCGAGGCGATGTGTTTCGGCTGCCCGAGCGTGTCGACGAGTGTCGGTGGAATTCCGGAAGTGGTGGAGGCGAACAAGAGTGGCGTGCTCGTGCCGCCGGGAGACGCGGATGCACTGGCGCGGGCCGTGGAATCGCTGCTGGGTGATCCGCGGCGTCGGGCGGCGCTGGGCCGGGCCGGCCAGAAACGCGCCCGCACGCTCTTTACGGCGGACGAGATCGTGCCGCGTTACGAGGCGCTGTATCGGCGGGTCCGGGGCGAGTAGAAACGGGGCGTAAGCGGAGTGCGACCGGAGGCTGACGCGGCGCTCGATGCCGGCGGCACGTTCGCGAATGGGAACTATTTCCCGTTCTCCCGCACAATGGCCGCCGTAAACGGATGCCGTTCAGCGATCCTCAGGGTGTGCCGACCGCGACCTATCGGCTGCAGCTCCGCCTCGAGTTTCCTTTCACCGAGGCAGGGCGGCTCGTGCCTTACCTGAGCGAACTCGGCATCAGCCACTGCTACGGCCGTTTCGCGAACCGGCTGGTGAGCTTTCGGCGGCGACTGGGCACCGAGAGGATCGTTGTTGTTGTGCCACGATTGACGGCGTCACTCGGCTGCCCCCCGGTGGGACTGGTCTGGGAGAACACGGCGATCGATCTTCCGCTGGCGCACCGTGGCTGGTGCAACGTGCTGACGCGACAGGAGTGGCGCACGGGGCTTGTGCCCGTGGCGGATTTGTTCAACGAACTGCCCTTCGCGCTGCTCTGCTCGGACCGGTAGTTCGCCGTTGGCCGACAACGCGCCCGAACCCCTGTGGCTCCGCCACAGAGCAGACGGTGAGGTTTCCCGGGTAGTGGCTGCAAGTGGATGCCAGCGCCAGAGAGTGGATTGGAGTCCGAGATTCGTACTTCATCCACTCGCTGGCGCTCGCAGCCACGCGATATATGATCCCACGTGGCGCGAAATCGCGCATTGAGAGGTGCCTCATGATTCCTCTCCTCGTAATTCTCGTGCTTCTCGCAGTGCTGGTTGCGACCGATTCGGCGCCCAGCAGCTGAACCGCTGGCAGCAATCCGGAGCTCAGGACGCACCTTGCCTGGTTTTCTGAAGCGCATCGCCGCGCCCTGATGGCATCGCATCAGATCAATATTAGGTTCGAACCTCGCGATATCCCCGTTCATTCTCCGTTTGGAATAATTACTGGCGACCCGCCGCTCCAGCCTGCGTGAGTCCTTTCCCCCCCATTATACCAGCGCAAGGGTTTCTCGTTCGTCCCGGACCGCCGCGAGTCGGCGGCCGGGAAGTGTTGAGCATTCCGCAACCCCGCTGCTTTCCATCCAGACCATGACATGAAATCCAATCTGCTTTCATCACCGCGCCCGTCGCCGCCGCCACGCGAAACATCCCGTGGCACCCTCGGCCTCGCCACCCCGCGGGAACGCGAGACCATCGCCCGGTTGCGCCACGAGGTTTACGCGCGCGAACTCGGCCAGCATGCCGTCAACCCCGCCGAATGCCTGCGTGACCCGCTCGATGAATGGAATGTGCTTCTCGTCGCCCGGATCGATGGCGAGATCGCCGGCTTCATCAGCCTGACGCCGCCCGGCAAGCCCGCGTATTCGATCGATAAGTACTTCAAGCGGGATGCTCTGCCCTTCGCGATCGATGACCAGCTCTTCGAAGTGCGGTTGCTCACGGTGGTCAAGCCGTACCGCGGCCGGGAACTCGCGACGCTGCTCATGTACGCCGCCCTGCGCTGGGTCGAGGCCCACGGTGGCACCCGGATCGTGGGCATTGGCCGCCGGGAGGTGATCGAACTCTACACCCGGGTCGGCCTCCACCCGACGGGACTGTCCACGCAGTCCGGCGCGGTGACATACGATTTGATGATTGCGACGGTCGCCGAACTGCGCGCGAAGGCGACGGAGATGGGGGAGCTCTTTGAGCGCGTCGCCGAGCACACGGACTGGCAGCTGCCATTTCCGTTTCACCGGCCGGCGCCCTGTTTCCATGGCGGGGCCTTCTTTTCCGCCATTGGAGAATCCTTCGACGATCTCGACCGCCGCCGCGCAATCATCAACGCCGACGTCCTGGACGCCTGGTTTCCACCCGCACCCGGCGTGATCGCCGCCCTGACCGAGCACCTGCCGTGGCTGTTAAGAACATCCCCGCCCACCGGATGCGACGGGTTGATCGAAACGATCGCGCAGGCGCGTGGCGTTGCGCCGGCCAATATTTTGCCTGGCGCCGGTTCGTCGGATCTTATTTTCCGCGCGTTTCGCGAGTGGCTCACACCCCGCTCGCACGCGTTGATCCTCGATCCGACGTATGGTGAATATGCGCACGTCCTCGAGCAGGTGATCGGGTGCTCGGTCGACCGTCTCACGCTCTCACGCGAGGCCAACTACGAGGTGGATCTCGCCTGTCTCGGAGAAGCGTTCTCGGACGAGTACGATCTCGTTGTGATCGTGAATCCAAACAGCCCGACTGGCCGCCATATTCCACGCGCCGAACTCGAGGCATTGCTCCGTCGCGCGCCGCAACGTACCCGCATTTGGGTGGATGAAACCTACATCGAATATGCCGACTGTCAGTTGCGAGCGACGAGCGGAGCGGCGTCCGGCCCGGCGGCGGCGACTGATCCGGTGAATCGAGAATCGCTCGAAGGCTTCGCGGCGCAGTCGGAAAACGTGATCGTCTGCAAGTCGATGTCGAAGGTGTATGCGCTGAGCGGCGCCCGCGTCGCCTACCTCTGTGCGGGTCCGGCCCAACTCGAAGCGTTGCGCGCAATCACTCCGCCGTGGGTCGTGAGCCTGCCCGCGCAGGTAGCGGCGGTGCGGGCATTGCAGGATCCGGTGTACTATGCTGCGCGTTATCGCGAGACGATGTCTGCGCGCGATATCTTAGCCGCCGACCTGCGCGCGCTCGGATGGGACGTGCTGCCGGGGGTTGCCAATTTCCTGTTATGCCATTTGCCGCCGGCCGGGCCGGACGCCGAAACCGTGGTGCCGCGGTGCCGGGCGCGCGGCCTTTTCCTCCGCAACGCCGCCGCGATGAGCCGGCATCTCGGCGACCGCTCTGTCCGGATTGCCGTGAAACACGAGGACACCAACCGGCAGATGGTGGAAATTATCCGCGCTCAGCTCGGCGGGTAGCGGAGCGACATCCACGCGCTTGGCGTTTTGCTGTACCCGTTCCAGGTCTCGGCGGATCCGCACCCGAAGAACTGGCAACCGCTGGCAGCCTGTCGGTGACGCTGAACACGACGCTCAACGGGCGTGTCTACGAAGACAGTTACGCCGTGGACGTGAAGGTGAGCCGCGACGGCCGGTTTCTCTACTGTGCCGATGTGACGAATTTTCGAGTGGTGGTCGTCGACGCCGTGCGACGGGAGGTCATCGGTTCCGTGGCAGTGGGGCGCTATCCGTATGCGCTGGCCGTGGTGGGCGGGCGAGTGTGCGTGGCCAATATAGGGATGTTTGAATATAGCGCGATCCCGCCGCCGACAGACGCTCGCTTCGACTCGCGAGGACTCACGTTTCCCCCCTTCGGTTTTCCGAGCGACGAGGCGCGCGATGGCGTGGAGTTGGAAGGACGAAAGATTCCTGGGCTGGGAGATCCGAACGTGCCTGAGTCGTTTTCGGTCTGGGGCGTGGACGTGTCGAATCCGCGGAGCCCGGAGGTTGTCAGCCGTTTGAAAACCGGACTGCTCGTCGGCGCGCCCTCCGACAACGGCCGGACCGTGGGCGGCAGCGCGCCAAACTTCCTGGCCGTTCACGGCGACGCGCTTTTCGTCTCCGACGGAAACAACGACATGATTGAGCGAATCGATCTGAAGCGAAACGCGATCGTGGCCACCCGCCGACTCGTGCCTTTCGCTGATGCCCGAGGACTATCCGGAGGCCGGCGCGAGGTGGGAGCATCTCGCCCGCCACGGCATTCCGTTTCGCAATTACGGCGGGCAGACGCTGGCCCAAGCGCTCGGCGCGTCGGTCAGCGATCCCGAGCTGAAGCGAGTTGCCGACATGCTCTATTGGAACGTCCGGCGAATTGAATTGGATGCCCGGGCGGGCGAACTGGTCCTGCAGGGACGGGCCGCCGGGCGGATCGATGTCGCGGCGATCGAGGCCGTGCTGCAACAGCACGAACGCGTGATTCGCGAGCATTTCCCGGTCGAACCAAATGATCCGAAAAGCGCCGAAGTCGTGATGCGCGGGATCCGCCGAATTCGAGCGGAACTGCAGAAGGCAAAAGGTCGCGGAACGGGGGCGAAGAAAACTCCCTGAGGGCGGCGGCTTTCCAGGTGCCGGGTATGAGAGAGACGCCCATGCCACACCGAGCGCGACGGACACCGAACTCAAGTCGCGCCAGCGTACCGCGACTACATGCCCGGTTTCGACGGCGAAGCACTCGTGGGAAAGTCGCGTCGAGGAATTGGGGTGGAGCGCCGACACGCTCTGTCGACGTGGGAGGAAGAGGAGGCGTTTTTGGCGCCGTGGGCGGAGCACGCCAGGGAAGGGAGGATGCTGGTCCTATCCTCCTTGCGCGCCGCCTTCGCCCGGAGCATCGGCCGGCCGAAGACCTCACGCATACCGTTAACCTGGAGAACCCAAAACAATTAGGGCAACGCCCGCATGACCACCCATGGGGTGAGAGGTAAAGCTTGAGGTTTTCCGGTCTCGCCCCGCGACACCCGCCGATGTCCGCGGCACGTCGACGCAAAAAGAGCCGGATTTCTCCGGCTCGGGTCAACGAACCCCCAATGCCCGGGCTAGCTCTGCGCTGGCCCCACAATTCTTGCCAAGCACGTCGGCATTCGCACCGGAGCGGCGGCTTTCCTGCCGCCGAAGTACGTTCGGTCGACCGGTCTCGGGCGACTGGAAAGTCGCCCTTCCGGTCAACCGCGCCCTTGGCGCGA
>JBBRCR010000216.1:0-13404 GCA_038204695.1 Opitutales bacterium | reverse complement strand
GCCCTTCCACGAGTACCTCGGCTGGAGCAGCGGCCTCGATTTCGAAACCAAAATCATGGTGAAGTTGCGCGCGCCGCAATTGCTGCGCAAAGAACTCTGTTCACCTCGCTGGAAGCCGCAGCCGATCGCGATGAGCGGCGTTACCGATTGTTACCAACCGGCCGAGCGCCATTTCCGGCTGACCCGCCAATGCCTGGAAGTGTGCGCGGAACTGCGGCATCCGATTTTCATCATCACGAAAAACGCGCTCGTCACCCGCGATCGCGACGTGCTGGCGGAACTGGCGCGTTATCAGTGCGTGTACGTGCACGTTTCTGTGACGACGCTCGACGCGGATCTCGCGGGAAAACTCGAGCCGCGGGCGTCGCGCCCGGCCGCGCGCTTGCGCGCGATTCGCGAACTCACGGATGCGGGCATACCGGCCGGCGTGATGGTGGCGCCCATCATTCCTGGACTCACGGATCACGAGATGCCGTCGATTCTGGACGCCGCGGCAGAAGCGGGAGCCACCCGCGCCGGATATGTGTTGCTGCGGCTCCCCCACGCGGTGAAAGACGTTTTCAACCGCTGGCTGGACGACCATGCGCCATCAAAAAAGAATCGGATCCTCGATCGGCTGCGGGCCATGCGGGGGGGCAAACTCTATACCGCAGACTGGGGAAAACGCATGAGCGGCGAAGGCGTTTTCGCGGATCAATTGCGCAACCTGTTCGACGTCGCGGTGCGCAGGGCCGGCCTCAGCCAGGAACGCTGCGTGCTCTCCACGGAGCACTTCCGCCCGCCCGGCGAGCAGCTGATGCTGTTCTGATCTGAGACGGCCCCTCTCCGTGGCACTCGCAGCCATGCGGGCGTTCGTGCCCGTGTGATTGCAAAACGTCATGCGACCGGTTGCTTGGGCGATACCAACCCATGTGCGGGCGCTATGTATTGAAACGAAAAGATCTCGAGGCGCTGCTCCAGCAATTCGGAATTCGCAGCCTCGAGGAATTCCACAGCCGCTATAACATTGCGCCGACGACCATCGTGCCCGCGATCCGCGCGGCGCCGGAAGGGAAGCATGAGGCGGTCGGACTGCGCTGGGGCCTTGTGCCGTCATGGGCGAAGGACGCCACGGGTGGCTCGCGTTTGTGCAATGCCCGCTCGGAAGGAATCGACGCAAAGCCGGCGTTCAGGCACGCGTTCAGAAAAAAGCGGTGCGTGGTGCCGGCGAGTGGATTTTACGAATGGCAGACGATTGGCCGGGTCAAGCGGCCGTGGTATTTCAGCCGGCGCGACGAGTCGCCTTTTGTTTTCGCCGGACTTTGGGAGAGCTGGCGCGGGCCGGAAGGGGCAGAGGTGGAAACGTGTTCGCTCATCACCACCTCGGCCAATGCAGTCGTCGGTCAGATTCACGATCGGATGCCGGTGATCCTCGGTGGCAATGATGTTCCGCGCTGGCTCGACCCCCAGGTCGAGGACGCGGGGCAATTGCTGCCGCTGCTGCGTCCGTTGCCGGCGGAAGAGATGGCCGGACTCGCGGTGAATCCACGCGTGAACAGTGTCGCGACGGAAGGACCGGAATGCCTCGAGCCCGCCCCGCCCGCGCCCCCGGTCGCCGAAAACCCGCAGCTGTCACTCGGGTTCGAGTGAGGCGGCGCGGCCCGAGGAATATTGGTTATTTGTTATCGGTTATCCCCGACCAAGCCGCCGGTCAGAGACGCGGCGCTACTCCGAACCAGACATGGCTTACGTGATGGCGCGAAGACCACCCGTAGTGGCTGCGAGCGCCAGCAAGTGGCTGAACCACGAATGGCCGGGCGTGTGATCATGTCGCTCAGCGTGCGACTGCCTGCGTACGGGCTGCCCACCGCTCGAAACCGTCGAGCGGCAGCACGCGAACGCGTGGGTTCCGCACGAGTTCCTGCATCATCAGGGTGACGCCCGCACCACGTCCGTCCGCCACGTATTGCGTGATCAAACGATCGAGCTCGCTTCGATCGCCAGCGGCCAGTCGATGCCTCGCTTCCGCAGTCCGCGTTGAAAAAGGAACGTGACGCTCTCGTGCGCCGGCATGGCGATGAGCGTCTGCTCCGGCCGGCGATTGGCCCAGATCTCCTCGGCGGATCGGATGCGCCATGGTTTCGGCACGAGCAAAACCAGCGGCAGCCGAACGAGTGAGAGCGACTGCGTCTGCGCAGGCGGGCGCCCATGGAGCGGGGTGATCACCATGTCCACCTCGCCTTCGCGCAGCCAGGCCGCCAGATCCGCAGTTTCACCCCGAGTTCTTTTTCGAGGCTCAGAATCTGCGCACTGACGGCCGGCTGCTGGATCCGGTATGGCATGGGCCGCACGGCCGAGTTGATGCCACGGTCGCGGGCCACATATTACAACAGCTCCAGATGCTGTGGGTTCACGACGTTTGCGGATTCAGCGTCCTTCCGGAGGACGGCGCAATCCTTCGCTGGCGGCGCAGGTGGGTTGCCCCTCCAAACGTCCGGCCACCGCTTTGTTTATGGGTTGCGCCGCCGAACGGATTGCGCGGATTCTCGCGCCGGACGAAAAAGTTTCGCCCACCGCGAGACCTTTGCGTCTCCAATTTCGCATTACCCCCAGACGGCATGCTCGTCCTTCCCTGCCGGGCCGCCCCCTTTTTTGCCACAACCCATGAAAACCGATACCCCAACTCTGTTACGAGCGTTCTTGTTCGCCCTCGCTCCTGCGCTGACCGCGCAGGACGTCGTTCAGCTCGACCAGTTCACGGTCACCGCCCAAAAGCGGGTGCAGTCGATCGCGGATGTTCCCGTGCCCATCACGGCCTATTCCGGCTCGTTTCTCGAACGCACCGGCATCACGGACTTCAAATCCCTCGCGCCGTTTGTGCCGGGATTTTTCGTGCAGGAGCAGTCGCCGAACAATCCCGGAATCAACATGCGCGGCATCACGACCGACAGCGGCGACCCGCGCAGTGAAACCCGCATTTCCATTTTCCAGGATGGCGTATCCATCAGTCGGTCACGTGCCAGTGTGGTCGAGTTGTTCGATCTCGAGCGCATCGAGGTGTTGAAGGGGCCGCAGGGCACGCTTTTCGGCCGCGGCGCCGAGATTGGCGCATTGTCGATCGTGCAAAGGAAACCGGCCGACGGAAAGTCCGGTCACCTCGAAGCCGGTTTCGGTGATTTCAACGAACAACGCGCCTCGGGCCACGTGAATGCCCCGATCCTCGCGGGCCAGCTCTTTGGCCGCTTCGCGTTCTCCTGGCGGAAACACGACGGCGTGGTCGACAATCTCGCCGACGGTTCGGACCTCAACGGCAAGGATACGCTCGCGCTGCGCGGCGGGCTTCGCTGGCAGCCAGCATCGAAGACGAGCATCAATGTGATTGCGAACTGGCAGCACGACACGCCGCCCGGCACCGCGTTCAAGAGCGGCGTCATTCCCACCCGCGCCGGCGATACCAACCCCTTTACGGCCGCCGACCTCAATCGCGGCAGCGTGCTGAGGACGGATCGCACGGTGGGCGGCGTGACCGCGATCGTGGATCATGAAATCAACTCCATGTGGTCGGTCACGGCCACGACCGGCTGGCGCGAATACGATTCGTTTGAGCACTTCGACGGCGACGGTTCCCGCATTTACCTGCTCGAGTTTGCCGAGGATTCCCGCGGCCGGCAGTTCAGCCAGGAAGTGCGGGTGAATTTCAACAGTGGCGGCCGCTTCACCGGTTTTGCCGGCGCGAGTTATTTCCGTGAAACCGGAACGGCGCGCGTCCCGTTCTACACCGACGAGCGCCAGCTCTGGCCGTTCCTCGCGGGATCATTTCGTGACAACCTGCTCGGTGCGGGCCTGCCCGCCGTCCTCGTGAATGCCGCGGTACCAGCCATAAACCCCTTCGTCCCGCAGGCCGCGCTCCCGGTCACGCTGGCCGCTTTCAACAATCCCCTCCTGCCGCCGTCCGCGCGGGCGCTGGCCGGGCTCGCGGGCGCTCCGCTCCAGCCATATCGGGTTGACGAATACACTCAGGGCGGCCGCACACGGGCCGCGGACGTCTTCGCGGACGGCACCTGGCGCGCCACGGCCCAACTGGAGTTCACCGCGGGATTGCGGCTGACGCGCGAGCGGCTCACGTCCAGCTACGAGGCGCACAACGGCTCGACCCCCACGCTCGGTTTCATCGTGAACTCGATCCCAGGTTATCCGTATCTTCCGACCAGCGGCACCCGGACCGCCAACGAGACGGTGTCCTCATGGGACGGACGGCTGGTCGGACGTTACAGCATCTCGAAAACGCTGAACGCCTACGCCAGTGTTTCGCGCGGTCACCGGCCCGAGAGCCTGCTCGTGAATTCAACCGCCAGCACCTCCACGCGCGAGGAGGAGGTGGTGAACTACGAGGTGGGACTCAAAGGGAGTCTCGCCGCGGGGCGCGTGCAATGGTCCGCCTCGGCGTTCCGCTACGATTATGCGCATTTCCAGACGAATGTGTTGAGTCTTGGCCGCTTCAGTGTGGTCGACTCAGGCAACGCGACCGGGAAGGGCTTCGAGGTGGGGCTGCAAGGCCGCGTGGCCGAACGCGTGAACCTCTTCGCGAGCTATGGGTTCACGGAGGCGACGTTCGACAACACGAGCGACACGGGCGAACGGCAGCAATACGCCGGCTACACTTTCCGGCTGACGCCGCGTCATGCGTATTCGATCGGCGGCACCGTCACGATGCCGATCGTGGACGCGGGCGAGTTGTTCGTCACGCCGGTGTGGCAATACAAGTCGCAGCATTACTTCGAGGACGACAATGCGTCCTTCAATTACACGCTGCGCCAGCCCGCTTTCGGAACGGCCAATGTGCGCATCGGCTGGCGCTCACCGAAAGGTCGCTGGGAAGTCGCGGGCTACGCGAGCAACGTCTTCGACAAGGATTACCTGATTGATGCCGGCAACACCGGTGGGTCATTCGGGATTCCGACCTTCGTGCGGGGCGAACCGCGCCGCACGGGAGTGCAGGCGACGTTTAACTGGTAAGCTTGCGTTTACGTCCAACCGCTCCGGCCGATCGCATCGGCCGGAGCGTTTTTTTGGGGAGCGTTTGCCGCCGTAGCTGCGAGCACATTGGTGTGACCGCGTTGAGAATAACCGCGTTGCTATGAGCGCGTCGCTTCGACCGCGGTGCTATCCGGGAAATTTCACACCCTGGGCGTGCGTTTCGCCCGTAGCGCCCGTCTCCGACTGGCGGAATGCCGGTCAAAAACCGGCGCCACTCCTGGCGGCTGCCCCAGCGTGTGGGATGTCATCATTATCATAGGGAGTAGCGCCGCGTCTCCGACCGGCGGCTTGTTGTAATCGAAACACCGAAACGGTTTTTCCCAAAAATACGCCAGTCCGAGACGTGGCGCTACTCGAAGAAATGCGCAGCCACGACGGAGCGTCGCGCCGCGGCTCCGTTCACTTTCCGCTTTCAATGATACGTTTCGAGCGATGCCCACGCATGGAAGGTTGGCATGTCCTCGAGCTGTCCAGCCCTCTTGTATTCAGACCCTCGCGACACGCGGATTTCCGCGAAATGGCGGCGTTGCCTCCGGCGCGGGCGGCGAATCCGGGCCGCCTGGCTCGTGCTCTCGGTCGGGTTCGGTGGCTGCACCACGCTGAAGCACACGGCCGTTGACCGGCAGGGCGACGCGCTCGCAGCAGGTGGGACTACGTTGTCAGCTTCGCGGAATCCGTCGCGGCGCCACGGCAGGATCGCGTCGAGTTCGACCGGCTGCGGAACCGGGCGCTCGCGATCAATCCTGATGCCCGCCCCGAGTGGCGGCTGGTGAATCTCATCATGCAGCGCCGGGCGCGCTGGCTGCTGAGCGGCACCAACGAGCTTTTCCTGCCGCTCCCTGCCGCGGATGCCGCCGAATGGGCTCAACATTCTGCTCGCTTCCTCGCGCCTCAACCGTCCGTTGGCGGAGGTGGGGCGCGCGACGCTCCCGCTGCTCGGCGTGATGTTTATCGGCGTTTTGCTGATCACGTACGTGCCTGCGCTCACCACCTGGCTGCCGGAGCTTTTGGGGCGGGTGAGATCATGAATCTGGCGCGGCGCTTTTGGTTTTTTAAAGAGCGGCCCATTCGCCGGCGTACCACGCACGCGGTGCCGGTCGTGGGCGAGGCCTATGACATTTACACGAAGGTTTATAGGGAGGTCTCGCTCGAAGGCGCGAATGCGCTGAACCATCTGGCGATCACGATTGCGCTGACGCCGGTGCGAATTCCGGAAGCAATCACCGTGTATCGACGCGCCTTTGACATGCGCCAGAGCGTCACGGAACCATCGGCGTCGGGTGCACGCCACAGCGATGATGCCGTCGCCGCGCTGCCGGGCGCTGCGGGTGGGGGCTCCAGCGCGGTGCCAACGCCGTCGCGCCGGGCAGAGCCGGGCACGTTGACATTGCAGGCGATGCTCTCCCAGCGGGGCGGAATGGCGGAGGTGGAGGCGGCGATCAGCGACGCGTTGCGATTTGCGGAGACGGCTTTTGGCAAGGACAGCTGGGAGGAGGCGTTTTATCAGGCGCTGCGCGTGGGTGCTGCTGCACGAAAACCGTTTTCACGAGGCGGAGCCGATCGCGCGGCATTGCTTGGAAATAAGAACAAGGTTGCGACCGGAGGATTGGAGCACGCATCACATTCGGCATCTGCTCGGCAGTGCCTTGGCTCACCGCTCCGCCAGTTTTCCGGGAGATTTTTCACGGCAGTTCAGCGAGCCGCCGGAGTCCGTTTATCTGCCGCCGAACCATGACAGGGAAATCCTTTAGACGAGCCAGACGGCGAAGACCGTAAGGAAATTTTCATGGCACGCCCCGGGCGGTCAATCTGGGTCGACGGGGATGAGTAGAGGTGCGATGTTACAGCATAACGAAACGCGATTCCCACCGACCGTTGTGAACCCCGACGCTAAAGATTCGAGCAATTGGTTTCTCACGGAGGTGCAGCCGCACCGGCCGGCCCTGCGTGCATGGCTGCTTGCGCGGTTTCCCTCGCTGCCCGACGTCGACGACCTCGTGCAGGAAAGCTTCGCGCGCGTGCTGCAGGCGCGCGAGACCAACGCGATTCGCTCAACCCGGGCGCTTCTTTTCACGACTGCCCGCAACCTCGCCCTCGATGCGGTGCGGCGGCAAAGGATCGCCCGCTTTGAACCAATTACGGACGAGACGGATTGGTCCGTCTTAGAAGACAACCACGACGTTGTCGCCATCGTCAGCAAACAGCAGGAACTCGAACTCTTGACCCGCGCCATTCAATCACTGCCGGCACGCGCCCGCCAAATTATGACCCTGCGGACCGCCTACGGGTTCACGCCCATCCAAATCACCGAAAAACTCGGGATTTCGCTGAGCACCGTCGAAAAGGAAACTGCGAAAAGCATCCGCACTTGCGCGACTTTTTTTGCCGCGCGCGATCGCCGCTGATCCGCGACACCCATGCCGACGAATCCATCTCCGAAGCCACGTCGCGACTCCTCGATTATCGCGGACGAAGCGACCCTCTGGTTGGCGCGACGCGACCGCGGCCTCACGCCGGCGGAGCAGGATGCCTACCTGCAGTGGCTCTCCGCAGATCCCCGCCATGCGGAGGTACTGGCCCAGCATGCCGCCGCATTCCAGCGGCTGATGCGGCTCTACGACTGGCAGCCGGGGCAGAGCGCCAATGTAAATCCCGATCTCTTCGCTCCCGCGCAGAGTCGGCCGTGGCGTCGATGGGGCCTCAACTTGGCCGCGGCGGCGGCCGTCGTCCTGGCTGGCGCACTGCTCTGGCGCGAAACTGGACCGCCGGTATCGCCGCCCATGGCCAAGTCGTACTTGCGAGTGAACGAACGGCAGGCGCTGCCGGATGGCTCCGTCGTGGAGCTGAAGGACGGAAGCCGGATTGTCGTCGAATTTTCGGCGACGGAGCGGCGGGTGCGGCTCACGGGTGAAGCTCATTTCAAGGTCGCGAAGAATTCCACTCCGTTTGTGGTCGTGGCAGGCGGGGTTGCCCTGCGCGCCGTCGGCACGGCATTCAACGCCCGTCTTGGAGTCGATGCCGTGGAGGTGCTGGTGACGGAAGGAGCGGTGAGCGTCGCACGAGCGACCGAACCGGGGCTCGCTCATCGGGCGGAGTCGGCACTCCCAGGGTCTCTCCCGAGCGGCCCTGCACCCCTGGTTGTGGCGGGCCAGCGGGGAATCGTGCCACTGGCCCCGGACGCCACGCCAAGGGTCAGCAACGTCTCGCCGGCTGAGGCGCAAAGTCTCCTTGAGTGGCAGGCGCCTCGCCTGCAGTTCTTCGAGACTCCACTCGCCGTTGCAGTCGCGGAATTCAACCGGCACAACCGCACACGGCTCGTCGTCGAGGACCGCGACCTCGGTGCGGTGCCCATTGGCGGCACGTTCCGGGCCGATAATCCCGATGGATTTGTGCGAGTCCTCGAACTCACGCTCGAGCTCACGGCCGTGCGGCGCGAGGGCCATGAGATCCTGCTCACGCGGTCACGCTAGCGCGTGATATTTCATGCTCACATACTGTCAGCGCGACAGAGCGCGCGCGCGATTCACTGCCATGACCGGACAACATCCGATAAGAGCGTCCCTGGCTACCGCCCGAGCATCCGCCGTGACATTGCGTGCCGGTCGCCTGCGAAGATTTTCTTACGGGAGTTTCGAGGCCGTTCGTCTCGGTAGTTGGCGGCGCTTTGCGGCCAACGATGAATTTTCCGTCCGTTACCCTGAGTTTTCCCCCAGTTCCAAATCTGGTCGCGGAGTGGACGTGGTTCGCGTCAGGAGAGTTCATTTCAGATGATGCCGCGCGGCGCGGTCGCGGACTGGATCCTTCGCACCTCGCGGATGTTGGTCTGCGTGGCGTCGGTCGTTGTGACGGCGATGGCGGCCGAGGAGCCGCGATGGCACTTCGATTTGCCGGCGGGCGATGCGGCGATCACGCTCCGTCAGTTCGCCGAGGTTACCGGTCGGGAAATCTTGTTTGCGGCGGAAGTGGTGCGAGGCGTGCAAACCGCGGCACTGCACGGCGAGTTCAGCGCCACCGAGGCGCTGCAACGCATGCTCGCCAATACGAATCTTCAAGCGATTCCGGAGGAGGCCATCGCGGTGCGCCGGATTCCCGTCGCCAAACCACGCCAGGGCGCCGCCCCGACTGCCGGTCCGTCACCCTCTCCCCCACCCGATCGACCCGAGACCCTCCAACCGAAACACTCTCAATCTCCCGCTATGAAAAACCGCAGTCTTCTCGCTCTTCTCGCCGCTTGGCTTTTCGTCAGTGGCTCTACCCACGCTCAGAATACGCCAAGCACCGAAACCGTAGGCACACTCACTGGCTCCGTAAGCAACGCCGCCACCGGCAACCTGCTCGAAGGCGCGAAGATCGACCTCCCCGAACGCGGCCTTAACACCCTTACCGACAATACCGGCCGCTTCGTGCTCGCAAACTTACCGAGCGGCGTGCACGAGGTCGTCGTTTCCTATATAGGACTCGATGCTGCGCGTACTACGGTCACCATTCCCGCTGGCCAGCGTACTGTCCGTAACTTCGACCTCACTACGGCCATCTATAAGCTCGACGCTTTCAAGGTCACCGGTGATCGCGAAGGCTCCGCTGCCGCCATCACCACGCAACGGAACGCGCCAAACGTCAAAAACGTCGTGGCCATGGACTCGTTCGGTAATCTGCCCAATCTCAACGCCGGTGAGCTTGCCATCCGACTCCCCGGAGTAGCTGGCAGCCTTAACGACGAGGGCCTCGTGAACGGTTTCACCATCCGCGGCATGCCGCCCGGACTCAACGTCATCACCGTCGATGGCGCGGCCCTTTCGAATCAGTTCGCTATGAGCCGCACGGCCAGCATTCACACCTTCACCGGTGCCATGTTTGAACAACTGGAGCTCACCAAGGGACACACGCCTGATCAAGGGGCCAATTCACTCGGAGGAACCATCAACCTCAAGAGCCGTTCGCCGCTCTCGATGCAAGAGAAGCGCCGCATCAACTACAATATTTCCACGCGGGTGGCGCCGTCATTTACCCAGCAAATCCCGTTGCGCGAAGAGCACCGGCTGCACCCATTGCTCAACCTCAGCTACCAGGAAATCTTCGGCTTGTGGGGGGGCGAGCGGAACCTCGGCCTGGCGGTCAACATGTTCTACAGCGAGAATGCCTCCGGCCTCTTCCGCCCGACGCGAGATTTTCAGAATACCACTGCGCAGCCCGCGTATGTGTGGGACTACCGCATTCAGAACCATTATAATAACCGCAAGCAGGCCAGTATCGCGGTCAAACTTGATTACCGTCTGTCGCCGGCGACGAAGATTTCTCTCAATACCAACTACAACGACGCAAACGAGCCCAGCAATCTACGCTACAACACGCGTTTCTTCACCACACAATCAGTTGGCACCACCGGCACCGCTGGAATCCTGCCGGGCTATACAGATCGCATCACGCGCGTTCGCGCTGCTCCTGGATCGACGGTCGACGTCACTGGGGCGGTGACAACCTTTATGAACCGCATGCGGCTGGTGGACCTTGGAATCGAGCACAAAGTCGGGCGCGTGGAGCTGGACGCAAACGCCGTTTACAACCGAACGTATACGAGCAACGGCAACGAAAAAAACGTCAACCTCGTCAACCGCATCACGAATGTCGGCTGGGTCCTCGATCGCACGGAATCCGATCTTTATCCGCGCGTCATCCAGACTGAGGGTCCCGATTTCAACGATCCCGCAAACTACCGCCCGAACGGGCTGACCAACCAAAGCAATCAAAGCAAGAATTTGATAACGGAAGCTCGCACAAATGCCCGGGTGGAATTGCCCCTCCGGCTTGCGCCCATCTTTGTCAAGGGTGGCCTCCAGTGGCGCAAGAATGAGGTGCGGGAGTTCAGTGGCGCGCGACGTTGGAACTATCGCGGGACCGCCGCGCTGCCGGTGGATCCTACGTTGATAATGTGGGAATCAATCAAAAGCGGTAGCAGAATTCCCCAATGGGCGCCGGCCAGTTTCATGCACGACCGCAATCCCGTGTCCCCGGAACTCTGGACGGAGGATCTCTATTTTTACGAGCAGAACAGGTATAATGGCACTGATGCAGTGACCGAGACGATTTCAGCCGGCTATGCGATGGTGCAGGGGAGCTTGGGGCGTACCGGTGCGCTTCGCGGAACTAAATTCCTGGCGGGCGTGCGCATCGAGAAAACCGACACCGAAAGCTGGGGATGGGTGCGTGCACATCTCGGCAGCACCGTGGCTCAACAGCAGGCGGATCCGATTGGCTCCGCCCAGCGCGACTATGCCAATAGCCGGCGGGAGTTAGCCGGCAGCTATACGAAGTCGTTTCCCAGTGTGCATATCAGTCGCGATCTCACCTCTAATCTGAAGGCCCGCGCGAGCTGGTCGACAAGCTTCGGCCGGCCGTCCATGGCGAATTCGCTTCCGAATGAGTCGTTTAGTGATGTCAACCAAACGCTCACGATCAACAACCCGAAGCTTTTGCCACAAACAGCTAACAATTGGGACGCTTCGCTGGAATATTATTTCGAGCCGGTTGGAAATCTGTCGGTTGGTTGGTTCCATAAGACGATCAAAGATTACATTGTCCGTGGAATCATTTCCGGAACCGTGGCTTCAGGGAGCGACAATGGGTACAACGGTGAATACAGCGGCTACACTGTTCTCACAACCGCCAATGGCGGCACGGCGATTGCTCAAGGCTGGGAGCTTAGCTACCAGCAGCAATTTACTTTCCTGCCAGGTTTACTAAAGGGTTTGGGCCTTAACGCCAACTACACGCTCATTGATGCGCGGGGTAACTTTGGTGGCACGACGAAAGTAAGCGGCAACGAAGTTCCCGATTTTGTGCCTCGCACGGGAAACGTCAGCGTTTCCTGGAGGTACGGTCGCTTCACCACTCTCGTCCTTTATAACTACACCGGGTATTACATAACCAATTATTCCGCCGCATCGATCGGGCGCAACCTTTACCGCGCCAAGCGCTCGATCGTCAATTTGGGTGTGACCTATCGAGTGCGGCCTTCATTGAATCTTTCCTGCGATATATCTAATCTCTTCAACGAACCGCAGGCATTCTACCGGGGTATTCCTGATCAAATGCAAAGCACGATCCTAACCGGTACCACAATTACCTTTGGAGTGCGCGGACAGTTCTGAGTTTCGGCCGCGGTGCTTTGACAACCATGAATCATCCTCTCTCGCGTCGTCGTTTTCTACAAGCCGCTCTAACTGGCGCGAGCGCGCTTTCGCTTCCCGTTATCGCCGGGTCAGACAACCCCAGGAAGGATAAGACAAGAAAGTCCGGCAAACCCGCCGCTTTCGATAGCGGTAAAATCAATATCGCGTGTGTCGGCATCGGTCATATGGGAAGCACGGCCGTCGATGCGGCCATGAAGGAGAACCTGGTGGCCCTCTGTGACGTCGATTGGCGGGAAGACGAGACGATCTGGGGCGACCGCATGCCGGCTCGCATCGCGGCGGAAAATCCCCAAGCGAAGAAATTCAGCGATTACCGGGAAATGCTCGATAAGATGGGCGACAGAATCGACGCCGTCTTCATTTCGACGCCCGATCACAGTCACTTCCCGGCCGCGCTCGCGGCGATGGAGAAGGGCAAACACGTTTTCATTCAGAAACCGCTAACCCATAATATCTGGCAAGCGCGCACGTTGCAGAAAGCCATGGATCATTACGGCGTGCAAACCGTTATGGGCAATCAAGGCCACTGCTCCGAAGGGATTCGACTGATCAAGGAATGGTTCGATGAAGGTATCTTGGGCGAGGTCCGTGAGGTGCATTGTTGGACGGACCGTCCGATCCCGCCCTGGTTTATAAAGCCCGCAAGCATTCCGCCCGCCGCCGAAAAGGAACCCGTGGGTCTGGATTGGGACCTTTGGCAAGGGCCCGCGGAACCGCGCGCCTACGCCACTGACTTCCTACCGCAACGCTGGCGGGCTTGGTGGAACTATGGTGTCGGCGCGCTGGGCGACATTGGCTGCCACTGCCTGGACGCTCCTTTTTGGGCGCTGCAACTTGGACTCCCGACCGCCGTCGAGGTGGAACTCGAAGAACCGGCCAACGACCTGTTCACGCCCTTCGGCGCGCATCTCATCTACCATTTTCCGGCGCGCGGTGCCTTGCCGCCAGTCAAACTCCACTGGTACGAGGGCAAGCCGCGGCCCGAAACGCTTTCCGGCATGGATAAACTTCCCGGTAATGGCATGTACATGGTCGGCTCGAAGGAAACGTTATACCACGAGGGCATGCGCCCCAACAGCCCCCAGCTTTGGCCGCGCGAGCGAATGATGAACTATACAGAGGTGCTCAAGAAGAGGCCCATCCCTCGCGTCGCAGGTGGGCCTTTCGAAGAACTGATTCGCGCCGTAAAGGGCACAGG
>JBBRCR010000215.1:0-13444 GCA_038204695.1 Opitutales bacterium | reverse complement strand
GCTCACACGCGAGACATCCCCTGCGCTTGGTGAAGTCCAAAATCGAGAATCAAAAATCCAAAATCAACCGGCTCAGAGCTGTCATGTGATTCGCCGCGGCGGGCGACAAACGGACGGACCAGCGCTCACACGCGAGACATCCCCTGCGCTTGGTGAAGTCCAAAATCGAGAATCAAAAATCCAAAATCACCCACTACCGCTTCTTGTTCACCGCCGCACTGAACCAGTCGCCGTTCAGCGACCGCGGCGGTTGCGCTGCGACCGGACCAGCCGCCGGCCGGTTTCCCACGGGCCGCTGACCCGGACTCGTCCGCGCCGCTCCCGCCGCCCCCGCCGGCCGCGGCCCAATTTCGGGCTTGCTGCGCATCGAGAGCGCGATCCGCTGCCGCGCGAGATCCACTTCGACCACCGTGACCATCACTTTCTGCTGGGGTCGGACGACGGATGCCGGCTCCTTCACAAACGTATCCGCCAGCTGGCTCACGTGCACGAGCCCGTCCTGGTGCACGCCGATGTCCACGAACGCGCCGAACGCAGTCACGTTCGTGACGATGCCCGGCAGCTTCATGCCAGGCTTCAAGTCCTCGGGCTTGTTCACGCCTTCGGCAAAACTGAAAGCCTCGAATTGCCGCCGTGGATCACGGCCGGGCTTCGCCAGCTCGGCCATGATATCGGTGAGCGTCGGCAGCCCGACGTCGGCCGTGACGTACTTCCCGAGTTGGATCTTGGAACGTAGCTTCGCATCGCGAATGAGATCAGCGACCGTCGCCCCCAGGTCCGCGGCCATTTTTTCCACCAATGGATACCGCTCCGGGTGAACCGCACTCGAGTCCAGCGGGTGCGCGCCATCCCGAATCCGCAGAAAACCGGCCGCCTGCTCAAACGCCTTCGGGCCCAGCCGCGGAACATCCTTCAGGTCCGCGCGCGATTTGAACGGACCTCTTTCATTGCGCCGCGTCACGATCGCCGACGCCGTCGCCGAATTCAGCCCGGAGACGTAACTGAGCAACTGCTTCGACGCGGTGTTGAGTTCGACCCCCACGCCGTTCACGGCGCTCACCACCGTGTCGTCCAGGGAACGCTTCAACGCGGTCTGCTCGACGTCATGTTGATACTGGCCCACCCCGATCGATTTCGGATCGAGCTTAACGAGTTCAGCCAGCGGATCCATCAGCCGGCGGCCAATCGAGACCGCGCCACGAACCGTGAGATCGTGATCGGGAAATTCCTCCCGCGCGACTTCGCTCGCCGAGTAAATGGACGCGCCCGATTCGTTCACCATCACGATGGGAATCCCTGGCGGCAGTCCGAGCGCGCGCACGAAGGATTCAGTTTCGCGCCCCGCCGTCCCGTTGCCGATTGCGATGGCCTCGACCTGGAAGAACTTCACGAAGCCCGCGAGCTTCTCCTTCGCTTCCGCGGGATCGCGGTCGGGAAAGATGACGTCGTTGTGCAGCAGTTTCCCCTGGCGATCGAGGAGCACGGTTTTGCAGCCCGTGCGAAATCCAGGATCGATCGCCATCACCGCACGCTGGCCCAGCGGCGCGCTGAGGAGCAACTCGCGCAGGTTGTCCGCGAAAATCCTGATTGCGGCTTCGTCCGCCCGCTTTTTCGACTCGAGCCGCATCTCCGTTTCCATCGCCGGCGCGAGCAGCCGCTTGCACGCGTCCTGCACGGCAAGGACCACCTGATCCGCGGCGGCGTTTTTTCCTTTCACGAACAGCGACTGCACCGTCGCAAACGCGGCACTCTCATCCGGCAGCTGCACGCGCATCATGAGAAACAATTCCTTCTCGCCACGACGCATCGCGAGCACGCGGTGCGACGGCGCCTTCGCGAGCGGCTCGCTCCACTCGAAGTAATCTTTGAACTTCGCCGCCTCGCCGTCCTTCTCCTTTCCCAACATCACCTTCGTCGAGACCACGGCGTCCTTCTGAAAAACCGCGCGCAGGCGGGCGCGCGCATCCTTGTCGTCGCTGACGCGCTCCGCGATGATGTCGCGCGCGCCGGCCAGCGCCTCTTCCACACTCGCGATCTTCGACGTCTGGTTCTTGCCGTCGTCGGCCACGTACTCACGTCCCACATACGCCTGGGCCGCCGCAACCGGATCGGTCGTGGTCTCCTGCGCAAAGACCAAGTCGGCGAGTGGCTCGAGTCCTTTTTCCCGGGCGATGGTCGCACGGGTCCGCTTCTTCGGGCGGAACGGCAGGTAGATATCCTCCAACGCGGTGAGGCTTTCCGCCGCGTTGATCGCCTTCTCCAGCGCCGGCGTGAGCAGGTTGCGCTCCTTCAACGAGCCGAGAATCGCCGCGCGGCGTTCATCCATCGCCCGCATTTGCTCCAGTCGATCGCGGATCGCCATCACCTGGACTTCGTCGAGTTCGCCCGTGGCTTCCTTGCGGTAGCGCGCGATGAACGGCACGGTGGCGCCTTCGGCCAGCAACTGTGCAGTCGCGGCAACCTGAAAGACTTTGATGTTCAGTTCCTGCGCGAGCCGCAGGACGTGATCGGGATTCAGCTGCGTGGTGGCCGGAGTAGCGACGACGGACATGCGGGAGAAGGTGGCCGAGAACACCGCGCCCGCGGCAGCGCGCAAGGTATAAATCTGGAAAGAGAACATCGCCGGCGCATGGGTTGGCACACGACTTGGTTGCGCGTCTTTGAGGCACGAGTGCGACGTGCCACCGAGCTCGACGTGGCAGCGAGCTCGATGTCGCAGCGAGCTCGGACGCGGCTGCGAGCGCCAGCGAGTGGCGGGGACTCCGACCACGATCCATGGCTCACGCGAACCCGCGAAGACCGCGAAGGATGACTTTGTTCACACCCAGCTGGGAGGAGGCAAACGCTCGGTGATGGCTGACGATGCGCCTCACCAAGCACGGCAAAGGCAGGAAAATTGCGGATTTCCGGAATCTTCCTGTGCAGAATTTTCATGGCTCTTCCGGATCGGCTGAGCAGAACTCACGCGAAGCTCGATTCCTCCAGGATTTTTCCTGGCCGATCTGCTCAGTGGCTGCGAGCGCCAGCGAGTGAAGGGAACTCCGACCACGATCCATGGCTCACGCGAAGCCGCGAAGACCGCGAAGGATGACTTTCAAGTCACGCACAGACCTTTGCACGCCGCTTCCGCGGAAGGGCGACTTTCCAGTCGCCTGCAGACCGGTCGATCAAATGCACGCGGCGGCTGGAAAGCCGCCGATCCAAGGAACGCTGGAAAGCCGCTATCCTGGAAAGATCCGCTGGAAGCCGCTGTTCCGACGGATCAGGCCGCAGAGGGAGCAGAGAAGGATTTCCAGCACTGGCACGCTTCTCTGTTGCCTCTGCGCCCTCCTGTTAATTCTACTTTGCTTTCACGATGAGTCGAATTCGCCAGAGTATAGAGACGTATCGTCAGACGACCTTCGGCTCAACATGAACGCTACTTGGAATAAGGGTCTTCGTGAATAGGCGCTGGATCTAATACCGCCGCCACGCTGCGCGCTCGACACTTCACCTGCGCTCCGCATCGTGCTGCGTCCAAGGACTTGCCGCCGATCGCCTGCTGCTGAATTCGCATGAAACGCCGTCCATCGCACCGCATCACCGCCCCGCTCGCCGGACACACGCGTCGCGACTTCCTTCGCCTGACCACGTCGGCCGCGGGATGTCTTTCGCTCGGATTGTTCGGTGCCGGCTGCCGCGCGACCCGCGATGTGAAAATCATCAAGCTCGCGCACGGACTCGACCAGCAGCACAGCGTCCACAAGGGCATGCTCCATCTCGGCGAGCGGCTGGCCGAGAAATCGGGCGGCAGGATGCACGTCGACGTTTACTCCAGCGGCCAACTCGGCAGCGAACGCGAGTGTCTCGAACTCGTGCAACTCGGCGGGCTGGCGATGACCAAGGTTTCCGGCAGCGTGCTGGAGGGCTTCGCGCCCGAGTTCAAGGTGTTCGGTCTGCCGTATTTGTTTCGTGATGACGCCCACAAGACGGCCGTCCTCGACGGGCCGATCGGACGGGAAATCATGCTGGCGCCGCAGTCCAAGTTCATGCGCGGCCTGTGCTACTACGATTCTGGCAGCCGCAGTTTCTACACGAAGGGAAAACCGGTGCGCACGCCGGCGGATCTGAAAGGCCTGAAGATCCGCGTCCAGGAAAGTCCGATGGCCTTCGCGCTGATCCGCGCGTTCGGCGCGTCGGCAACCCCGATTTCCTGGGGCGAACTCTACACCGCGCTGCAACAGGGCGTGGTTGATGGCGCGGAAAACAACCCGCCCAGCTTCCATCTCGCCCGCCACTACGAGGTCTGCAAATACTACTCGCTCGACGAGCACACGAGCATCCCGGACGTCGTCCTCATCAGCACGCATTTTTGGAACAGCCTGTCGCCACCAGAGCAGAAATGGCTTCAGGAAGCCGCCGACGAATCGGCGGTCTACCAACGGAAACTGTGGGACGAATCGACCGCCACCTCGCTCGCCGCCGTGGAGAAAGCCGGCGTCGAAATCATTCGGCCGGACAAAGCCGCTTTTGCCGCACAGGTGGCGGAATTGCATGAAAACGCGAAGCAGGATCCGATCATGGGACCGCTCGCCCGGCGGATTGCGGAGGTGAAAACGTGAAGAAGTTGCATGCCGCGGTCGACACGCTCCTGGGCTCCGCCATTTCCTTTCTGCTGGCGGCGATGGTGGTCAACGTGCTCTGGCAGGTATTCACCCGTTTTGTGCTGCGACACCCATCCAGCTTCACGGAGGAGGCCGCGCGCTACATGATGATCTGGGTCGGCCTGCTGGGTTCCGCGTACGCCGTGGGGCGAAAATCACATCTCGCGCTCGATTTGATCACGGCCCACCTGCATGGCGCGCGCAAGCGCGGCTCGGACTTCTTCATTCACTCGACGGTTCTGGTGTTCGCGCTGGCGGTGATGGTCGGTGGCGGCGGCCGACTGGTGTGGATCCAGCTTTCGCTGGGGCAACAGTCGGCGGCGCTGCAAGTGAAACTTGGATACGTTTACCTCGCCGTGCCGCTCGCCGGTGCGTTCATCGCGTTCTACAGCATTCTCGCGCTGATCGAAACGATGCGCGGCCAGGAGGAGGAAGCACACCGCTCGAGCGGGCTGAACTGAAATGAACGAAGCGCTCATTCTCGCCCTGGTGTTCGCCGTGCTGCTGCTGGCCGGCGTGCCGATTTCGTTCGCCATCGGCACGGCGGCGGTCTCCGCCCTTCTCGTGTCGCTCAATCCGGCCGCGGCGACGACAGTGATCGCCCAGCGAATGGCGACCGGACTGGACAGCTTCGCGTTGCTGGCGATTCCATTTTTCATCCTGGCCGGCCAGTTGATGAACCGGGGCGGCATCGCACGACGGCTGATCGATTTGGCGAAAGTGATTGTCGGCCGGCTCCCGGGCGGGCTCGCCTACGTGAATATTCTCGGGAGCATGCTCTTCGGCTCAATCTCGGGCTCCGCGGTGGCCGCGGCTGCGGCGATTGGCGGAGTGATGACACCGCTGATGAAGCGCGAGGGTTACAACCGGGAGTATTCCGCGTCCGTGAATATCACGGCGGCACCGATTGGCCTGCTGATTCCGCCGAGCAACATCATGGTCGTGTACTCGCTGGCCAGCGGCGGCGTCTCGATTGCGGCGCTGTTTCTCGCCGGCTACGTGCCCGGCATCGTGCTCGGGCTGGCCTTGATGATCGTGGCGGGCGTCATTGCAAAACGCCGCGGTTATCCGGTGGGCGCGAGAGTGCCATTCGGCGAGGGCGTGCGGACCCTGCTCGCGGCGCTGCCGAGCCTGTTCCTCGTGTTCATCGTCATGGGCGGAATCATCCTCGGGTGGTTCACGCCGACGGAGGCGAGCGCGATCGCCGTCGCTTACGCCTTTGTTCTTTCAGTCGTAATCTATGGTGAAATCAAATGGAGCGAACTGCCGCGGCTGCTCACGGATGCGGCGGCCACCACCGCCATCGTGCTCATGCTCGTCGGCACGTCGATGGGCATGTCGTGGGTGATGTCGTCCGCCAACATTCCCCAGACGATCACGGACGCGTTGCTGGCTCTCACGCAGAACAAGATCCTGCTGCTGATCATCATCAACCTGCTGCTGCTCGTCGTGGGAACGTTCATGGACATGACGCCGGCCGTGCTGATCTTCACGCCGATCCTGTTGCCGGTCGTGATGAAGTTTGGGATGACGCCGCTGCATTTCGGACTCGTGCTGATATTCAACCTTTGCATCGGGCTGTGCACGCCGCCGGTGGGGAACTGCCTGTTCGTCGGCTGCAGCGTGGCCGAGACGACGATCGCGAAAGTGTGGCGGCCGCTCCTGCCGTTTTTCTTCGCGATGTTTGTCGTGCTGATGCTGGTCACCTACTGGCCCGCGATGTCGCTGGCGTTGCCGAAGGCACTCGGATTTTAGATTTCTTCACGACGGTCCCACGGATTGATCGCGCACGTGCCCAGAGTTGAACCGCGAATGGACGCGAATAAACGCGAATTCGGAGCACCGCCTCATGCCTACCGTTGCGTTCCTTCGCCCGAGGCCGAGCGCCAGTGAATTCGTGCCTGCGAGCGCCAGCCGAGTGGCGACTCACTTAGTTTCGGGATCGTCCCCATTCGCGTTTATTCGCGTCCATTCGCGGTTGAACTCAGCATCCGTCACCGCTTCCCCGAAAACTCCTTCGCCAGTTCCAGACCGAAATACCCGCGCGCATTCGCGAAGCAGATGTTCTTCACCATCGCGCCGACGAGCTTCGGATCATTTGGGATTTCGCCCCGCGCCATGTCGGTCCCCAGCAGGTTACACAAGGTGCGCCGGAAATATTCGTGCCGCGGATAACTGACGAAGCTGCGCGAGTCCGTGATCATGCCCACAAAGCGCGACAGCAGTCCAAGATTCGAGAGCGCGTTGATTTGCCACTCCATGCCCTCCTTCTGGTCGAGGAACCACCACCCGCTGCCGAACTGCACCTTGCCCGGAATCGATCCATCCTGGAAATTTCCAATCATCGTTCCGAACACGTAATTGTGCGCCGGATTCACGTTGTAGATGATCGTCCGCGGCAACTGATCAGTCGCGTCGAGCGCGTTCAAATAACGCGAGAGTGCCGCCGCCTGCGGCCAGTCGCCGATCGAGTCGAAACCCGTGTCCGGCCCGAGGTTCGTGAGCAGCCGCGTATTGTTGTTCCGCAGCGCGCCAAGATGCAGCTGCTTGGTCCAGCCGCGCGCCGCATCCCATTTTCCAAACTCCAGCATCAAATAGGATCCGTAGCGCACCGCCTCCTCGCACGAAGCCGCCCGTCCTTTGCGCGCCGCATCAAATACGGTTTTCGCTTGGGCATGCGTGCAGGACTCCGCCAGCGCACTCTCCAGTCCGTGATCCGACACCCGGCAGCCGATCGCGTGAAAATCATCGTGCCGCTTCTTCAGCGCGCCGAGCAGATCATCAAATGACTTGATGCCGGCGGCGACGCCCGCCGCGCCGGCCAGACGATCCACCCACGCGTTGAACGCCGGCGGATTTGTCACCGCAAGCGCCTTGTCGGGCCGAAACGCCGGATACACGCGCGCCTTCAGTTTGCCGGGGTTCGCCCGGATCGCCTCATGGTGTTCGAGCGAATCGGCCGGATCGTCCGTCGTGCAGACCACCGCCACGTTGGAGCCGTTGATCAGGTCATGCACGCGGAGCTTCGGCAGTTTCGCGTTCGCCTTCTGCCAGATTTTTTCCGCCGACTTCCCGTCCACCAGCTCGGTGATCCCGAAGTAAGCCTTCAACTCGAGATGCGTCCAGTGATAGAGCGGATTGCGGAGCGTGTGAGGCACCGTCTCGGCCCATGCCTGGAATTTTTCGCGCGGCGTGGCATCGCCCGTGACAAAGCGTTCCGGCACGCCATTCGCGCGCATCGCGCGCCACTTGTAATGATCGCCGCCCAGCCAGAGCTCCGCGAGATCCGCGAATGGGTGGTTTCGCGCGATCAGTTCCGTCGGCAGGTGGCAGTGATAATCGAAAATCGGCTCGTCTTCGGCGTAGCGGTGGTAAAGTTCGCGCGCCTGCTTGGTGCCGAGAAGGAAATCGTCGTGGATAAACGTGCGAGTGGCCATGGGCTGGAGCTATTTTGAAATGTCGTTCAGCATCTGTTCCAGGCTCGTGTAGCGTTCGAGCAGCGTGCGCGCGGCGGCGCAGGTCTCGGCGGGGGCCAGTTTTGTGTTTTCCGCCAGGAACACGATGTAGCTCGCGATGTTCCTGGCGAAGCCAAGCCGGCCCTCGTCACTGATGGAATAGAATCGCGCCCGCTGGCGATAACCCGCGGGAGTGTGGTCACCAAGAGCCGCCTTGGTCGCGTGGCCGTCGGCCGCCAGGACGCAGAGAAAATTGTACTCGAACCAGAACATGTGATCGGGACTCGGCACCAGCGATTCGAGCGCCAGCCGGGTGACCGTCGGGTTGGCAAAAACGTCCGTGTGGCGTCCCGCTTTCGCCAGCGCGTCGGTGATGAACACGCGGGCCATCCGCTGCTCCGTGGCATCGACGCTGAACGCACCAATGAGCGCGAGTTCAAGGGTGAATTTGTACCAATCACGCCAGAGCGCCTGATCCGCCGGGTTGGTCGAAGCGAACAGCGCCCTCCCCATTTCATAGGTGTAACGGCCGCTCGTCTTGATCTCGAGCCGGCTCCCCGTCACCTCGCCCATCACCTGATAATTTTCGGCGGACTTCCCGGAACCGGAATGGAATCCGATGCTCGCGCCGAACTGCCGGCACACGCTCCACTGCTTCTCCACGAGTGTGCGCAACGCCGCATTGTCGGGGAACGGCATGTTCTTCTGAAACCCAAACGCCGGCGCCACAAAATTGATTTTCATCCCCAGCGCCTCGCACAGCGCCAGCATTATCGCGGTCGTCTCGGGCGTTGTCAGCCCGGGCAACTCGTCGATCGACAATTCGCGCAGATAACCGCGTCCCACCTCGGTGGTGAAAAGTTTCGCCCGAACCCCGGCGTATTTTTCATCGCGGCGTTTCATCTTCTGCAGCGCCGGCCAGACGTATGCGAGCAGTCGCGCGAATTCGTTTTCGTTGAGCGTCAGACCCACCGCGGCCACGCGCGCTCTTACTCGTGCCACCAACTCCGCGGGCACGTTTGCCTGGACCCAGCTCGCCGCATCCTCCGGCACTCGGGTTTGCGCCAGCTCCGGCGAAAGATCGAATGTGATGTAGCTTGCGAGCACGCAGCCGTTGACCAGCGCATCCTCGCGGTGATCGAATTTTCCACCGATCGGCTGGTGGTCGGCATTGAAACTCCACGCGATGCCCCGCCGGTGAAAACCGGTTTTCAGCTTCGCCAGGATGCAGCCGTGACTCATGCCTTCGACGCTCTGACCCTGGTGCCCTTCCGGCACGTTCGTGCCGATGAACGGGAACGGCACGGTGTCGAGTCTGCCCGCGAGCATCACGTCGACGTCATATACCAGTTCGCGCGGAATCGAATTCTGGTTGGCCGTCATCCCGAGGCTGAGCGCGCTCATCGCCCAGTCGACCGCGGGCCAGTGCAGCGTCGTAAACCGCGCGCCAATTCCGAGCGTGCTTTGGCCGAGCTTGTCGGTGCCCGTCGGGAAAATCGTGCTGCGCACGTTGTGCTCCTGCACCAGGTTTTTCAGCCGCAGGAGATTCGCGAACGTCGCGGGAAATGCCATCGCGCCACCGGCAAGCGCCACGCCATCGGTCAGTGCATCCGTCCTGCCCTCGAGCCGCCAGGCGCAGTCGCCCGCGGCATTCTCGAGCAGCGTCCAGCCGCCCGCCTTCGTCTCGAACCTGCTCTTGCCGTATACCTTCAAGGACGCGCCGCCCGCGAGCTCACCCCGCAAGCTCGGCCAGTCGAGGCAGAAGTCGGAACTCACACAGGGGTTCGTCGCGATACGAAGATTGTTCTCGAGCAGGAAGCGATTGATGTCGGACATGAGAAGTGAACGCGGAGGCCGAAAGTCGCTCAGAATCCATCGCGACTGACAAGGCTGCGTTCACACCGCCGCGAACAACAAACCACAAATAACCGATAGCTAATAACCCATAGCTAATAACCAGCGGCCGACACCCCGCGCCCGACACGAAAAAGCGGTTCACCAAGAACCGCCTCGCGTCATCACGACTGGTCCCCACCTCACCGTTTGCTCAATTTGAAACAAAGGATCATGGATCCCGCCATGGCCGCCTATCCGAGCGCAAACGCCTCTCCGGATGTCGTGATTGTCGGCAGCGGGCCGAACGGGTTGACCGCGGGTGTCCTCCTCGCACGCGCAGGACTTTCTGTCCAAATCATCGAAGCGGCGGCAACACCGGGAGGCGGCTGCCGTTCCGCCGCGCTGACGCTGCCCGGCTTCGTGCACGACGTGTGTGCAGCAATCCATCCAATGGGCGTGCTGTCTCCCGTTTTCCGTGACATGGGACTGACGCAGTTTGGACTCGAGTGGGTGTGGTCGCGCACGCCGCTCGCGCATCCGCTGCCCGACGGCAGCGTCGCCGTGCTTCAGCGTTCATTGCGCGACACGGCGGCGGCCTTGGGCCCGGATGGCTCCGCATGGAGAAACATGCTGCGGCCGATCGCGGACGAGGCGTTTATTCAATCGCTGTTGCGCCCGGTGTGGTATGCGGGCCGCGGTTCGCTGTTGAACAAGGCGCGGTTCGGGCTGCTCGGGTTGCGCTCGTGTGAGAGCGTCGCTCGCAGCCGGTTCCACGGCGAAGCGGCGCGGGCACTCTTCGCCGGCTGCGCGGCGCACGCTGTGATGCCACTCGACCGCGCCGGCACCGCTTCGTTCGGCTTGGTGCTCGCGGCGGCGGCGCACACGATTGACTGGCCGTGCGCGCGCGGCGGGTCGCAGGCGATCACGAGCGCGCTAGTGCGCGCGTTCGAAAACCACGGCGGACAACTCGAACTCGGGCGCATGGTAACGAACATGCGCGAACTGCCGGGCGCGCGCGCCATCCTCTTCGATCTCAGTCCGCGGCAAGTGGCAGCAATTGCCGGTGACGCGCTTCCATCCGGCTATCGCGAGCGGCTTGCGCGGTTTCGCCACGGAGCAGCGGTGTTCAAGGTTGACTGGGCGCTGCGCGAACCGATCCCGTGGCGCAACGCGGAATGCCGCACCGCGATGACGGTTCACGTCGCCGGCACATTCGAAGATGTTCTGCGTTCGGAAGCGGAAGCGACCAGTGGGCGCGCCCCCGAAAAACCGTTCGTGCTGGTGGCGCAGCAATCATTGCTCGACGCCACGCGCGCACCAGTGGGACAGCATACCGGCTGGGCGTACTGTCACGTGCCAAACGGCTGTATCGAGGACATGACCGCCCGAATCGAGACGCAGATTGAGCGGTTCGCGCCTGGCTTCGCCGACTGCATTCTCGCGCGCCACAGCATCAGCCCGGCGCAACTCGAGGCGCACAATCCCACCATGATCGGCGGCGACATGGCCGGTGGGCAGAACGATCTCGCGCAATTTCTGTTCCGACCCGTGCCGCGCCTGAATCCATATACGACACCGAACCCGCGTCTGTTTCTCTGTTCCAGTTCAACGCCTCCCGGTGGCGGTGTTCATGGGATGTGCGGTTATCATGCGGCCAGCACCGTGCTCGCGCGGCTGGGCCGGCCGGGGTGATGCGCCTGGACGATGTGCTGTCCCGTGGCAACCGAACGAAAACAGACCGCCTGATTTCTTAACCGCGAATGAACGCGAATAAACGCGAATGCGAAGGCCCAAAGTTCAGCGAGTCGCAATTCCGTGGCTGCGAGCGCCAGCGAGTGGATGGTGTCTTCTGCGTCTTCCATGTCTTCCCAGTCTTATTCGTCTTCCCCAACCACTCGCTGGCGCCCGCCGCCACGGAAAACGAGATGTCATCGATCATTTCACTTTGAGGTGAGGTCCATGCCCGGCGTGGCATGGGCGTCCCGCCCATGTTTTCTTTCCGCACAACAGTATGGGGCGTCCCGCCCCGAGTCGCGCAGCGAAGCGCGTTGGACTAATCCGCGAACGGCCCGTCGGAGGGGCGACTTTCCTGTCGCCCGAGACCGGTCGGCCGAACGTAATTCGGCGGCTGGAAAGCGGCCGCTCCGTCGGACTGCGCCGCCATGCACACAATGAGTCATCGGTACCCCGCTGCTCAGTTGCCCGGGACCGGTCGGCCGAACGTAATTCGGCGGCTGGAAAGCCGCCGCTCCGTCGGAGTGCGCCGCCATGCACACAATGAGTCATCGGTACCCCGCTGCTCAGTCGCCGAATCGGAACGTCACGGTGCCGGAGTATTGACCCGCCGCGCGCGCCGGCTGACCCGACGGGCCCGAAACTTCCGCCGGTTTGAACTTCGAGCCCATCGCCGGAATCGCATGCAGAAGCGAGAAGTTCCCCGCCGGAAAATCCGCCAGACGCTGCGGAAAGTGATGTCAGGCGTCGCCAGGTTTCGTCGGTCCGCTGCAGGTGGCGCCGATAGTGGGTCAGATTTCGACTCAACGCTGCGGGTACACCGAGCGAAAGAGCCTCCGCCATCCAGCGGGTGCGGGCATCGCAGTTCGATTTCAGCCATGCGGCGATCGCGAGTTTCCACGAGGCTGACTTCCGGCCGGAGCGCACGTCTACGACCCGCAGGTCGCGCTTCACAAGCGCTCGTTCCAGCGCCTGGTGCCAGCGCCGTTCCCGCACCTCATCGGCGCCGCTTTCTTCCCAGGCCCGGCATTCGGCGGAGATGCCATGATCGTCAATCAACTTCTCCTTGAATTCAGCGCCGCCCAGCGCCCCCCATCCACGGCCAAGATTGACATCGGCCGCATTCTTGCCGGCGGGACCTCCTGCCGCCTGCCAGGCGAGAAAGTCATGATAGCTGCTGCGCCCGACGGGGGTATCCGCCAATCCACCGGCCTCCGTTAATGCACTGGTCGCGACGACGAAATCCGGTCGCACGGCTGGCCGCTGCATGAACCAGTAGCTGGAAGTGATAGATTGCGCCGGGAAATTCGAGCCGAAGCTTGCGAGCCATGCTCCCGAGTGGCGTCCGTTTCCGCGGCCAGTGCCATGCCTCCATCTACTCAGTTTATGGTATGGAATGTCACTTTCCGCAGCCTGACCCCCAGCCTGACGCTTCCTCAGCGGTGCGAACGGCTGCGGCCGTCTCGCGCTGGAGTTCTTTAATGCTGTAGGTATCCTTCACCGAGAAAAGGCATGCCATAGCCCATAGCCCAGTGCGGAGTCAAGTGCCCCAGAGAAGCCAAATCAAATACGGTTCCATTTGGAGTAACCGCAAAAAGCGGAGCCCGACTTGTCAGGAGTCAACCCCATGACCCCGCTATGGGGAAATGAAGTCAAGCGTGATGCCGAGAAGGTTTTTGTTTTTCTGAGATAGGTTGGTTTTTTCTTAGCGGCTTGGTTGCCGGCGAGGGTGGTGGCGGTGGAGTTTGAAGCGGTTCCTCTCTGAAAGCGGTCCGG
>JBBRCR010000214.1:0-13470 GCA_038204695.1 Opitutales bacterium | reverse complement strand
GGATCGCCGGTGCGAGTCAATTCCTCCATCAACCGGCGGTCCAATTGCGCGCGCGTGGAGGCGTAACGGGGCTCGGCGGCGACGTTCTTCGTCTGGTGCGGATCGGATTTGAGATCGTAGAGTTCCTCGCGCGGACGTTTGCCGTAGACCCAGTTGACGATGTAGAGAAAGTCGTGCGTGCGGATGGCCCGCTGCGGATACGGCATATAATCGGCGCACGCGTTCTCGACGTGCCGCTCGGGTTACCTGTGGAGAAGCTTCTCAGCTCGCTGTTTCTTGATGTAACTGGGGGTGCCGTCGCGCAACTGCGTGGGCATGCTCAAGTCTTCGGTGCCCTCGCGATTGACTTCCTTCAGCTCGCGAGGGGTCCATCCCGCGCGGAAGGTCGGCTTAACGAACTGGTTCAACTCGGGCATGTTGGTTACTTCCATCTTCGCGCCGACCCACAGGATTTTCCGGCCCGGGGCGTGCAGCGCAAGATTACCCAGCACCACGAACTCGGTCAGCCGCGCCGAATAGGCAAAATGCGAATTGGCCCACTCCGGGTCGTCCGCGCGGATCGCCTGGATCCAGGCCAGGTGCGGGTTGCCGAGCGGATCAGGCCGCCGAATGGTCCTGGGCGGAAGGTTCGGCTGAAGTTCTTGCATCTTGGCCTCCGGGATGATGCGCGGGCTGTTGCAGTAGTCTTGTCCGTCGTAAATCGTCCCCTTCTCCCCCAAGTAATACTGGCCGCGCTTGGCCAACTGGCGGCCGGGTTCCAGGTTCTTGGGGCGAGGCGGCAGCTTGCCGCCATCGGACCAAGTTACCTTGACCGGAGGCATATTGCCGCGGGCCGGGAATTCATAGGTGATGACCGACCACGGCGGGAAGCTTTCGCCGATCGCCTGCGGGGCTTCGGCCTGGATGCTGATGGGGTCGCCCAGGTCCAACGCATAGAACGCGGCATCCATGGTGTGGCAACCCATGTCGCCCAGGGCACCGGCACCGAATTCGGCCCAACCGCGCCAGTCGTGCGGGTGGTAAGCGTCGCTATAAGGACGCTTGGGGGCGCGGCAGAGGAAGAGTTCCCAATCCAGCCCCGGGGGGATTGGTATGGGGGCCGGCCGCTTCGTCCAGCCCTGCGGCCAGATGGGGCGATTGGTCCAGATGTGGACCTCGTGAACCGGCCCGATCACGCCGGCTTGGATCCATTCCTTCACCAAGCGGCAGCCTTCGCCTTGGTGGCCCTGGTTACCCATTTGGGTGCAAACCTTGGGGTTCTGCTCGGAGAGGCGGCGTAGTTCGCGGGCCTCCCAGACGGTGCGGGTCAGCGGCTTCTGGACAAAGACATGTTTGCCCATCGCGATGGCCATATAGGCCGGAAGGAAATGCATGTGATCGGGGGTACTGACGACGAGGGCGTCAATCTGATCATCCATTTCCAGGAGCATTTTGCGAAAATCCTTGTAGCGTTTGGCATTGGGGAAATCCCTAAAAGTCTGCTGAACCTTTTCCAGCCCCCAATCCACGTCGCAAAGCGCGACGATCTCCTCATCGGGGAAGGAGCGCACGTCGCCGAAGCCCTTGTTGTTGAAACCCATCGCGGCAATGCGGACGTTGGCGCCGCGCTGGATTGAACGCGGCGGGCGCAGCTTCGGCGTGGGGGTGATGGTAACGTCCGCGCAACCGGCCAAGCCGAGCATGGCCGCAGCCGAGGCGGTGAGTTGAAGAAATTCGCGGCGCGAAAAATTTGAATCGGACATGGTTAAGGTTTCTTTCTGCAGATAATAGGTTTGGGGCCCGGGAAGAGTGTGTCAGGTAGCTTACCGGAACCCGCTCGGCTAGGTCTATGCAGGACACGGCAATGTTTGTGCGGAAAGCGACATTTTAAGGCGGCGGCGCGGAGCAGCGGCGACTCGCTCCGCAACAACGCGCGCGCCACCTCGACCGCGCGGGGATCGGAGAGGAACACGAGCGCCTCGCGCCGGAGGATCGGGGGGACACGCCCGGCCGCGCGGCCGATGCGAAAGCGCGCATTCAGCATGCGGCGGTCCGTGGCGAGGTCGAGCGTCTTGATCCGTTCGGTGAGCGGCGCGTCCGATGCGTGTCGGCTCAACCCCAAGGCCGCGAAATGCCGCAAAGAATTCTCGCTCGCGCCGCACGATCTATGCAGGCTGCGGCATCACGAGCGCGATATTGTCGACCCCGCTGGTCCGTCCGCCGGCCGTTCCGCTTACGAGCGCGCAGCGGAAAGCGCGGCTGGCGAAGCGCGACGCGTGGCTCCGGCAGGTGGACCCTTCGCACCTTTTCTACTCGCTTTTCGATCTGATGTCGGGCGTGTCGTTTTTCGCGAAAAACCGCGCCGGCGAGTTGATGGTGATGAGCCGCGCCAACCGCAGAATCTACCATCTCACCGACCCCGCCCAGGTGATCGGTCTCACCGATTTCGATTTGAACCCGCTGGACATGGCGCAGTCGTATGTCGCGGACGACGAAAAGATTTTCCGCACCGGCGAGCCTTTATTGAACCGGATGGAGCTGTGGTTCGACCAGCAGGGCGTGCCCGACTGGTTCGTCGTCAACAAACTGCCGATGCGCGCGCGCGACGGCACCGTGATCGGCATCATGGGTTTCTCGCAGAGCTACCAGGAACGGGCGAACTTGCTGGAGCCGTTCGGCGAGCTCACGAAAGCCGTGAATTACATCCGTCAACATCACGAAAAAGCGCTCTCGATCGGCGAGCTGGCGCGGTTCGCGGGCGTGTCGTCGCGGCAGTTGCAACGGAAGTTCAAGCAGGTCTTCGGCATCCGCCCGCACAATTTTCTGATCAAGACGCGCTTGCTCGTCGCCTGTCGCGCGATCCGCGAGACCGACCACAGCCTGGGCGAAATCGCGTTCGCCTGCGGGTTCTGCGATCAAAGTGCGTTCACGCGCTATTTTCGCGAGCATATCGGGCTGACGCCGCGGCGTTATCGGCTGGAGGCGGGCCGGGTTTCCTGAGCGCGGCGGAACGGGTGGGGAAATGTCGCATTCTACCTAAGCTTTGCCGCAACTCGTCTAGGATTAAACCGCCGCCTTCGCTATACTGCGTCCGACCTTGAAGACTCCCAACGCCGCATCCACAGTTTATTTCGGGATCGAGGTCGGAACGACCCTCCGTTGGCAGGTTCGCTCTATATACATAGTTTTTAGTCTTCATTAAATCCCCATGTTCTCCACCATCTTTTTTCGTCCGCTCGCGCTGTTCGCGACGTTGACCTCCGCCTCGCTCACGTTCGCCGCCGTGCCGATCCCCGCCGAATACCGCATCGGCGGTTTCGCGATTGGTCCGCAGGCTTACAGTTTCCGTTTCTTCACGCTCTCCGAGGCGATCGAAAAGACGGAACAGACCGGCGGAAAAGTCATCGAGCTGGGCATGGGCCTGAAGTTCATCAACGAGCGCCCGGAGCTTTTCAACCACCATGCGCCCGACGAACTCGTGCGGCTCGTGCAGGCTAAACTGAAGAAACACGGCATCATGGCCGTCAATTACGGCGTCGTGCCGATTCCCACGGACGAGGCGGAGGCGCGCAAGGTCTTCGATTTCGCGCGAAAGATGGAATTGCCGGCCATCATCACGGAGTCGATCGGTGCGCTCGACCTGATCGAAAGACTAGCGAAGGAATACGACATCAAGGTCGGCATCCACCAGCACGCGCGGAAGCCCGACAAGCCTGACTATAAAATCTGGGATCCGACCTATGTGCGTGATCTGGTGAAGAACCGCGACCGCCGCATCGGTGCCTGCGCCGACGTTGGGCACTGGCAGACGTCCGGAATTCGCGCGATCGATGGGCTGAAGATCCTCGAAGGTCGCATCATCAGCCTCCACCTCAAGGAACGCGCGGCTCTGGGGCCGGGGAACCACGACACCATTTTCGGCACCGGCATCACCGACATCCCCGGCATCCTCGCCGAACTGCGCCGGCAGAAATTCGACGGCAACATCGCCATCGAATACGAATACAACTGGCAGCAATCGGTCCCCGACATCGCCCAATGCATCGGCTTCGTCCGCGGCTGGGCCGCCGCCAACCCACAATAAGCTGCGGTCGTCGCCGCCTCAGCCGGGCGCCCCGAAGACGCCCGTAGCGGAGCCGGCCGGCGGGCGCGCAGCTTACCGCTTCGTTCTCGTTCTCGCGGCCGGAAAAAGAGGACGAGAACGATGGCAGGAACGGGCACGTCACGTCCTCTTTGCCCATGACCCGGGGCGTCGCGAAACGTCGTTTTTCACCTAATCATTGTCGCAGTCTGTATAGATTGCTCCGCCCCATCCCGCTAAGCTTCTAGGCAGATGCATGGAATGCATTTCCGAAGAAGGTAAACCCCTACCCCATCCAGTGAACATGTCTTGGAACCTGGATCAGCACTCTTTCTTGCGCAGCGCTGGCGTCAGCCTCGCGCTGCCGTTGCTTGAAACGATGAATCCAATGGAGATGCGCATTGTGTCAGCATGGGTCGGCGCGCGATCAGCGTGGCGGAGCTTCGCGCTCGCCGCAGCCTATTGCGTTTTTGGCGCCGTGGCGATCGCCGCGGTCGGCGCGAAGCCCAACATTGTTCTCATCCTCGCGGACGATCTGGGATGGTCGGATCTTGGTTGTTACGGTGCCGACTTGCACGAGACGCCGCGGCTCGATCGGCTGGCGCGAGAGAGCGTGCGGTTCACGCAGGCTTACGGGATGTCCGTCTGCTCGCCGACGCGCGCCATGTTGCTCACGGGCAAACACGCCGCCCGTCTGGGCATCACCGTCTGGATCGAGGCTTCGCTCGAGAAGAACACCAGCCGGCGGATGCTCGATGGCCGTTCGCGGCACGATCTGCCGCACGCGGAAACAACCCTGGCGGCGCGGTTGCGCGAGGCCGGTTATTTCACGGCGCTCGTCGGGAAGTGGCACCTGGGCGACGCGAACCATTATCCCGAAACGCACGGCTTCGACGTGAACATCGGCGGCACGCACTGGGGCGCGCCGCAAACCTATTGGTGGCCTTATCGCGGCACCGGGCAGTTCGGGGCCGAATACCGCTACGTGCCGCACCTCGAATTCGGCCAGCCGGGCGAGTACCTGACCGACCGGCTGACCGATGAAGCGTTGCAGGTAATCGACCGCGCGGCGGGTCGGCCTTTTTTTCTTTACCTAGCCCATCACGCGCCCCACACGCCAATCGAGGCGAAGCCGGCGGACGTGAAGCATTTCACGGCGAAACTCCGACCGGGTCTGCATCACCAAAACGCCGTTTATGCCGCCATGGTGAAGAGCGTCGACGACAGCGTGGGCCGGGTCCTCGACCACCTGCGCACTCGCGGCCTCGCTGACAACACGATCGTCATCTTCACGAGCGACAACGGCGGCTACATTGGCGTGGACCGGAAGGCCGGGCAGACCGTGCCGGTGACCAATAATGCGCCGCTGCGCTCTGGCAAAGGCTCGCTCTACGAAGGCGGCATCCGCGTCCCTTTGTTCGTACACTGGCCCGGCGTCGCGGCACGAGGCGCAGAATGCCCCGAGCCGGTGACGCTCGCCGATTTGTTTCCCACGCTGCTGAGCGCGGGCACGGCAGAGGCAACGCGCGCGGCCACGGTGGCAGATGGCATGGACCTCGCGCCGTTGTTGAAAAACCCCGATGGCCGGCTGGAGCGCGACGCGTTGTTCTTTCACTTTCCCCACTACTATGCGACGACCGCGCCGGTGAGCGCGGTGCGGGCCGGGGACTGGAAGTTGCTGGAGTATTTCGAGCATGGCCGGCTCGAACTTTTCAATCTCAAGGCCGACCCATCCGAGCAAACGAATCGCGCGGCCGAGGAGCCCGCCCGCGCCGCGGAACTGCGTGCGCGACTCCATGGCTGGCGCAGCGAGGTGGGCGCGCAACTCCCCACCCCCAATCCATCGTTCGAAGCGAAAAAGTGACCGGCAAAATCCCGCCGCCACGATGTCACCCGGCACCATGAAAACTCATTTTCTTCCGCTCTGCCTTGGCTTCCTTCTTTCGGCCGTGGGTGGTTCCGCGGCCGCAGCGCCCGCAAAGCCCAATGTCCTCTTCATCGCCATCGACGACCTGAACGATTGGGCCGGCTGCCTCGGCGGTCACCCGCAGGCGCGCACGCCCAACCTTGATCGGCTCGCGGCGTCGGGCGTGCTCTTCACCAATGCGCACTGTCCCGCGCCCTGGTGCAATCCCTCGCGCACCGGGCTGCGCCCGGCCACGACCGGCGTGTATCGTATGCAGAAGTTCAGGATTTTCGGCAGTTCGGAGGGCAACCTCGCCGTCTCGGTCAACCTGTTCTACAGCGAAAACACCTTCGGCTATTTCCAGACCCAGCGCGACTACCAGCAGACGAACTCCCAGCCCGCCTACCTGTGGGATTATCGCACACCGACAATTACAACAACCGGGTGCAAAAGAGCATCAACACGAAATGTGGGCGCGCAACTGCCCACGCCGAATCCCGCGTTCAAACCGAACATCCGCCAACGATTGGAAGCAGCATGAAAGATGCACTGAATCTCCCCTGCGCGCCCTCCCGACTGGTCGGGGTTCTGCTCGCGAGCCTTGGCCTTTTCTCAGCGGCGACACTGTTTGCCGCCGAAACGGTCAGGCGGCCCAATATTCTCTTCATTGCGGTGGATGATTTGCGGCCGGAATTGGGCTGTTACGGTTGCCGCGAGGCCAGGAGCCCGAATATCGACCGGCTCGCGGCTTCCGGAATGCGGTTAGATCGTCACTATGTGCAGTTCGCGGTGTGCATTCCCTCGCGGGTCGCCCTGCTGACCTCCCTGCGATCCGAACGTACGCACCAGATTTACGGGCCGCCCGTCTGGCAAAAGATCGCGGGGGCCCGCCCCTGGGGCGAGACGTTCAAAGCGGGGGGTTACAGCACGGTGTCGCTGGGCAAAATCTGGCACGTGGAGGGCGGCCCGGTCGGGCGCGACACGTTCGATGTCAAATGGACTCCCGCGGGAGGCCAGTATGCCGATCCCGCGCACGAAGCGCTGAAGAATCGAAACCAGCAGGCGAGGCTGGCGCAAAAGGGGAAAGGCAAGACGAAGGGAGCCTCCGTCCCGCCGCCCGCGGACATGCCGCCCATCACCGAATGTGCGGAGGTGCCGGACAACGTCTATCCCGACGGCCAGACTGGCGACCGCGCGATCGAGGAGATCCGCCGACTGAAGTCAGCAGGCAAGCCCTTCATGCTGGCGGTTGGTTTTTTCAAACCGCACCTGCCGTTCTGCGCACCGAAGAAGTATTGGGATCTCTACGACGAAGGGGCCATGAGCCTGGCGCCCAATCCGGAATTACCCAGGGACATGCCGGAGGTGGCCTTCAGCGGGCATCCCAATATGTTCAACTACAGCTACGGCGACTACGCGCCGTTGCAGATGGGCCAGCGCATGCCGGATCGGACCGCCCGCCATCTGATCCGTGCCTATCGGGCGTGCGTCAGTTTCACCGATGCCCAGGTCGGCCGGCTGCTGGACGAACTGGAGGCGCTCGGCCTGACCCAAGACACCATCGTTGTGCTTTGGGGAGACCATGGCTGGCATTTGGGGGATAGCGGGCTGTGGTCCAAGCACACCAATTTCGAAGCGGCCACCTGGGCGCCCTTGATCGTGCGCGCCCCGGGCACAACCAAGCTTGGGACCCACAGCCGTGCCTTGGTCGAAACCGTGGACATTTTACCGACGCTGTTGGATCTGTGCGGTCTGCCAGCGCTGCCGGTATCGGATGGACGCAGCTTCAGGCCGGTGCTCGAGCATCCGGAGCGGCCATGGAAATCCGCGGTTTTCCACGTGTTCGATCGCCACCGGGTGATTGATGGCAAGAACACCCTCATCCTCGGCTTCGCGGTCCGCACCCCCACTCACCGTTTGGTTTCGTGGCGGGTGGGCTGGGACCTGGAGGGAAGGGAAATCGCTGCCGAACTCTACGATTACGTCAGCGACCCGCACGAGACGCGCAACCTCGCCGGCGATCCGGCGCAGGCGGACTTGCGGCGCGCGCTCGAAGGCCTGCGCCGTGCCGGCTGGAACGTGGCGCGGCCGAAGCCGTGATTTTCCCGCAAGCAACTCTCCCAACCCGGGACCAACTTTATCCTCATAATGAATTCCAACAGCTCAGCCGGGGTCCTGCAGTCGGGGTGGAGCGCGTGGACCTCAACGCGCTTCCTGCGGACGCACATTTCACGCGCGTTGGGGACAACGCGCTCCACCATTCAGTGGCTTTGTGTGGGGAGGCGGGGGGCACTTCCATTGGATCGGGGCGCCTCCGTCCTCCTCGCGGTGATCCTTCTTAGCCCTGAGGTGGTCCCAGCCGCGGCGCCGGCACAAGGGCAGGGAAACAATTCCCGGCGGCCCAACGTGCTGGTGATCCAGCCCGACCAACATCGCGGCACGATCTTGGGTTGCATGGGCGACCCGCAGGCCAGGACGCCCAACCTCGATCGCCTGGCCCGCGAAGGCATCCTGTTCCGGCACAGCGTCAGTTCGAGTCCGGTATGCTGCCCGTTTCGCGCAACCATGCAAACGGGCCTGTACCCGCATCGGCACGGAGTGCTGGCCAATGACAAGTATCGGTTGAATCCGAAGGATCCGACCTTCGCCGAAGTATTCGCGCACGCCGGATACAAGACCGGCTACATCGGCAAGTGGCACCTCGACGGCGGACAGCCGGAAAAGGAGGGTGGCCCGGGCGTGACGGCGAAGGGAGTGGGCGGCTTTGTGCCGCCGGAGCGCCGGCGCGGCTACCAGGAATGGAACGGCTACGAGAAGGCGCACGAATATTTCGAGGTCTGGAAATACAACCAGCAGGGCAGGAAGGAACGCGTGACCGGCTACGATTGGGAACCGACCTGGCACACGGACATGGCGCTAGATTTCGCTCGGCGCCACACGGCGGAGGGCGAGCCCTGGCTTTACTACATCGCCTTCGGTCCGCCACATGTGCCGGAGCAATGCCCCCGGCGCTTCCTGGACCAGTTCCCGCTGGATAAAATTGTATTGCCGCCGGACGTACGGGCGAATTTCACGGGCGCGGCCGAGACTAAGATTCGTGAAAAATTCCAGAACTACTACGCGCTGGTGGCAGCCATTGACTTCGAAATCGGTCGGTTGCTGGACGGGTTGAAGCGTCTGGGCGCGGATGAAAACACCATCATCCTCTACACGAGCGATCATGGCGACCATCTGGGCAGCCACGTCGCGTCCGCCGATGCGGAAAAACTGCGCGGGAAGGGTTCGCCCTATGCCACCGCCTTCCGCACCCCGCTCATCATCCGGTGGCCGGCCCGGATCAAGCCGGGGAGCACTTGTGACGCGCTCGTGAGCAGTGTGGATCTGGCGCCGACGCTGTTGGACTTGGCGGGCGCGCCACCGATCCCGGGCGCACAGGGCCTGAGCATGGCGCCGTGGTGCCTCGCCGGCGAAGGTCCGCGCCGCGAGGCCGTCTGGATCGGCCTGGGCAAATGGCGTGCGGCGTGGGACGGACGGTTCGTGTACTCGCCCGAGCCCTACAATATTCTCTACGACCACCGGAGCGATCCCCATGAAATGAACAACCTCTTCACTGCTCCCGAAAGTCAGGGGCAAAAAAAACGTCTTCACGAGTTGCTCGTGAAGGTGGCCCAGGAAGTCCAGGATCCCATGGCGGCGGAACTGCGCCGGAAAGGCATGTAATCAGGACACCATTATGAAATCCCTCATCCTCACCTTCTGCGCCAGTTTCCTGATCCTCGGCGGTGCCGCGCCCGCCGCCGAAAGCTCGCGGAAGCCCAACGTGCTGCTCATCATTTCCGACGACCTCAACTGTCGTCTGGGCTGCTACGGTGCGGCGGAGGCGAAGACACCGAACATCGACCGCCTGGCCGCGCGCGGCGTGCGCTTCGACCGCGCTTACTGCAATTACCCGGTCTGCAACGTCTCGCGGACCTCGTTCCTCAGCGGGCGCTACCCTGAGGCGACGGGGGTGTTTAACAACAGCACCAGCCCCCGCAGCCAGCTCGGTGACGACTTCCAGTTCCTGCCCGAATACTTCAGTGCCCAGGGTTACTTCACGGCGGGCGCCGGCAAGATCGCCCACGGCAATTACGCCCGGTTGCTCAAATGGGATTATTTCTCCGAGCCTTCGCGGGGAGTGGTCGCAGAAGGCGACGAGGCGCCCAAGAAGAAGCAGGCTGGAAAGAAAAACAAGGCCGCTCCCGTCGCGCAAGCGAGTGCAGGCGATCCCTTCGAGTGGCAGGCTACCGCGAATGCGGATGCCGACGAGCCAGATGGTCAGACGGCGCGGCGACTGGTGAAATTTTTCTCCGCTAATTCTGGCCAGCCTTTCTTCATCGCCGCCGGTTTCCACAAGCCGCACGTGCCCCACACTGCGCCGCAGAAATACTTCGACCTGCACGACCCGGCCAAAATGCCGACCCCACTGGAGCCACCGGGACACGTGAAGGATATTCCCGCCGTGGCCTTCGGGCCGGGTCCGAAATACCTGCCCGACCTCACGGTGGAACAGCGGCGCGCCATCATCCAGCACTACTACGCGGCCACGTCCTTCATGGACGCACAGGTCGGCGTGCTGCTCGACGAAATGGACCGCCTCAAGCTCTGGGATTCGACCGTGATCATCTTCATGAGCGACCACGGCTGGCACCTCGGCGAGCACGGCGGGCTCTACGCGAAGATGAGCGTTTTTGACGAGTCGGCGCGCGCGCCGCTCATTGTCGTCGCCCCGGGTGCGAAAGCCGGCACCGGCAGCACGGCGCTGGTGGAGTATGTGGACCTGTTTCCGACGCTGGTCGAGTTGTGCGGACTGCCGGTGCCCGCCGGCTTGCAGGGCGCCAGTTTCGTCTCGGTGCTGAAGAACCCTTCGCTGCCCGGCAAGGCGTCCATCTATACGGTGGTCAACCGCCGCCCCGGAAATCTGGGACGCGGCTTCTACACTCGCGAATTCAGATACCTCGAATGGCCTGACGGCAGCCAGCAACTCTACCACGCCATCAACGATCCGCACGAATACATCAACCTCGCCAAGGATCCACGCCACGCCGCGACTCTCGCCGGGATGAAACAGGCGCTTGCGCAACGCCGCGCGGAAATCGGCACCTCCCCTTCAACCCCGCTCCGAATAAAACCATGAACACTCCACTGACTACCTGCGCCGTGCCCATTCAGCACCGCCCCATGCGAGCGCTGCGCATCACAGCATTCACCCTGGTCATTTCACTACTCGCGTTGGTCGTCCCGGGCACCTCAGCAGCTCAGGACAAATCACCCGCGACCGACGAGAGACTGCAGAAGCTGCTGAAGAAATTTCCCAAAGCCGACGCTAATGGCGACGGCGTGTTAACCGAGAGCGAAGCGCGGGCCTTCAAGAAATCGGGCAACAACGAGACGTCGGCCAAGACCACCGCGACCAGCGACCGGCAGGCACCGGCTCACGCCAACGTCTCGTATGGGCCGCACGCGCGCAACGTTCTCGACTTCTGGCCGGCTGCGTTGGGCCGACCGACCCCCGTGTTGATCTTCTTCCACGGCGGCGCCTTCAAGGCGGGCGACAAGGCGATGGTGCAGGCGCGGCCGGTTTTCGAGGAGTGCCTGGCCGCCGGCATCGCCGTGGTCTCCGCGAATTACCGCTTCAGCTCCGACGCGCCTTTTCCTGCGCCGATGCACGACGGCGCGCGCGCGGTGCAGTTCGTCCGGTCGAAGGCGAAGGAGTGGAACCTTGATCCGGCGCGCATCGCACTGAGCGGCAGTTCAGCCGGGGCCACCCTGGCGCTGTGGATCGCGTTGCACGACGACCTGGCCGATCCCGCCAGCGCGGATCCGGTGGCCCGGCTCTCGACGCGCGTCACGTGTGCCAGCCCGCACAGTGGCACGGCCGGACTGGAGCCGGAGTACTTCCAACAGCACGCGGGCGTGACGAAACTCGGGGCGGCGTTGTGGCAGCTATTCGGCGCCAAGTCGCAGGCCGAGTTCGAGTCGGCGGAGAAACGCCCGCTGCTGCGTGAGGCCTCGCCGCTGCGCCATGCCACACGGGACGACCCGCCGCTGTTTCTCACCTACGCGGGCGCTCCGGCGGAAGCACCCTTCGCAGCGGATTCGGCGCAGAAGGATTGGATTCACCATGTCAGCCTGGGGCTGCCATTGAAGGCAAGATACGACGCCTTGGACCGCGAATGCGAAATCCATCATCAGGGCAATCCGCCCGCCCCCGGCGCGGAGATCGCCTTTCTGAAAAAGCATTTGCTACGCGGAACAGGAACCGCCCCCCCATGAAAACCATCGTTCCCTTCCGGTTCGCCATCCTGGCCGCGACGCAGCTTCCTTTCTTCGCCGCGTCGCCCACTGTGGCGCCGGAACGGGTGACCTACAAGCGCAACGCCGACCGCGATCTCCTGATGACGATCACCAAGCCGCCCGACTGGACGGCTGCGGATCGTCGGCCGGCCATTATTTTCTTTTACAACGGCGGCTGGAAGGAACCCGGCGCCACCAAGCCGCAGTTTGAGGAGCAGACGCGTTACTTCGCGGCGCGCGGCATGGTCGTGGGCCAGGCAGACTATCGCGAGAAGAGCAGGGAAGGGCCGACGTCCTCGAAATGCGTGGAGGATATTTTCAGCGGTGTCCGCTGGCTGCGCCGGCACGCCGCCGAACTCGGCGTGGATCCGAAACGCATCGCGGCCGTGGGTGGGTCGGGCAGCATCCATCTGCCTGCGGCGGCGCTGCAGGCGGACGAAATCCGCCCGCCGGGCGAGGATGTCTCCATCGATCCGCTGCCGGGCGCGATGTTCCTCTTCAACCCCGACCCCGACGTGCTCGATCCCGCGATGATGCGGAAGCTGGTCGCGGGCGGCGCCGCGAAACCGGTCCGCACTGTGCCGCCGATGGTCATCTACTACGGATCGCGCGACGCGGTGGCGCCGTTCCTCGATGAGTTTGTCGCGCAGGCCGGACAGGCGGGGCTGCCAGTGGAAAAATTCGTCGGCGCCGGCGGCGTGCATGGTTTTTTCAAGTTTACGCCCGGACTCGAACAGACCGTCGAGCACATGGACCGCAGGCTATGCGCGCTCGGTTTGCTGGACAACGAGCCGAAGGCGGAGCTGCCACACAAGGCCGCGCCGCCCGGCTACGAGGAGCGCATTCTTGCGACGCAGCAGCAATGGCTCGAGCGGCATAAACAGTTGGCAACAGAGCGGCGCCCGGTTCCGGAAGCGAAGCCGGCGCAGAAACCGCCGGCCAAACCCGAGCCGGCAGACAAGCCCGCGGTGGTCAAAGGCGCGACGGATGCGGCCAGCCGGCTCGCCGGAATGCTGGCCAGATTTCCCGAGGCCGACGCCAACAAGGACGGCGTCCTGACGATGGAGGAAGCGCAGGCGTTCAGGAACAAATCGAAGAAAGTCGTCCGCGCTGCCAGCAACGAACCGGGCGCGGCCAAACCCGCCGCCGCGGTGGCGGCGGTCTCCCC
>JBBRCR010000213.1:0-13477 GCA_038204695.1 Opitutales bacterium | reverse complement strand
TGTCACCCTTCTCGGGAGCGACGAGGTTGTAAGCGGCCTGCCAGCTCATCCCGCCCGTAATGTAGCCGAGTTCGGCTTCGAATTGGGCCGACTGCGGCGCGCCAATCCGCCAGGTCAGCGTGGGCTTCAAAATTCCGTCGCCCGGGAGGGCCGGAAACAACGGTTCCCCGGGCAAGGAAAACCGCAGCTTGCCGTCGACCTCGATGATCGGCGTGGTATCGCTGAACTGACGCCGGCCTTGCGGCATCGGCAGATAGTCAGGCTGTCCCGGAGTGTAGCCGCTGCGGATGACTTTCCCCCGGACGGTATGCTCCTTCGCGTTTTGGTCCCGCACCAGGAAGTCGAGCACGTGGCCGACATTCAACTCGAGGAGCACGCCTTGCGACATGACGTCAGCGCGGTAGCTCTGCTCGAGTATTCGCAGTTGCACGCGGCCGGCCGGATCGCGCAACACCACCGAATCCGGCTCCAGTTGCGCCGTCGCCCCCGCGAACGTGACCGCGTTTTCCCCCGCCTTCAAATCGAGCGGCACGCGCTCCCGCACGACGGCGAAATTCTGGTTGTAAATCGTGAGCGCCGGCTGCGCCGAAGCGGCGACCAGGCCGGCGAAAAGCGACGCAGCGCCAGTCAGGAGAAAGTTTTTCATAACCAGGTGATGACGATGAGGAGAGTGCTCGTGCTGGGACACACGCGCGAGCCGGGAGTTTCTTAGCCGCGAACAGCCTGGCGTGGCGAAGCCGCAGCCAAGGGACCCCACGCGCCCGTCCCCGGCGGTGATTTTCTTTGCGCCCTACTGCGCTTTGGGGTCATGTCGCGCCCTTTTTGACGTGGCGCGCACCGCGACCATGGTCCTTTGTTCTTCGCCTTGATGGATTTTGTCCTCGATTCCCACGCCGCCGCTTCCGGCATCCCGCCCATCGATTTCCGCGCCCAGCTCAACGACGAGCAGTTCGCGGCGGTGACGGCGGAGCCCGGCCCGCTCCTGGTGCTCGCCGGAGCCGGCTCGGGAAAAACCCGCACCCTCACCTATCGCGTCGCCTACCTGCTCTCACAGGGCGTCCGGCCGGGGGAGATCCTGCTGCTGACGTTCACCAACAAGGCCGCCAAAGAGATGTTGCATCGGGTTCAGGATCTGACGGGCGTCGAGCCGGCGCGATTCTGGGGCGGCACCTTCCACAGCATGGGCCACCGCGCGTTGCGCATGCACGGCGAAACGATCGGGCTGCCGCGCACGTTCACCATTCTCGACGCCGAGGAATCCGAAGGCACCTTGCGCGATGCGGTGGACGCCATCGACAAGACGTTCTTCAAGGACAAGACCCACCCGCGGCCCGGTCCGCTGCACGCGATCCTTTCGATGTCGCGCAACACCCAGATGCCGTTGCCTGAAACCGTCACCCGCTTCTTTCCGCAACACGAGGGCATCGTCGAGCACCTGCCGCTCTTCGCCCGGAAGTACGCCGAAAGAAAACGCGAATCGAGCACGCTGGACTACGACGATCTCCTCGAACACTGGCTCGATCTATTGAAACGCTCGCCGGAAACCGCGGCCTATTTCGCGCACCGGTTCCGCCACGTATTGGTGGACGAATACCAGGACACGAATGTGCTCCAGTCGCAGATTGTGGATCTGATTGGCTCGCATCATCGCGTCATGGCGGTCGGTGACGACGCCCAATGCATCTACACGTGGCGCGGCGCCAACGTCGAAAACATCCTCACGTTTCCGGATCGCCATCCCGGCACGCAGATCCACCGGATCGAAACAAACTATCGCTCGACGCCGCAGATTCTGGCACTGGCCAACGGTGTGCTGCTCGCGCAGCCGAAAGGCCGCGCGTTCGAGAAGGAACTCCGGCCACATCGGGCCAACTCCGAAAAGCCGTATCTCGTGCAGGCGATGGACGGCCGCGAGCAGGCGCAATTTATTGTTCAACGGATTCGCGGACTCGTGGACGAGGGCTGCTCGCTCAGCGACATCGCGATTTTGTATCGCGCCCATTTTCAGGCGCTCGACCTCCAACTGGAACTTTCGCGGCTCCAGATCCCGTATCAAATCACGAGCGGCGTCCGGTTTTTCGAACAGGCGCACATCCGCGACCTCGTGGCGCTGCTGCGGTTTGTCTACAACCCGAGCGACACCGCCGCCTGGAACCGCGTCGCTGTGCTGCTGCCGAAGGTGGGCGACAAGAACGCGCAGAAGCTGCACAGCGCCGCGCTCGATCACGCGCGGCTGATGCACCAGAACTTCATCGATGCACTCGCGACGGACGATGTGCTGTCGAAAGTGCCTTCCGCGGCGAAGGAGGAATGGCCGAAGCTGGTCGCTTCGCTGCAACAGGTGAGCGAGGTCATGCGCACCATGAAGCCGCACAACGCGGTGGAGATCGCGATCGACGGCTGGTACGGCGACTACCTGAAAGGGGCCTACGCGAACTACGTCTCGCGGCTCGACGATCTGAAATCGATGATCGGGTTTGCGAGCCGTTATCAGGAGATGCAGGAATTGCTCGCGCAGATCATGCTGCTGAATTCCGAGACGAGCGATCGTTCGGCGGATCCGGATGCCGATGCGCTGCGGCTCACGACCGTGCATCAGGCGAAGGGCCTCGAATTCTCCGCGGTCTTCATCATCGGGCTCGCCGAAGGCATGTTTCCCCTGCGCCGGGCGATTGAAAACAACGACGTCGACGAGGAGCGCCGGCTGTTCTACGTCGCGGTGACGCGCGCCCGGGATGAGTTGTACCTGTGTTACCCGAAGGTGAACACGAAGGGCGGTCCCGCGATGCTGATGACGCCCAGCCGATTTCTCCAGGAGCTCTCGAGCGAGCTCTACCAGCAGCTGCGAATCAAGCGAACGTTCGGCTGGTGAAACGCGAAAAAAGCGGAGCGAATCGTGGGCAGAGGGATTTTTGGGAGGAAGATTCTCAGAACATTCGGAACGGACGCTCCGCGCATTCCGACGGAGCGGCGGCTTTCCAGCCGCCGAAGTACGTTCGATCAACCGGTTTTCGGGCGACTGGAAAGTCGCCCTTCCGCATGAAGTCACCCGCGGGCTCTTTTGTCAGGCTCTCCCCCGTCCCAGTTTTTTATTTCGCCCCCGACGTTTTCTGACCGGCCTGCCGCCAGCGCTTCAACGCCCGGCCGGTCAATGAGCGCTCACACGCTTCGATTTCCTGCCGTGGTCCCGCATACATCAGATCGCCGCCATCGCGGCCGCCCCCCGGCCCGAGATCGATCACCCAGTCCGCCAGATTGATCACGTCGAGGTTGTGTTCGATCACGATGACGGTGTTACCTGCATCACGCAGCTTGAAGAGCAAATCCATCAGTTTCTGAATGTCCGTCCAGTGCAGGCCGGTCGTCGGCTCGTCGAGGATGTACAACGTGGCACCCTGCTGGCGCCGGCTCAGTTCGAGCGAGAGCTTGATCCGTTGTGCTTCGCCCCCGGACAGCGTGGTCGCTGATTGCCCCAGTGTCAGGTAGCCGAGGCCGACCGCGTCGAGCGTCTCCAGTTTGTCGATCACGCGGGGAATGTTGCGAAACAGCCGGATCGCCTCGCGCACGGTCATGTCGAGCACGTCGGCGATCGATTGCCCGTGAAACTTGATTTCCAGCGTTTCACGATTGAACCGCCGGCCGCCGCAGCTGGGACACGGCGCGTAGGCATCCGGCATGAACTGCATGTCGAGTTTGATCGCGCCGTCGCCCTGGCAGCGCTCGCAGCGGCCGCCGCGCACGTTGAAGGAAAACCGGCTCCCCTTGTAGCCACGGACCTTCGCGAGCGGCACCTGCGCATAAAGATCGCGCAACAACGGCAGCAGGTCGACGTAGCTCGCCGGGTTCGAGCGCGGGCTGCGTCCGATTGGCTCCTGGTCGACCTGCACGAGCTTTTCGAAAAAATCCAGATTTTCGATCTGGCGGTGGGGAGCCGGAATGGATTTGGCGCCGTTGAGCTTTCGGGCCGCCTGCGCGGCGAGGATGTCGAGCACGAGCGTGCTCTTGCCCGAGCTGCTGACGCCCGTGACGGCGGTCATCAGCCCGACGGGAAATTTCACGTCGATGCCGCGCAGGTTGTTGGCGCGCGCCTCGCGCACGGTCAACCAGGCGCCATCGGGCACTTTCCGTTTCGCGTCGCGGACGACGGCGAGTTCGCGCGCGAGGTACGGGCCCGTGCGCGAGACTTTCGCGGAGAGCTTCATGCAGGCTTCCGGCGTGCCCTGAAAAAGAAGCTGGCCACCCTCGATGCCCGCCTCCGGGCCGAGTTCGATCAACTCGTCCGCGGCGCGCATCGTGTCCTCGTCGTGTTCGACCACGAGCACCGTGTTCCCGCGATCGCGCAGCGCCAGCACCGTTTCGAGCAGCTTCTGATTGTCGTGCGGATGCAGGCCGATGCTCGGTTCATCGAGCACGTAGATCACGCCCACGAGTCCCATGCCGAGCTGCGTGGCCAGTCGCACCCGCTGCGATTCGCCGCCGGACAACGTGCCATAATCGCGATCGAGCGTCAGATAGCCGAGGCCGGTTTCGAGCAGAAAATGCAGCCGCTGCTCAATCCCGGTGACGACATCGCGCACGGCGTCCGTCGACCCGAGCGCGGCGACGAGTTGCCGCGCGAAGGCGTGCGCCCCGCCGATGTCGAGCGCCATGAATTCAGGAAAGGTCAGCCCTGCCGGTCCCGGGCTGCCCGGCGGCGGGCGGCCCAAACCGGTATCCGAAATGTGGTTTCCCGCCTCGACCCGCACCGCCGCGCTCCGCGCGTTGAGCCGGGTGCCGCGGCACTCCGGACATTGTCCGCTCACCATGAACGTGGTGAGACGTGCGCGAAAACCCTCGCTATCGGTGTGCCGGAAACTCTCCTCGAGATCACCGAACACGCCGCCGAATGCCATCGTCTTCGGCTCCCGCATCCGCCGCAGCTTGAAGGCGAACTGCCGCTCCCCCGCCCCGTGCAGGAGCAGGTCGCGCGTCGCCTCCGGCAGCTTCTTCCACGGCGTATCCGGATCGAACGGCAGCTGCTCCGCCAGCTGCTTCAGCAGCGCATTGTGTTTGATGATCAGGTTCTTTCCGCCAATCCGCCACGGCTTGAGCGCGCCCTCGCGCACCGATTTGTCGGGGTCCGGCACCACCAGTTCGGGGACAAAGCGGAGCTTGCGACCAATGCCGTCGCACGTCGGACACGCGCCCTCGCGGCTATGAAATGAAAAATGGCGCGGTGTCAGTTTCTCGAATACGTCGCCGCACACGTCACAGGCGAGCGACTGGCTGAGCGGGAGTTCGCGCCAGGGCGCCTCGGCATGCTTCTGCGCGAGCACGCTGGCGCGATCCTTGCCCTCGCGAAAGGCGAGTTCGAGCGAGTCGGCGAGCCGGCTCCGCTGATCCGGGGTGGCGACCAGCCGGTCCACCACCAGATCCACCGCGACCTCCTTCGCACCGGTGGGCACGATGCGCGCGTCATCGAGCGACTTCACCTCACCGTCGAGCCGGACGCGTTGAAACCCGCGCTGGCGGAGCCGCGGCAACTCCTCGCGCAGCACGCTCGGCTTGGCGCGCATGCAGGGCGCCAGCAGCATCACGCGTTCGCCGGCGCACTCCGCCAGCACGCGCTGAACATTGTCATCGAGCGAGCGCTGGACCACGCGGCCGCCATCCCGCGGGCAATATTGCACGCCCACCAAAGCCCAGAGCAGCTGGGCATAATCGGCGATTTCCGTCGCCGTGGCGATCGTGCTCCGCGGACCGCCGGCACCCGTGCGCTGCTCGATGGCGAGGACCGGCGAAAGCCCGTGGATGAAATCGACATCGGGCCGCTTCAACTGGTCGAGCACCTGCCGCGCCTGCGTGCTCAGTGACTCGATGTATTTGCGATAGCCCTCGGCGTAAATCGTGTCGAACGCGAGCGACGATTTCCCGGAGCCGCTGGGGCCGGTGATGACCACCAGTTTTCCGCGCGGGATGCGGAGCTCCAGGTTCTTCAAATTGTGCTCGCGGGCCCCTTTGATGTGAATGTGCGTCGCCGGTTGCATCGATCGAACACGCAACGTTGCGAAAAAGCCCGGCACGTCAAAGCCCTAACCGCCCCTCGCCTCGCGGCCCGCGCCTCCGCCCTTCCCGGATTCAAGATGCCGGATTCTCGATTTCAAGATTCCTGAAATCGCACCGGGCGCCGTCCCAACAAGACAAACAAGCGGGCCGCCAAGCCGAGCTACTACCCGCAACCAACCTGTGCTCCCGCCGCACGCCCCGCGCAGTTCACTCTTGCCCCGGGGCGTTGCGGACCGTTTCTCTTGCGGGCCGACACCAGCCACCCGGCAATTTGAAATCCTGATACGGACCGCCCCCTCGCGGAGACAGTATCCGCGGCCATGGTTCGTTGATATTCTCATGAACATTCCATCGTCTTCCGGTGTAGTCGCCCTGCTATCCCGTGCGTTCGTCGCCGCCGGAATCGCTGCCGTCCTCGCTTCACCCGCCGCCCACGCGCTGCAGTTTTCCCACGGCGAACTCAAGGGCAGTTTCGACAGCACGCTCTCGTTCGGCGGTCTTTACCGGCTGAGCCAGCCGAGTTCGCTCTACTACGGCACGAGCGCCAATTTTCACGGCACACCCGGGCAGCAGAACTCCGTCAACACCGACGACGGCAATCTCAACTACGACGAGGGCTGGGTGTCGCAACTGCTGAAGGGGACCCACGATCTCGAGCTGCGCTACGGCAATTACGGCGCGCTGATCCGTGGCTACTGGTTCCGCGATTTCAAGATGGACGACACGTTGCGCACGCCGTTGTCGGACCAGGCGAAGGACAGAGTGGTGCGCGGAGCCGAGCTGCTCGATCTCTACGCGCGCGGAAAGTTCACGGTCGGGGCCAGCCTGCCGCTCGAACTGCGCATCGGCCGCCAGGTGCTGAGTCTCGGCGAGAGCACCTTCATTCCGAATGGTATCAACGTCGTGAACTCCGCGGACCTGTCGAAACTGCGGGCGCCCGGCTCGGAGTTGAGAGAGGCGCTGCTGCCGGTGAACATGGTGAAGGCCTCGCTCGGCCTGAACGAATTCCTGACGATCGAGCCGTTCTGGCTGCTGGAATTCCGGCGGAACGAACTCGAGCCGGCGGGCACTTATTTTTCGACGAACGACTTCGCCACCCGCGGCGGCAATACCGTGTGGCTCGGCTTCGGCAGCGTCGCCGATCTCGGCAGCACGCTGGGCGGAATCCCGCGCGACCTCGATCGCGAGGGCAACAATTTCAATCAGTACGGCCTCGCCACGCGCGTGCTCGCCCCCGCGCTCAACAACACGGAATTTGGTGTTTACTACGCGCGCTACCACAGCCGCTCCCCGGTCATCAGCGCGCGGACGCCCGCCGAGGCGATCAGCTCCGCGCTCGTCCAGGCGACGGCCAGCGGCCTGGCCCAACAATCGCTCGCGCCGGCCATGGTGGCGGCGGGATTTCCCGCCGCCGGTGTGCCGGCGGCGCTGACCACGCTGCTCGGCGCCGCGCTCACCAATGTACCCGCCGCGGCGCTGCCGGCCAATCTCCAGCCCTTTTATCCGACCGCCCAGGCCATCGCCCGCGGCGCCGGGCAGATTGGGCTGCTCACCGCCGCGAAAACCGGCCGCTATTTCACCGAGTATCCGGAAGGTTTGGACATGTTCGGCACCAGCTTCAACACGCTGCTCGGCAAAACCGGCATCTCGTGGCAGGGGGAGGTTTCGTTGAAGAACAACGTGCCGCTGCAGGTCGACGACGTGGAACTGCTCTTTGCCGCCCTCTCGACCCTGGCGCCGCAGTTCGGGGCCAACAACCAGGTCGGAAATTTCCTGGGTCAGTATGGCCGCGAAATTCCAGGCTACCGCCGCCACCGGGTGTGGACGGCGCAAACCACGCTGACGAAAGTGTTCGGGCCCATGCTTGGGTCGCAGCAGTTCACGCTGCTCGGTGAAATCGGCGGCGTGTGGGCCAATCTGCCTTCGAAGGACTTTCTCCGCTATGACGGCCCGGCCACGTTCACCGCCGGCAGCCAGGCCGCGATGAACGGCGCGGGCTTCCCGCAGTTCATGGCCACGCATGCCGACGCCTTCGCCGATGATTTTTCCTGGGGCTACCAGGTGCTGGGGCGGCTCGAATACAACAATATCTTCCCGAATGTGAACCTGCTGCCCACCGTGGCGTACACCCACGATGTCGAGGGCAACACGCCCTTTCCACTCGGCAATTACATCCACGGCCGCCGAAGCATCAACGTGGCGCTCGAATTCAATTATCGGAACGCCTGGTCTCTCGAGCTGCGTTACGTGAACTACACCGGGGCAGGCCGCTTCAACCTGCTTGCCGACCGCGATTTTTACGCAACCACGCTGAAGTACTCCTTCTGAGGCCCCGCCCCCCCGCCTGCAACCGCCCGCCCTGCGCCTTCGCCACCATGAAAAAAACTTTCCTCCTCCTCGCCATTCTCTCCGGGCCCGCCGGTGCCGTCGCCGGCGAAAGCGACGCCGCCAAACTGGGCAAGGAGCTGACGCCGCTGGGCGCCGAGGCTGCCGGCAATGCGGACGCGTCCATTCCCGCCTGGGCGGGCGGCCTCACCACGCCGCCCGCGGGCTACCAGGTTGGCCAGCACCATCCCGATCCATTTGCCGCGGATCAGCCGAAGTTCACGATCACCGCGGCGAACGCCGGCCAGTATGACGGCAGGTTGTCCGCCGGCCATCTCGCGCTCCTGAAGGCGTATCCCACGTACAAGCTCGTGGTCTACCCCACCCGCCGCAGCGCCTCGTATCCACAACGCGTGTACGAAGCGACGCGCCAGAACGCCACCACGGCGAAGCTCATCTCCGGCGGCAACGGCATCAGCGGGGCGATTGTGGGCATCCCGTTTCCCGTGCCCCAAAACGGACTGCACGTGGTGTGGAACTTTCTCACGCGGTACCGGGGCGTCGCCGCCGTGCGGCACATTGATCAAGCTGCCGTCGAGCGCGGCGGCGGCTACCAGCTGGTGAAGTTCGAGGACGAGTTTCTCTTCAACTACGCCCGCGCCGACATCACGCCCCAGGAACTCGAGGCCAGCAACACGCTCGTCTTTTTCAAGCAGGCCACGACCGCCCCCGCCCGCCTCGCCGGCTCGATCCTCATCGCCCAGGAAACGCTCGATCAGGTGAAGGAGCCGCGGCGCGCCTGGGTTTACAATGCCGGCCGGCGCCGCGTGACGCGCGCGCCGAATGTCGCCTATGACAACCCCGGCACGAATGCCGACGGCCAGCGCACGACGGATCAATTCGACATGTTCAATGGCGCCCCCGACCGGTACGAATGGACGCTTCTCGGCAAGAAAGAGATGATCGTCCCGTACAATTCGTACCGGCTGCACAGCGACAAGGTGAAGTACAGCGAGGTGCTCAAGCCGCATCACATCAACCAGGATCTCGCCCGCTACGAACTGCACCGCGTCTGGGTGGTCGAAGGAAAGCTGAAAACCGGGACGAGTCATCTCTACCCGCGACGAACCTTCTATATCGACGAGGACAGCTGGCAGATTCTCAGCGCCGACCAATATGACCGCCGCGGCGAGATGTGGCGGGTGTCGGAGGCGCACTGTATCAATTATTACGATGCACAGACTTTCTGGAGCACCCTCGAAGTCCACGACGACCTGCAGAATGGCCGGTATCTGGCCGTCGGCCTGGATAATGAAAACAAAATGTATGACTTTGCGGTCAAACGCACGCCGGCCGACTACACGCCTGAATCGCTGCGCCGCGAAGGCGTGCGCTAGTCGGGGTCGGTTCATACCCGTCCTGCTCGCCCTGACGCTGGGCGGCACGGGCGGGGCCCGCGCGGCCGACCCGGCTTCGCGGGTGCTGCTGCTGGATGGCGCGGCCGCCGGCGACGCGATCGTTGCCGTCGGGGAACGCGGGGGGGTTCTCCGGTCCACCACGGGGGGACGAACGTGGGAGACGGTGGATTCGCCCATGACGGCCACGCTGACCGGAGTCAGCTTTGCGGACGCAAAGCGCGGCTGGGTGGTCGGCCACGAGGCGTTGATCGCCGCCAGTTCCGATGGCGGGCTCACGTGGCGGCCGCAGTTCAAAGGTGACAACGCCCAGGAGTCGTTCCTCGACGTGCTGGCGCTCGATGCCCGGCACGTCATCGCGGTGGGTGCCTACGGACTTTTTGCCCGAACGAGTGACGGTGGGGAAACCTGGAACCGCCAAAAGGTGATCGAGGACGATTATCACCTCAACCGCATCACGCGCGGCCCCTCCGGCACGCTGTATATCGCCGGTGAACACGGCACCCTCCTCCGCTCGACCGATGGCGGCGGCAACTGGCAGGCAATCCCCGCACCGTATGAAGGTTCCTTTTACGGAGTCCTGCCGCTTGACGGCCAGCGCCTGCTGGCGCACGGCTTGCGGGGGCATGTGTATCAGTCGGATAACGACGGCGCGACCTGGGTCCAGGTGCCGACCCCCCAGCCGGTGCTGCTCGCCGCGGGCGTACGTCTGAAGGGCAGTGCCCTGGTGCTCGGCGGCCAGGCGCGCGGCCTGCTCATCAGCCGCGATGCGGGCCGCTCCTTCCATCCGCTGCCGGGACTCGCCACCGCCGTGGCCGAACTGCTGGCACTACCGGACGGTAACGTGCTCGCCTTGGGCGAGGCCGGCGCGGCCATTCTTTCGGTATCGCCACGATGACGCCACTTGCACCCGCTTCCCTCCTGCCTCCCGCCTGAGTGGGAGACGTCCGGCGCCACCTTCCATGATCGGCACACTCGAACGATTCACCGCCTGGATGTTTCGGATGCGCACACCGCTGGTGTGCGGGTTCGCACTTTTGACCGTGGTGATGGGCTGGTTCGCGTTTCACCTGCGGGTGGATGCCAGCTTCGACAAGACGCTTCCGGGCGATCACCCCTACATCCGCACGTTCAGCCGGCACCAGGCCCAGTTCGGCGGCGCGAATCGCGTGCTCGTGGCCCTCGTGGCCAAACAGGGCGACATGTTCACGCCGGAATTTTTCGCCGAATTGAAGCGCGTCACCGACGACGTGATGTTTCTGCCCGCGGTGGACCGGCCGCAGGTTCAGTCGCTCTTCACCCCAAACGTCCGCTACATCGAGGTCATTGAGGACGGTTTCAGCGGCGACAATGTCATCCCGGCGAATTTCACGCCCACCCCGCAGAATTTTGCCCGGGTGCGCGAGAACATCGGCAAGTCGGGCACGCTCGGCATCCTGGTCGCCAACGATTTCACCGGCGCGATCGTGAGCGCCCATCTGTTCGAAACCGATCCGCGCACCGGCGAGAAAATCGACTACGGCCGGGTGGCGGCCGGATTGGAGGCCATTCGTAGCCGGGTCGAGCGCGACACGGCCGGGGCGATCAATGTCCACGTGATCGGCTTCGCCAAGATCATCGGCGACGTGAACTCCGCCGCCCGGGGCGTGCTGGTGCTGTTCGGCCTGTCGGTGCTCGTGACGGCGTTGCTGGTGTGGAATTATGCCGGCCGGTGGAAACTCGCGGCGGCCCCCATCCTTTGCTCGCTCGTCGCCGTGGTGTGGCAGCTCGGCGGCCTCACGGCGCTCGGTTATGGCATCGATCCGTTCTCCATCCTGGTGCCGTTTCTGGTCTTCGCGATCGGCGTCAGCCACGGCGTTCAGAAGATCTGCACCTTTCGCAATGAGATGTTCAAGGGACACGACGGACCCACGGCGGCGCGCCTGGCCTTCATGCAGCTGATTCTGCCCGGCATGGTCGCACTCCTGACGGACACGGTCGGCTTCCTCACCATGCTGGTGATCAAGATCCCCGTCATTCGCGAACTGGCGATTACCGCGAGCCTGGGAGTGAGCGTGATCACAATCACCAACTTCTTCCTGCTCCCGATCATCCTCTCCTATCTGCACCTGCCGCCCACCTACGCCAGCTGGGTCATGCGCAAGCGGGCGCGAGGCGACGCCCTGTGGGAACGGCTGGCGCGCGGCATGCGACCGCGCCCTTCCCGCGTCATCATCATCCTGGCCGCGGTCCTCGGCGTCTGGGCGTATTGGAAAGGCAGTTACGTCCGGATCGGCGACACGCAGGTGGGCGTGCCGGAGCTTCACCCGCATTCCCGCTACAACGTCGATTCCCGCGTCATCACCTCGAAGTTCAGCATCGGGATCGACATTATGACCGTCGTCGTGGAGGCCATTCCGAATGGCTGCGTCGACTTCGACGTGCTGACCCTGATGGATCAGTTCGCGGGACACATCCGAAAGGTTCCCGGCGTCCAGTCGGTGCTGTCGCTCCCGAGCGTCGCGCGCAACATCAACGCCGGCTACAGCGAGGGCTCGTTGAAATGGCGCATCATCCCGCGCAATCCGCAGGCGCTGGCCCAGGCGGTTGCCCCGATTGAAACGTCCACCGGGCTGCTCAATGCGGACGGCAGCGTCATGCCCATCCAGATCTTCCTCACGGACCACAAGGCCGAGACGCTGCGGGCCGTCACCGCCGCGACCAAGGCCTTTGCCGCGGCGCATCCTTCCCCGAAGGCGACCTTTCAACTCGCCAGTGGCAATGCCGGCGTCATGGCGGCGACCAACGAGGTGGTCGCCGCGGCCGAGAAACCCATCCTTCTCTGGGTGTTCGGCACGGTCATCGTCCTGTGCCTGGTCACATTCCGTTCGGTGAAGGCCACCCTGTGCATCGTGCTGCCTCTCGTGTTGGTCAGCTTCCTGGCCTATGCGTTGATGGTCTATCTCGGGATTGGACTGAAAACGTCGACGCTCCCCGTGGTCGCGCTCGGCGTTGGCATTGGGGTCGACTATGGCATTTATATTTTTGCCCGCCTGCATGCCGCCCTCGAGGCGGGTGAGTATTTCGAGGACGCCATGTTCACGGCGCTGAGGGATGCGGGCGCCGCGGTCGTCCTGACCGGACTCACACTCGCGATCGGCGTCAGCACGTGGCTATTTTCGGAACTCAAATTCCAGGCGGACATGGGCCTGCTGCTCACGTTCATGTTTCTCGTCAACATGCTCGGCGCGATCATCCTGCTTCCGGCCATTGCGCGTTGGTTCTGGCGGCATCACACGGGGCGTACGGTCGCACCGTTCCCGATGCGGAAATCCTGAACGCGGCGCGGCCTCACTAAGGACTGGCCTCCGCGAGTCCGGCCGCCTCTGCTGTCCAACGCCGTCGCCTTCCGCCCTCAACCCACGTTAATGCTCCCATTCCCATGGCTGCACTCGAAGAGCCGCCCCCCCATTCCGTTTTGACTGAAAGCCAGCGCCGCGTCGTCGGTTCCGCACTCACGTTGTTCGCCTTTCTCGGCTCGGTGGCGTTGGTGGTCCTCGCGTGCATCATCGTCGGACGTTTCCTCGGTTTTTTTGCCAACGTCCTCTGGCCGCTCGCCGCGGCCGGTGTCATGGCGCTCATGATGCGACCCATCGTGGTGTGGCTCCAACGGCGGTTTCGTTTGCGGCGCCTCACCGCGGTCATACTGCTGT
>JBBRCR010000212.1:0-13484 GCA_038204695.1 Opitutales bacterium | reverse complement strand
TTCGTGGTCAGTGGAAGCGGCTGGAAGGAGGTTTTGCTCCGCGGCATCGGACCTGCACTCGGCGGCTTTGGTGTGAGCGGTGCGCTGGTTGATCCCCAGGTTAACTTGTTCAGCGGAATTCAGCAGATTCAGGCGAACGATGACTGGGGAGGCGGGACGGCGCTCGCGGCCACGTTCGGCCAGCTTGGCGCATTCAGCCTCGGCCCGAACTCGAAGGATGCCGCGTTGCTGGCGTCGCTCACGGCCGGCGCGTACACTGCCCAGATCACATCGGCGACGGGGACGGGCGTCGCACTGCTCGAGTTCTACGATGCCGGGACCGACGCCGCCTCTGCGCGGCTTGCCAACGTCTCCACGCGCACGCAGGTCGGTACGGGCGACGATATTCTGGCGGCGGGTTTCGTTATTTCGGGTAGCGCGCCAAAAGCACTGCTCATCCGTGGCGTCGGCCCGGCGCTCGCGCAGTTTGGCGTCGGCGGAGTGCTGGCGGATCCGCAGCTGAAGCTCTTCAGTGGTGCGGCCCAGATTCAGTTGAACGACAACTGGGGCGGCGGGCCGGCGCTCGCCGGCGTGTTCGCGCAGCTCGGGGCGTTTGCCCTGCCGCCGGGTTCGAAGGACGCCGCGCTGTTTGTCTCACTCACGCCCGGCCTTTACACCGCGCAGATCAGCGGCGTCAACAACGCGACGGGAATCGCGCTGGTGGAGGTCTACGACGCCGACGAGACTGCGCCGGCGATCATCATTCCGCCGGCCAACCAATCGTTAGTGGCGGGATCGCGGGCCGTGCTTGCCATAAACGCGACCGGCGCGCTCGCGTATCAGTGGCAGCGGTTGCCCGCCGGCAGCGCGGCGTGGATCAATCTGACCAATGGCGGTAATTTCTCTGGCGCCAACTCCGCGACCATGGTGGTGCAACCCGCTGCAAACGGCGATAAGTTCCGCTGCGTGACGAGCAACCTGAGCCGGGTCACCACGAGTGCGGCGGCCGGGGTTTCAACCATCAGCAGCCTCACGTTGTCAAAACAGGCCGCGAACCCCGGTGAAACGATTCAGGTGCAGGTTCGCGGCGCGAATCTCGATCCGAGTCTCGCGACGACGGTCAACTTCACCGACGCCGCGGGCAACGTGATCCCGGTTCCGGCCACGGCGGTCAGTGCGGGCGGCGTCGAGGTCTGCGTTCCTTTCTGGCTGGACCCGAAAACCTGCCTCGTCGGCCCAAGGACGATGGCCGTTTCCATTCTACAGACTTCCGCGCAAGCGAGCACCGTCTATGGCTCGGCGCCCGGGCTTAATATCGCGGAACTGCCGACGACGACGCTTCCGCCGGGCACGATCTCCCTGGCCATTTTGCAGGAGCTCCAGAGGTTGATGGCGGCGGCGGCGAAGAACTGGACCGACATCGAAGGGTATTCGCAGGGCACGGTGAGAACCGGCACGCTGGCGGCGGATCTGACTCTGTTGCAAAGCCAGCTCGCTTCGGCGCAGGCGCTGATCCTGCAGTTGCAGGGCGGCGCTGTAAACCACCTCAATCTCGGCAGCCTGGCGGGGTGGCCGATCGGGCTCGATGCGAACAGTCTGCTGCTGATGGATCGCATCTACCTCGCCTATTTTTTCAAGGGCTACCCGCCACGCCTGGCGGCGACGCGCACGATCGACGGTCGCAGCGTCAGCGCGGCCGGCGAATCGGGTCCCCTGGCCGGCATCAGCGACGACTTCAATAATCTGATCGGCACCGAAATTCCGGAAAAGATTTTTGAATTCGCGAAACGATCCCGCACAACCGGCAACGTCGTCATCGGAGTCGGCACGCTGGTCGCGATTGCCCTGGTCCCCATCGAGGCGCCGATCATTGCGTACGGCGTACTTGGCGCGATCGTCTGGAACGTCACGACATGGGGGCCCGCGATGGTCGGCGCCTGCCTTCAGGGCGGCAGCAACCAGATTCTCAACGGCCAGGCCACCCTGCATGACTTCAAGGCGACGATCGGGTTTCTCGTGGAGAGCCACACCGAGGCGCTGCTCAACCACATAACCGAGGGTTACCTCGAACTTACCGGCGTCACCAAGGGAGGAATTGGCGAACTCGGGAAGGTGATCGGAGAAACAACCCTCGGCGCCGTGGAGCTGATGAATCCCGATGTCCCCACATCCGTCGCGGGCGCCACGCAGACGAATTACGCCATGATTCAAAGCAAGGTTCCGGTTGTGGGTGAGTTCACGCTGAGTCTCGCGGTCAACGGTGGTCTGGCGCGAGGTTCGGTCACCGCCAGTCCGGCTCGAAGCCGCTACGTCGCCGGCACCATCGTGACACTGACGGCAACACCGGCGGAGGATTTTGTGTTTGTCGGCTGGGGCGGCGATATCTCGGGAACGGCGGCGCAGCAAACGGTGACGATGACCGGCAACAAGAGCGTCGTCGCGAACTTCAGCCCGAGCTATCGACTCGTACTGGCCAACAATCCCACCGGTACTGGCAACGGTGTGGTGAGCGCGTCTCCGGTCGGACCGAATTTTCCGGCCGGCACGACCGTCACAATCTCGGCGGCGCCGGCGGCGGGGTCAGTGTTTGCCGGTTGGAGCGGAGATGCCTCGGGCTCGGCGGCTCAACAGACCCTGACGATGGACTCGATCAAGATCGTGATTGCCACGTTCAACCTGGCGAGCGTGCCCACGTATTCGATCACCGTGACCAAGACCGGCGCGGGCGCGGGCACCGTGACGGCGAATCCGCCCGGGCCAAATTACGCGGCGGGCACGGTTGTCACGCTCACGGCGACAGCGGCGAGCGGTTCGACCTTTGCGGGCTGGAGCGGAGACGCCACGGGCTCGAGTGCGACCCGAAGCCTGACGGTGGATTCGAACAAAGCGGTGACGGCTACGTTTAACGCGAACCTTGCGGCCGGGACCTGGGTGGGCACCCGCCAGTTTACGGAAGCTGCCGTCGGAACGTGGAACACGAGTATCACGTGGGTGCTGTCGCAGTCGGGGGATCAGGTGACCGGCACCGCCAGCTATCGCTACACCAGCGTACCGGCAAGCAACGCGAGCACCATTGTCTATGACCGTGTCGGCGACACCGGAAGCGGTACGCTGACGGGCACCATTTCCGGCAACGCCATCACGCTCACGAGCGGCGGTGGCGTGAGATATACAGGCACGATCACTGGCAACGTCATGTCAGGAAATTCGGTCGGCCAGGATCTCTATAACGGTGCCACGCAATCGGGGCCGTTTAGCGTCACGAAGCAATAATGCGCCACCAGCGGCCGATCCGTCCGATAATATAGCGTTCCCGTGATTTTTCGTTAATTCACCCGCGACCAGAGGGTGCGATAGGCGTGCATCAGCCCGGCCGGATCGTCCGCGGTGGTTTGGAGTTCGCGCTGCACCACCGCCCGCACGGGCGGCTCGTGCAGCAAGGCCGGCGTCCAGAGGAGCAGCGGCAACGTGTTTAAGATGCGTTCGCGGGGATGCCGCGGCAGGCGCGCCGGTGATTTGAGCGCGCGTGCGGCGAAGAGGTTGAGGTTGACCATGGCGCTGCGCAGCCCCGTCAGCTCGGCACACTTCTCCGTGGACTCACTTGCGTAGTCCGCCAGCGAGGCAAACGTTCGACCGAGTCGCTGCTGTTCAATCCAGAGCCAGACCTGCGCCGCCTGCGTGGTGACCACCGCAAGCTGCGCCTTCAGCGTCTCGCGCGACGCGGTGCTCCGCGCGGGATGCAGTTTGAACGCAACGCCCGCCGCATGGCCGCGCCTGACTTCATCGAGCCACGGCATCGCGGGAGTGCGCGTGAGCCGTTCGACCAGCCGGTGTCGCTCGCGAACGCTCCAGTGATATTGGGCAAATGCCACGAGCAGCGCATCACCGAGCGCCAGCTCCGCCTTGGCGATGTTGCGCTGGACGAAGTCGGCATCGGCCGGCGTGAACACCGTCTGCTCGAGCCGTTGCCGCGCGAGCAGCAAGCCGGAGCAGCGGTTCATCAAGAGTCGGGTTGCCTCCGAGAGAGGAATTTTTTCCGCGTCACGGTGGTGAGCGCAGCCGGCGAGCAGATCCTCACTGCCGGCCAGCCCGCGATGACCGACGACGAGATCGTACGAGAACATGCTGATCGGGCCCGCCGCGAGTTCCCGCAGGGAGGCGATCTTGAATTCAACGTCCACGCCCGCCTGGGGCGTGAGGATTTCGCCGAGCACGTGGAGCGCGCGGCCGAATCGCCGTTCGTTCAGGTGCCGGTTGCCGCGCAGAAAAACATAGAATTCGAGGTCGTTGTACGGGCGATCCCTCGCCGGCGTACGCAACACGCCGCCTTCACCGCGGCCGTAGCCGCCCCCGAGCCAAATGCCCGCGAGCCGCCGGCGCGGAATGAGCCCGCGGATGCCGGCGGCAATCTGCGCGCACGTGAGCTCGAGATGATCCTCGAGCGGCTGGCTGCCGTCCAACGTGAACCGCGGACGAACCTCCGGTGAACGCAGCGGCAGCCGCGGCACGGCGCATGGCGTGCGCAGCGGGAGCGACAGTGGTTGAATGGGAGCAGGCGCAATCATCAGGCGGCAAGCGGGTCGCGGTGCATGGCCCATCCGGCTTTGAAACCGGCGCGCCGGGCGAGTCGCTGTTCCCAGCGAATGCGGACGGCATGCGGCCACTCGCGAAGCCGTCCGGTCCGGCGGCAAAACGCCAGGTCGCGGCGGGCGTCGTTCAGCCAGCCGGCCATCACGCGGGCCGGTTGCGTGAGTTCGGCCGGAGTTCCATTCCACACCGCGGCGAGCGCCCACGCCTCGCCGAAGCTGCGCTTGTAGGCCTGGTACGGAGTGTAGTTGTGCGAATGCATCACGACCGAATCGGGGCAGTACATCACGCCATAACCCTCCTGGCGGCATCGGCGCGTGTATTCGTCGTCCTCCGAATACTGCATCGATTCGAGAAAGCCGCGCCGGGCCCACACGTCCTTGCGCAGGCCGCTGCTCACCATGCTGAAAAAATGCTCCCAGCGCGCCGACTCCCGCGCCGGCCCGAAGCAGCGTTCATAGTCGTGGGCGAACACGGCGGCGCAGTCGGTCCGCGGTATCTGGCGACCGAATACGGCGGCGGTTCGCGGAGCCTGGAGGGCGGTGGCCAGCGGGCGCAACCAGCGGGTGCCTTGCGGCGTGGCGTCCGCATTGAGAAAAACGACGGCCTCGGTGCGCGCGAGCTTCATCCCTTCGTTCAGCACGCAGCTCGGTTTGTAGTCGTGCGGCAGCAGTTGGATGAAGTGCCGTGGTTCTGCGGCACGGATCAAATCGACCGATCCATCCGTGGAGCCGGAGTCGAACACAATGAGCTCCCACGGCCGGTAGTCCTGCGCGTTCAGGGCGGGCAGGGTTTCGCGCAACGCCCAACCTTCGTTGAACGAACGCAGGACGATCGTGACCAGCGGATCGCTCATGCCGCCCGCCACGCTCGACCGCCGGCTGAGGATCCGGCAATGCATCCCGGCGTCGGGGGGCCGTGGCGCCAGTGCGCGGCCGAAAATACGGATGCAATCCTCATGGCGCGGTCAGGCTAACCGCTTGCGCCCGGGGGGAACATGGGGTGTGGGCCGCCTCCCGCGTAGGTCCCAACCCACTGAACGCTGGATCCGCCGGTCGGTAAGCTGCGGTGGCGTTTAATGTCACGAAACGGGTCCCATGAGCAATCTAGCGAAGAAAAATCCCATTGTCCTCTCCATCGGCATGATGGCCTGGAACGAGGAAGAATCCATCGGCACGACGCTCGAGTCGTTGTTCCGCCAATCGGTTTTCGAGAAACTCTGCGCGCGGCGCGAGCAGTGCGAAATCCTGGTCCTGGCCAACGGCTGCACCGACCGCACGGTCGCGGTCGCCCGCGAATTGTTTGAGCGCATGGGACGGGCCCACCCGTGGTCCGATGGCTTCACGGCGCGCGTCATCGAGATTCCGGAGCCGGGACGCAACAACGCGTGGAACCGCTTCGTGCATGAGTTCTCGGCGGTCGAGACGCGGTTCATCGCGCTGATGGATGCGGACATCGTTTTTCACCACCTCGATACGATCTACAGCCTGATGGCGACGATGGAGCAGCGGCCAAACGTCAGCGCCACCTCGGGCCGGCAGTGCAAGGACATCCTGTTCAAGGAGCGGAAGACACTGTGGGAGCGCATCTCGCTGGCCACCTCCGACATGACCGGCACGATCGAAGGCCGGATCAGCGGGCAGCTGTATTGCATGCGCACAAAAGTGGCGCGGAATCTCCTGCTGCCGCGCGACCTCAGCGCGAATGACGACGGGTTCTTCAAGGCCGCGATTTGCAGCGAGTTCTTCTCGCGGCCGCTCGACCCCGGCCGAATCCTCACGGCGCCCGACGCGGCGCACATCTTCGAGGCGTACGTCACGGTGCGCGACATCCTCAACAACCAGAAGCGGCAGATGATCGGCCAGACGGGCGTGTACGTGCTGCTCGAATATCTCAAGACCCTTTCGCCCCGGGAGCAGACGAACCTGGCCGACACGCTGCGCCGGCATGAGGCGCAGGATCCGGACTGGCTGAAGCGGTTGATCCATGAACATGTGCGGGCGCGTCCCTTCTTCTGGCAGCTGTTTCCGGGCCTCCTGACGTTTCGGTTCAAGCGTCTCGTCCGGATGCCGGGCCGGAGAAAGGTCACGCATTTGCCGGCGGCACTGGCCGGTTTCATCGTGACAATGTTGGCCTGTGCCCGGGCCCATCGCGCGCTGCGCACCGGGACGACGCAATACTGGCCGAAGCCCACGCGGCAGACAATTCTCAGCGTGCCGCAAGAGGCGAAATAATGGAAACCAAGCACTACATCGCGCTCATCATCCTGCTGGCGGTGGGCTGCGGCAGCACGCTGCTCACCATTCTTTCGCAGCGGCTGCGCGACCTCGCGTTTTTCGCCATGGTCGCGCTGGCCGTGCTCGCGGAGCGGGGCTCGTTCGACGTGAATTTTCTCGGCCAGTACTGGTATCGCGGCACGTCGCGCGGCATCGGCGTGTCGCTGATCGACATCCTCGCGATCAGCGTGCTGATCGCATCGCATTTTTCGCCGCGTTATCCGCGGCGACCGTGGTTCGTCCCCGCGAGCGTTGGCCTGTACCTCCTGTATTTCATCTACTGCATATTTTCCGTCGCGCGGGCGCAGGAGTGGATCTACGGGGTGTGGGAACTCGCCAACATCCCCCGCGCTCTGCTGATCATGCTGGCCGGCGCCGCGTTCGTGCGGACGAGCCGCGAGCTGAAGTTGCTCGTCCTCGGCCTCTGCGCGGCCGTGTTCATCCAGACGTTGTACGCGGTCAAGCAGCGCGTCCTCGGCGGCATCTTTCGCCCGCCGGGGACCCTCGATCATGCGAACAGTCTTTCGATGTACTTGTGTCTGATCACGCCGGTCCTGCTCACCGCCGCGCTGTCCAACTGGCACAAATACATTCGCTGGACCGCGATGGCGGGCGTGGCGATGGCGTCCGTCACCGTGCTGATGACGTTGTCCCGCGCGGGACTGCCGGTGTTCGCGTTTGTCATGCTGGGCACGCTGGCGGCGTGCATGACCTGGCGCATCACGCGCCGGAAGGTCGTTGCGGCCCTGGTCCTCTCGGTGGTCGTCGGCGTCATGCTGGCCAAGTCCTGGGACATGCTGAGCGTCCGGTTCGGTTCCGCCACGCTGACCCAGGAGTTCGTCGACATCGAGGGCGAGAACCGCGGGATCTACTGGCGGTGGGCCAAGATGATCATCGACGACGATCCGTTTGGCGTGGGACTGAACAACTGGTCCTACGCGGTGAGCAAGACGTACGGCGCGCGCGTCGGCTTCTGGTATGAAGATTACGATGACATCAAGGTCGCGCCGGAAAAAGCCGACATTCCCAGCATTCGTTACGCGCCGCCGGCGCATGCCCTCACGGCGCTCACGCTGGGTGAACTCGGGATTCCGGGGCTAATCCTGTTTCTCGTCATCTGGTTCCGCTGGTTCCAGGTGGGCACGACGTTTCTCTGGCGCCGGCTGAATGACGACCCGATGCACCGGCTGGCGATTGGGTTTCTTTTCGGCACGGTCGGAATCTTTCTCCAAAGCATCACCGAATGGACGTACCGGCAGGCGCCCATCTTCCTCACCTTTCACGTGATGTTGGGCGCGCTCGCCAGTCTCAACTACGCGCGCCGGCATGTGGCCGCCCGGGTGGAGGTGAGCGCGCCCGAGGATGACATTGAAATCGAAGCAACCCCCATCGCGGTACCGGCCCTGGGGCCACGGAAATAGCCGCCATGCGAGTCGCGCATCTGCTTCGCAAATACAATCCCGCCGAATGGGGTGGCACCGAGTCGGTGATCCACCAGATGTTCGAGGGGCTGCGCCGGGAAGGCGTCGATTCGCTGGTGTATTGCCCGGCGCTGCCCCCCAGCCGGGGGCACGCGCTCATGCGGGACCCGCTGGCGGAAACCGGATGCGTGGTGCGGCGCTTTGAGGCGTGCGTGCCGATCTGGGGCATTTCGCCCGAGCAGCGTCGCCAGATGATCGCGGTGGGCGGGAACCTCATGTCGTTCGATTTGATTCGCGCGCTCTGGCGGGTGCCGCGGCTGGCGCTCATTCACTCGCATGCGCTCGGCCGCGTCGGCGGCATCGGGCTGACCATCGCCCGGCGGCGGCGGATTCCGTTCGTGATCACGGTGCACGGCGGAGCTTACGATCTGCCGGAGAGCCTGCGGCAGACGTTGAACGCACCCAACCGCCAGGGAGTGGAATGGGGCAAACTCTTTGGCCTGCTGCTCCGCGCCCGCCATGTCTTGAGCGAAGCGGATGCGATTTTGACGTGCAACCGCCGCGAGGCGGATCTGTTGCAGCAGCGCCACCCGGATCGCCGGGTCATCGTGCAACCGCACGGCGTGCGCGCCGAACTCTACGGGACCGACCATCGTGAGGCCGCGTACGCGGCGTATCCCGCCCTCCGGCACCGGGATGTCCTGCTCGCCGTGGGCCGCATCGATCCCGTCAAGAACCAGCGCTTTCTGATCGAACAGATGCCCGCCCTCATCGGCCGGCATCCGCGCGCCCGGTTGGTGCTCGCGGGCCCGTGCACCGACGAGGCTTACGGGCCTGCCCTCGAGCGCCGCATCACCGAACTCGGCCTGGGCGATCACGTCCTGCTCACGGGCAAAATTCCCCCGGGCGATCCGCGGCTGATCGGGTTGATGCAGCTGGCGCGCCTCGCGCTGCTGCCTTCATTGTCGGAAACCTTCGGGCTGGTGATTCTCGAAGCCTGGGCGGCCGGCACCCCGGCCGTCTCCAGCCGCACGTCGGGCGCGAGCGCCCTGATCCAGCCGGGGAGGACCGGCTGGCTCTTCGACGTCGAGCGGCCCGCGGATTTTCACCAGGCGGTGGACACGGTGCTGGCGCACCCGGAAATTTGCCGGCCGGTCACCGCCGCCGCCCGCGAACGCGTGTTCGCCCATTACGACACCCGCGTGCTGGCGACTCGGATACGCAACATCTACCGGGAACTGGCGGAGGCCCCCCCATGCGCTACGTAATTCTGCGTGACGACGATACCAACGCGCTCACGCCCGTCGCGTCCCTGGAGACCCTTTACCGGCCGTTCCTGAACCGCGGGCTGCCGGTCAACCTCGCCACCATTCCCGAGGTGCGGACGAATGCCAGGACGCCCGACGGACGGCGGGAAGGCTTTCTGCCCCGTTCGGAGAATCCCGCCGTGGAAAAGGTGGCGCTCGCGGAAAATCACGCCCTGACCGATTACCTGCACGCCAATGACGGTTTCCACGTGGTGCAGCATGGGTGCCATCACGACACGTTCGAGTTTGATCTTCCGGATCGCCAGGAAGTCGCGCGGCGGCTGGAACTCGGCGCCGAACGCCTGCGCGAGGCGGGATTTCGACGGGTGCGTGCGTTCGTCGCGCCCCACGACAAGTTTTCCCCCGTGGCGTACGAGGAGGCCGCCCGGCGCTTTGCCGTGATCTCCAGCGGTTGGTTCGAATGGCGCCGGGTGCCGCCGGCGTGGCGGGCGCGGTACCTGGCCAGGAAACTGCTCCGGCGGCCGCACTGGCGGGTGGGCGGGACGCTGTTGCTCAGCCATCCGGGCTGCCTGCTTTCCTACACCCGGCCGTACGATTCGATTCTGCCGGCCATCGCGCGCGCCATTGACCGGCAGACGGTGACCGTCCTGGTCACCCACTGGTGGGAATATTTTCGGGACGGCCGGCCGGACGATGCCTTCATCCGCGTGCTGCACCAGACGGCGGCGTATCTGGCTGCGCAAGCCGACCTGCGGGTCGTGTCCTTCGATGCGTTAATCGGGCTGTCCCGCCTCACCGAGTCCGCTTCGCCCGCCCGCCCCCTGGACCGTCCGGTGGTCGCCGGGCGATAAGTGCCGGGAAATTGGGAAAGCAGGTAAACGAGACAAACGGCAACCGGTTTCCGCCTATGGAGGAATCCGAGATTTCCCCAACGGTTCACTCTTGCCCGGATATTTTGCCCGTCCCCGAATTGCGCAATCGAGATGAACGACCCAATTCCGGCGCGCCCCATTCTCCTCGCTGACGACAACGAGGAGGATTTGTTCTTCCTGCGGCGGAAGCTGACGAAGATTGGCGTTACGAATCCGATCGTCAGCGTGGAGGACGGATTCGAGGCCATCCGGTTGCTCAAGGCGTGCAGCCGCCGCCCCGACGCCAGCCTGCTGCTTCCCTGTATCCTTTTTTTAGATATAAAGATGCCGGGCGTCACCGGGTTCAGCGTGCTGTCCTGGATCCGCTCCCGGGAGCCCCTGAACGTGGTCAAGGTCGTCATGGTATCGGACTCCGGCGAGCCGTCGGATATCGAACTGGCCACCGAGCTGGGGGCCAACGCCTACCTCATCAAGTATCCGACGTCCGACTCGCTGGTGCACGTGCTGACGACGATTGATCGGGCCGTGATGATCAACCGCACCATACCCGCCGCGGAGGAGGAGAATCACTCCCAGCTCGCACGCGGCTATGCCATCCCGCTGGTCAACCGCCGGCCGGCCGCGCCGGCCGTTGGCACGAAGGTCGGGCCCCGCTCGTAGGGCCGCGCGGCGCGCGACCCGCCAGCCGGGGACATGACGGGCGCCTTCCCTGCTTCCCCCGCTTCCGCCGCCCGTTCGGCCGATCCGAGCCGCCCACGCGGGAACGCGTCGAGGATTGGCCGGTCTGCGCCCACCGATAATTGTGCTCGCCGGTGCCGGTGGGACGATTGACTGGCCCTGGCTGGTGGAGCGCATGGGCCGCGATCTTCCGCTCCTGCATGCCGCTCTGGCGGTGTTCAACTGGATGTGCCTGGCGCGGGCGGACGGGCTGCCGAAATGGGTCCGGGACCAGTTCGCCTTGCCCGAGGTTGCCACCGACGATTTCGCGGCAATGGAAGCGCGGCGGGTTGCGCTGTTCGACAGCCGGCCGTGGTTTGCCCTGCACCAGCCACTGGACCGTCCGCTCGAACGGTGACGTGTCGTCTCATGCAATGGGGGACCTCGACATCGCCACGTACATCCGCGCGCTCCGCGCCAGCGGTTACGATCAAACGATCACGCTCGAGGTATTTTCAAGGGACCGCCACTTTGTCGCCTACAGCCGCGATCGCTTGCGCCAGATGTGGGCCGCCGCCGCCTGAGGTGCGATTGGGGGCGTAGTGCGGCCCAGCCGCAATCGAAACTGTTTCGCTCGTCCGAGTAGCGCCATGTCTCCGACTGGCGGGTTTGGGACCACGTCGAACCGGTGACGTCGCGAAGGACGCCGATCGGAGACACGGCGCCATGGGTTGCGGCACTTGATCCGAGCGCTTCCCTCGTGCCCGGTCGCGCGGGGTGATTTTCGCTCCTGCTGGGGCATTTCTTCCCCGGAAAACGCCGATGAGATGCTGACGAAAATGTCAGGTGCCAGGACTGGCTGATTGGTTTGGAGCGATTGCATTAAGGTGTGGTTCAACAAGTATCCAACATCCTCGTTTCACCGGTCACGACACTCTCACGGCGCATACGGCTTCGCCCCCTCACACCGGCCGCCCGGCACATCCTTTCGGCGGACAGTCCTCTGCCTCGCATTGCGATGGTTTCGACGCACGGTTATGTCGCCGCCATTCCCCCGCTCGGAGCGGCCGACACTGGCGGGCAGGTCGTTTATGTGCTTGAGCTTTCCAAGAAGCTCGCGCAACTCGGCTACCAGGTCGACATATGGACGCGCCGCTTCGAAGAGCAGCCCGAGATCGAGGCGGTGAGTGAGCGGGTGCGCGTCATCCGGATGCCCTGCGGCGGCCGCGAATTTTTGCCGAAGGAATATCTGTGCGAACACCTCGCCGAATGGAACGAGCATGCGTTGCGGTTCATCCAGCAGCACAGTCTGAGCTACACGTTTATCAACAGTCACTATTGGGACGCCGGGCTCGCGGCGCAGCATCTCTCGACGGTGCTCGGTGTGCCGCACGTGCACACCCCGCATTCACTCGGTCTCTGGAAAAAGCGGCAGATGGAAGCCGATTTTCCGGACAGCAGCGCGGAGTTCGAGCGCCGGTACAACTTCTCGCGGCGGATCGAGGAGGAACGGCGGCTGTATGCTGATTGCGACATCGTGGTCGCGACGACGCCGCCCCAACTCGACCTCATCGTGCACGAATACGAAATCAGTCCCGCGAAGGTGAGAATGGTGCCTCCGGGCTACGATGATCACCGGTTTTTCCCGATGAGCGAGGCGTCGCGGATGGCGATCCGTTCGCGGCTTGGGTTTCAGGGCAAGGTCATCCTCGCCCTCGGCCGGCTCGCGCGAAACAAGGGGTACGATTTGCTGATCGATGCGTTTTCGGTGGTCGCAACGCGGGAGCCGACCGCCGTGCTGCATCTTGCGGTGGGGGGCAAGGACATGAACCCGTACGAACAAAAGCTGCTCGCGGAGTTGCAGCAGCGGGCGGTAGACACCGGCTTCGCCTCGCGGATCCACTTTGGCAGCTTCATTGCCGATGACGAACTCGCGGATTATTACCGCGCGGCCGATCTGTTCGTGTTGTGCAGTCGGTATGAGCCCTTCGGCATGACGGCGATTGAAGCGATGGCATCGGGCACGCCGACCGTGGTGACGGTGCACGGCGGGCTGTATCGGGCGCTTTCGTTTGGCCGGCATGCGCTCTTCGCCGACCCGTTCGACCGCGAGGATCTCGGCATCATGATGGCGAAGGTGTTCCGGCATCCGCGGCTGCAATCGCGGCTGGCGAAGATGGGGGCGCACAAGGCGCGCAGCCTTTTCACGTGGACAGGCATCGCCCATCAGCTGGTCGCCGCGGTCGAACAGCGGATGGCCGCGGCGGTGACGCTGGACGACACGGAATGGGACGAACCGTGGAATGATGGCGACTGACGGGCGACGCACCGCGGTTGGTCTGGGCGCCGACGGTTGCAGGTTTCTGCGTGCGGCAACCTGTATCAACTGCCCTGACACGCTCCTGCGCATCCGGCTTTCCGAAG
>JBBRCR010000211.1:0-13504 GCA_038204695.1 Opitutales bacterium | reverse complement strand
GCCCATCGTCCTCGCTTCGGAACTGTGCCAGCGTACGGTACCAATACCTTGGTGGCAGGGGCGCCGGCTTCGCCTTACCACCTACACCGGCCGCTAACCAAAATGTTAGCCGAACTCTTGTCCGTGGTAATCGAGGCTAGCGGGGCTGTGGGGGCGGCAATGAGCCCCCACGGGTGGTAATGAAGATTGATTTTTGAAGCGGTTCCTCTCGGCAAGCGGTCCGGAATCTCCGGGGCTCATCCTGCTATCCGCGCGTGGTGGTGCCAGCGCACTATGACAAATTCGAGTCAGAGAGAGGAACGAGTTGGCACCCAAACTTTCGGAGGGGCATCAAAGCCCAGGGGTCAGAACGGGCGCCAACCCGCTCCAAGAAGGAGAAAAAAGGAGAGAGTGGTTTCTTAGGCGGCGGCCTTCTGTTCAGGGGTGGCGGGGGCGGCAGGAGTGGCGGAAGCGGCACTGGCCGGCGGCGGCGCTTTGCCGCGCAGCACATAAGCGGCCGGCCAACTCATTTGCAGCCCCAGTTTTTCTGGCGTCGTTCGGCCGGTGCGAATCCGCCACCAGTCGACGATGAACTGCCTGGCCAGGCCGACGCAGAGTTTCTTGCGCGTCGCTTTGTCGCCTTTGCGCGTGGCGGTATCGAGCGCGGCGCGCCGCGACTTGACGGCTTTATAGTCGGGCTGGAATTGTTGCAGCCGCCAGCTCGCCTCGATGAGAATGTGGCGCAGGCGTGGGTTGCCGTGTTTGGTGATCGCGCCGCGTTGGCGGCGCTCCCCCGAGGAGTTTTCGCTGGGTACCAACCCGGTGTAGCTGGCGATCTGCCGGCGGTTCTTGAAGCGATCCCAGTTCCCGGATTCGCGATCGAGCACCTGGCTGGTCAGGGCACCCAGGCCGGTGGGCAGCAATTCCGTTTGGGCGGATTCGATTTGATCGCTTTGCGCGTCGCACTGCGCGTGGACCACCAGCACGATCCGCTGCAAGCTCTCCAGCAGGGCGAACAGAAACTCCGGCAGCTCCTGACGCAACGCGGCGAACTTCTTGGCCCGCCACCATTCCTCGGGCAAGTCGTGGCCGTAATAGCGGGCGCAGCTCAGGCCTTGGGCGACCAGTCGCTTGCGATGCGCCAGCAGTTGCTCGCGTTGGCGGGTGATACTGCGGGATTGCTCCTCCGCTTCCGTGGGCACACGAATGCTCGTGAGCGCCTCGGTGTTGCCGGCCACATACCGATCCAAGCACGAGAGCAAGGCCAGCGCATCTCGCCGGTCGGTCTTCACCTTCTTGCCGTACTCGTCCCAGTTGCGCGGCCGGACCACGAGGTTCTTGATCCCCAGGCCCACCAGCCGCCGGTGCAGCACGAAACCAAACGGCCCGGCTTCGTAGCAACAGTGCCCCTCGTCGGTCAGTTTCACCTGCTTGGCGGCCCACGCGACGAACGCGTCCGGCGCGAAGCGCTGCGGCGGCTGCGGGGAGGAACCGTCGATCTGCCGGACCACGACGTACTCGCGCCAGTGCACGTCAACGCCAAGCTTGATCAGCCGGTGTGGTTTTACGCCTTGCGGGGCGGTTGCGGTCGGAGTGGGCTGTGGATTGTTAGTTGTCATAGCGGTGGTCAGGTTAGGGCCTCAGCGCCCGCCTGACCACCCCATGTCAACTGAAGGCAATTTCCTCGACCTGCCCCCCTTCGGGCTCCCACGGGGTGTCGTGCCACGGGCTCCCGTAACAGCGCAAATCCCGCCACCCAAGATCGTCGGCGAGAATGAACACGATGTTGGGGCGGGCCGGCGTGGCGGCTCCGGCCGCCGCACTGATGGCGAGCGCCAGGAGCAGGACGAGGAATTGTTTCATATTTGGACGAGCAACCTGTGGGCGCATCTCCGAATTGGCGGTTGTTTTGGGTGGCATGGGCATCTTGCCCATGTCTGAGAATTTTTCAAAACCACGGGCGGGACACCCGTGCCACTCTCCGTTTAAACGCGAAACTCTTCACTGTGATCGAGACTGTTCGCTCAACAGCCGCCTAGCGCGCGGTGCGTTTCCGCTCCCGTTCGACCTCGGTGCTCCAGTGCTCGAGCGCCGCTCGCATGCGCGCGTAGCGTTCGGGATGCTGGGCGGCGAGGTCGGTCGTCTCGAACGGATCCGCGGCCAGGTGATAAAGCACCGGCGCAGCCTTGGAGTCGCCCTTGGGCTCCGCCCGGGTCTCGAACGGCCGCACCAGTTTCCAGGGCCCTTCACGCATTGCGGCGTTGTGTGTGTAATTCGGCTCGATCCGATTCCACTGCCAGAAGCGCACCGTCTCGGTTCGGTCGGTCTGCCCGGACAGGACCGGGACGAGGCTCACGCCGTCCCGCGGCCGCGCCTTCGCCGGCACCTTCAGCCCGCAAAGGTCCACCAGCGTCGGAAACATGTCGGTGAAGTGGGCGATCGCGCTGCGCTCACCCGCCGTGAATTTCGCCGGCCAGTTGAAAACGAGCGGCACGCGGATGCCGCCGTCGGTGATCTCGTACTTCATGCCGCGCAGGCCAGCGTTGAAACGCGGACCGGGAATGGGATCGGGGCCGTTGTCGCTGGCAAAGATCACCAGCGTTTTTTCGCGCAGCTTCAGCCGATCAAGCTCTGCCATCAGTTCGCCGATGCCGCGATCCATGACCTCGATCATCGCGTAGATCGTCGCGGTGTTCTTGTCGACTCCGCTATCCTGATACCGTTTGACCAGGTCCGCCGGCGCCTCGAGCGGCCGGTGCGGCGCGTAGTGCGCCAGATGCAGGAAAAAGGGCCGGCTTTGGTGGCGGCGCACGAAGGCGATGGCGCGCTCCGACAGGTTGTCGGTGAGATACTTGTCGGTCACCTCACGCTTCGTCCCCTGCACATCGAACCCGTAGCGATTGTAGCCCAGGGCGTCGGAACCAAAGAAGCCCTCGAACTCCGCGAAGCCGCGCTTCATCGGATGATACTCCGGCCCGGCTCCGGTGTGCCACTTCCCGATCAATCCCGTCATGTATCCACCCGCCGTGAACACGTCGGCAATTGTCGTTTCATCGAGCCGGATGCGCGTCAGTGGCGCCTGCTTCTCCATTTCCAGCGACACGACGCCCGTGCGATGGGGATACCGTCCGGTCAACAGGGCAGCCCGCGCGGGTGCACACACCGCCGACGCGGAATATGCGGCGTTGAACCAGACGCCTTCGCGGACCAGCCGGTCGATGGCCGGGGTGCGGCTGCGTCCACCGTTGAACGCCGCGATGTCGCCGGGCGCCATGTCGTCGGCGAGAATGAGGATGACATTTGGTGGGGCCGCGAGGGCGGCGGCGGAGGACGCCGGCGGAATCCACAGCAAGCCCAGGCACAACGCGGGCACCAGTTGACGCAGCACAGGAGGAAGTAAGCGCATTTTAGGGATGGGAAGGACTCTATGGTACCGGCCAACGCGTGTTGCCAATGACACATTGGCTCCGGGGGCCCCGGTGCGACGCCGCCGGAGAATAATGACTCACCACGTGGAGTTGATCGTGAGCCTGACAACCCGGGGAGCCGCTCCCCGGAAGAGGATGATGGGTTCGTCGGTCAGGTTGCGCACAAAAAGATCAACGGCGTGGCGGCCGAAGCGGTAATTCACGCCGGCATCGTATTTGGTGAACGGTTCCGAAAGCGTCGTCCGCACTCCATTGAAGGTGCCTTCGAAATCGGCATAGCTGTTCACTCCGGCACGCAGCGAGAACCCATCGCGTTTTCCCCGCCGCAGATCCCATTTGACGAAGATGTTGAAATCGTAATCGGGCACCCGATGGATGCGCTGATCAATCAGCTCGGCGCCGAAAATGCGTTTCTCGTTCGAGTCGTTGAAGGACAGATTTGCGGTGAACGACACACTGCGCCAGACATTACCGACCGCGGCGAACTCCCAGCCCTCGTTCGTCGAATCCGCCAGCGAGGCTACGCCGGCGAAAATGTTTTCACCCACCGACTCGAGCGGAACATTCGAAATCGTGTTCAAGTTGCCGGTCTTGGTCATCTTGAAATATGCCGCCATCAGTGAGAGCCGCTTCCCCAGGAATTCCCCCTTCAATCCAAATTCGACGAGTTCCATCGCCGGATCCCAGACCAGCCGATCGTCGATCCGGGGATCACCCGCGTTCAGGTTGCTGTATTGATTACGGCTCTGGCTCGGATTTTTCTGATCCGAATATACGCCGTAAAGCGCCAGGCTCTTCGCCTGGTTCAGAAACACGGTGCCTCCAAAACGGATCGAGTCCGTCGCATCCTTGGTGTCCGCGAGCAGCGTGCCCGACTGGATGTTCCGACGAAACGTGTCCTGGGTGTCATGGCGCCAGGCCGCCTGGAGCATCACGCGCTGCACGACATCCAGCTCCTGCTGGATGTAATAGCTCAGGTTCTCGACGGTTTCGCGGTTCCGGCTGCTCGTGTTAATCGCCGTGATTCGATTCTTCCAATATTCCGGATCCCTCCGGAAAGGCGCCGCCAGATTCACGCGCAGAAACTCGGGGGCGACGGGAAGATTGTAAGCATTGTTCCGCAGCTTCGACTCCCACCACTCGTAGCCCACCATGGTCACCGCGCGCACGTGCTTGAACACGGGATAACTCGCCACCAGATCACCCTGCAACGCATGGCGGTGCTCCACGCGATCGTTTCCGCCCCGGGCCACGGGTACCCAGACTCCGGGTACGCCCAGGTAGGAGGTCGTCACCTGCGTTGTGAGCGCCGTCGGATCAAACCAGAGGCGGTCGTGCGACGCGGTGAGAAACTGGTACCCTTGCCGCGCATGGAAGACTTCGTTGAACTTGTGGCTGATCGAGGCGATTCCCGTGGCCACCCGATCATTTCGAACCGAGTCGGGCCCGACCGGATTGGCGCCATACTCGAGGTTTAGCGCACTAATCGGATCGTTCGGGTTCCCGCCCAGCGCGGGGTCAGTGAACTTGTCCCGGAAATCTTTCGCGAAGAAGGCCGGGCCGGACCCGATGTCGCGGGAGGGCGACTCGGATTCGAGCCCGCCGCCAAAAACATTGATCTCGGTTCCCCGACGCTGCCAGCGAAACGATGGGTAGAGCGCCCGGGTGTTGTTCGGCAGCAGATCGACCCAGGAATCTCCCCGCTGGTAAACGGCGACGGCGCGCACCCCCAGCTTGTTCTCCGGCTCGTCCCGGAACGTCTTGTTTGCGTCCAACACTCCCCGATACAGCTCCTCGGTGGTGCCACCGTACGTGACCGTCGATTTCAGAAAGTTGCGCCCGAAGTTGGGTTTCTTCGTCACCCAATTGATCAGTCCGGAAGAGCCGGATCGCCCTTGCACGGCGGACGGCGGGCCTTTGACCACTTCCATCCGATCATAGGCCGCGGCATCCCGGCGAAACGTCACGTCGCGAAATCCGTCGACGTACACTTCGCCTTCACGCTCAAATCCGCGCATGATCGTGTTGCCGGGTTCGGTGAATTGATCACGGACGAACGTGTTGCCCACATAGGCAATGGCCTCGCCTTCGTCGAACACCGCCGTGTCGCTCAGGAACTCTTCCGTCAGCACGGTAATCGATTGTGGAATCTCGATGGTTGCGCGATTGGCCCGGGTCGCAACGGTCGAAGTGGAGTGAAGATAGCCACTCTCGGCGCTCGAAACGACGGTGAAGGGCTCCAGTCGCACCGCCTCTCCCGCGGAGATGGTTTCCGACACGGGGGACCCGCTGGATGCATTGCGCGAGCCGGTTTCACTGGCGGCCAGCGCCACCGCACTCCCTGAACACGCGCACATGAGGGCTCGAAGACAGCGGGAAACGAGATGGAAGGTGATCATGGGATTATTATTCCTCCTAAGAAACTACATTTGTTAACCGTTGGTGGACAATGATCGGACTGTTTCTTTCCTGTCCCGGCCAAAATCCGATTTTGGGGACTTGGCTGGAAGGAAACTGGATCTTCCGGGGTCGGCCGGGAGGGGTTTACGGCCAGGACACGCGTCCTCACGCTTGTTACCCGCAACACGTCCGATTTTGCAGCGGACGAAGTTGCGCTCTTCGATCCGTGGAGCGACTAGCCCGGAGCCGGCCTGGCTTCCCAAGTCCGACGGGCTGCTGGAAAAGAGAACTCGCTCGTCGGTTGCGTACCGTCGCCGCCGGTCCTTAGCGCTGGATCACAGAAACCCTCGACCTGCGCGCAGTCGCCGTCGGTCCGTGACTGCCTCGCGCGCCTGCAGTAGCGATCAGCGGGTTGACCCCGCCGGATCGATCTCGACGAGCACCGGTGACGCGAGCGGTTCGCTATCGCGCTCTTATTTTTTCGCCGGCGCAGACTCGTTTCGAGTCGCGGGGCCGCGGAGATGGGGCGGCCGGGCATTGCCATACTGATCCATCGCCCCTTGCAGTTTCCGGGCCGCTGCAGCGGCAGGACCCGTCCGGGTCGCGACTTTGAGCGGCGCCTTTTCCTCGAACGGATCACTCCCCAGATCAAAGAAGGTTCCGTCACGATAAAGTTTATACTCCTTGTCCATGGCGAATTCAAACATCGCCATCCCTCCGCCGTAGCGTGCATACCACACGTACAGCCATTCGCGCGGCTCCCCTTTCTTGCCGAGGAGTTGGGGAAGAAAACTCCGCCCGTCGATGCGCAGCGCAGCCGGGACTGACACGTTCGCCGCCTCACAGATCGTGGGCAGGACGTCCACGCTCGCCACGAGATCCGCGTAAACCCGCCCAGCCGGGATACGCCCGGGCCAGCTCGCAATGAGCGGCACGTGTGTGCCACGTACCGTCCGCGTCCCCTTGCCTCCCCGATAAGGCCGCCCCTTGAAGCGTGATGTCATGTCGACATCGGTCCCGTTGTCGCCGAGAAAAACGATCAGCGTGTTTTCACGCAGGCCCAGCTGCTCGAGCTTCGCCACGAGCCGCCCGACCATCTTGTCCATATATGCCACCATTTCCGGATAATATTCGGGCTGCAGGTTGACCTTGTCCTTGTCGAAATACTGGGTCTCGCCCTTCGCCTTCGGATTCCAGTCCCGGCTGTCCGGAGTCGGTTGGAACGGGTCGTGGGGCAGTATCATCGGATAGTAGAGGAAAAACGGGTGGTCCTTGTGCCGCGTCACGAAATCGAGCGCGTAATCGTTCACCAGCGTGGGTCCATACTCGCCATTGTTGAAATCCCTCTCCTTTCCATTGTCCTCGAGGCCGGGATTGGCATAGCGCGGTGGCCGGCGGGTAAGCTGCCAGAGAAAAGATTCGTCGAAACCAAAATGCCCCGGCAACGCGGCGTCCAAGCCCAGCTGCCATTTACCCGTGATGCCCGTGGCGTAGCAGGCGGACTTGAACAGGTGTGCAAATGTCGTGGCCTTCGGATCCAACGTTCCAAAATCGATATAGTTTCGTATATTATAAATTCCCGTCATCAATTGCACCCGCGTGGGGGTGCAGAGCGGTTGGACATGACAGTTTTCAAAGCGCATTCCCGATGCCGCCAGCCGATCGAGCGTGGGAGTCCTGTACGACTCGCCGCCGTTGGCGGTGACGGTCTCGAAGCCGAGGTCATCGGCGAGAATCACAATCACATTGGGCTTTCGCTCGGCCGCCAGCGCCACCGAGACGGTCGCCAGGATACCCACGAGCCGCACAATACCGCAGGCCCGGCGTCGCACGCGGTTCAGTAAAAGGCCGGGGAAGACCAGGGGGAAGGGCACGGAAAACATGGTTGGATTAGGATTACACGCAGGCGCAGGATTGCCGGCCGGCATGGAGGCACGACCCGCGGGGCGAACCGACGGCATGCTCAAAGGCGGGCAGTGACGCCAAAGAACACCTGGGGCGACATCAGGTGCTGGGCACCAGGACGCCCGCCGTAATACTCGATCCGCATATCCGGTTTATTGAGCACGTTGAGGATGTCGAGATAACATTCGAACTGGCGGGAAATCCGGTAGGTCATTTTTGTATCGAGGATGGTCCGGGGCATTGTATATTGCAGCCGCGACCGGTTCGCGTTATAGGTGCTCAGATAGCGGCCGCGATAGTTCATCTGAAAACGCAGGCTGATTCTGTTCTTGATATACGAAATCCCCAGATTGGCATTCTCGGGGTTAAAACCAGGCACCTCGCTCGTTGGTGTCAGTGAAATCGCGCCGCCGGTGCCGTAGTTTCCCTCCGCTTCCAGCCGGGTGTAGTTGGCATATGCTCCCAAGCCGTTCCAGAAACCAGGCAGGAAGGTGAACTGCTGGCTGTAGTTCAGCTCGAGTCCCTTGATCTTCGCCGAACCGCCGTTGTATTGAGTGGTGTAGGCAAAACCGGCATACTCGCCATTGAAGCCGTTCCCCGCGCCTTCTCCAATCACTGCGCCGCCATCCGTATAGATGAAGCGCTTGATGTCCTTCATGAACACTGCAGCCGAGACGACACCGGCGGGCTCGAAATAATATTCCGCGGACAGGTCGTAGTTGTTCGCATATTGCGACTTGAGACCCGGATTGCTGGACGAGACGGAGCTGTTTTCGTAATTGACGCTCGTGCGCGGAATCAGCTGACCGATTGAGGGCCGGCCTATGTTGGTCGAGTAGCTGAACCGCGTGATGAGCTTGGGCAACACTTCATACTTGAGATGCGCTCCCGGAAAAACATCCCGGTATTCCCCCTTGCTCCTCAGCCGGCCGGAGTTCTCGGCAATCGTGCGGCGACGAAGCTCTTCTTCGGTCACCGGGCCCACCCACGCTGCGCGGCGGGCCCGCTCCTCCGGCGTGACGGTCACCAGGGCGCCCTCGGCTTCCACTTTGGTCGACTCGATTCGGGCGCCGGCGAGCAACGAGAGTTTTCCGAAATCCACATGACCCATGAGGTAATAGGCGTCGATGGTTTCCTTGAAATCCTGATTACCCGTCAGGCCACTCGCGACATTGGCGGCGATGGACTCCCGAAAATACTGCGGCGTTTGTTCCAGCGCGCGATCGATGGGACCTCCCTCGGTGCCGTGGAATGCCGGGAACGGGAAGACGGGATAGCGGGAGAGTTCGGTCCCGGGATCGCCGCGACCTGATTGCCCAAACTGAGCCAGATTATCATCGTTCTGACCCGTCGCAGGGTTGATGCCCATGACTCCATCGGGACCAACATAGACGGTGCTATAGGTCGAGTTTTGGATCCGGCGACTTTGTTCACGCAAGCGTCCGCCCGCCTTGAGGTACGAGGGAAATGCGGTGCGGAAACTTTTTTTGGCACTCAGCGAGGCGCCCCGGTAGATATCCCAGGCGGTTTCACGCTCGATCAGGTAGCTGTTGTCCGTGTAGCTCGCAAGATTGGTGATGTCAGGCCCCGACGTCACCGCCACGTCGGGGAAATACTTGTCGCCACTTTTCGAGATCGTGAACCCAAGGTTTCGAATGGTGTACTCGATTCTCCGATTGCCGGGGTAAAACGATTTCGATGCCGATTTGTATACGTCATAGTCGATATCGATTCCCTGATAGCGATGAACCGCGCCGAGCTGGATATGAGTCGTCGTTCCATTCTTGTCGTTCGTGAATGAGGTGATGGTGAGACGGCTGGCGGGAATCGGCCGGATTTCGGTAAAAGTGTCAGTGAAGCCCGGGACGATTGCACCGTTGCCGGTCGGCCGGCCGCTGGCGTCGAGGGTGGCGATCGTCTGTGCAGTCGTGAACAGTACGGGCGTGTTGTAATTCGTCGCCGTGAACTTATCGTGGGTCGTGTTGACAAAGAAACGGGTGCTATCGGAAAGTTTATAATCCAACCGTACCCCTCCGCCTGTTCTGGTTCGGTTGAGCCGGCGATCTTCAATCTGGAAATTGTAAGTGTACGCCGGTCCCGCGACGTCGGCCGGCAACAGCTGGTGCGTTTGATTGGTGCGGTCGATCGGACCGAAGTGCGGACGATAAGCGGCGTTGACGGCCACGGCCAGCTTGCCGCCAAAAACCTCGGAATAGGACAGCGAATAGTTCAGGGGGGCGGACGTCTTGGATCGGTCATCGAACGGGCGCCAATTCGCCCCCACCGAAGCGCGAATGCGCCGCTCGGGTGAACTGTCGAAAGCACTTTTCGATACCAGGTTCACGGCGCCGCCGATCGAATCCGCATCCATATCGGGAGTGGGCGACTTGATGACCTCCATGCGCTCGACCGTGTCTGAACCGACCGTCTGAAACTGCACCTCGCGCGTGTCGGAACCGGACGCGTCAGCGATCCGATTACCGTCCATCGTGACCGTATTCAGATTATAATGCATACCCCGAATGCGAACATAGCGGAAATCGCCGCCGGACGTGACCCCCTCGACTCCCGGCAGGCGAACCAGGAGGTCGACGGGATTGCCGGCGAGGCTGCCGAAAGCGTCGGTCGAAACGACACTCTTCACTCCAATCGACAGGCGTTGCAGCGTAACTGCCTGGGCGTTGCCTTCACGTTCGCCGGAAACGACAAACTCGCCCAGCGTATATATATCCGAGGTCAGTCCAACGTCGGCCTGATTCCGGATTCCCGGTTTCACGTCGACCGGAATATCGACTGTATTTAAACCAGTATAGGATACCTTCAGGACAACACCACCCGGCGCGAGATTGTCGAAGCGATAGATGCCCTGACCGTTGGTGAGCATCTCGCGACCCGTGCCTTGCAACACCACGCGCGCGCCTTCCAGCGCTCGTCCCGTCGCTGAATTCGTGACCGTACCGATGAGCGTTTGCTGGCTCGAGGCGGCCTGCCCCCCGGCGCCGGTGGCTTGATCTGCTTGAGCACTCTGACTGGTCGTTGCCGGCGCCACGGTCAAAGCCAGCCCGGCGGCAAAAAGGGCGATCGGGTTCTTTCGTTTCATCACTTTGGGTGGTTGTTTCGAGGAGTCGGGAGGTCGTGATTCAGAAGGCGGCGAACTGTTGGAACGGCTGACCACAAACGCGCCGCTTTTACTGTCCTGTCGCGCAATCAAGGCCGTGCCCGCGAGCATGCGTTCGAGCGCCTCGCGCGGTGAATACTCGCCGGCGATCGCGTTGGTCTGCTCGCCACGCACTTTGTCCATCATGAAGATGATGGTCCGGCCAGATGCCCCGCCGAATTCGCTCAATGTCGTCGCGGCATCGCCACGGGGAAGATTGAACGTCCGCTTCGGCTCCGCGGGCTCGGCCGCACTGACCGCCGAAATCGCACAGCAAAATGCGCCGGCGACAAGCTGCGGACTGTTAGCGAGGCGGGATGACATGCAGAGGAGGAGCGTCACCCCAGTAACGCAGCCGCGGACGAAATGGGTTAGTCCCATCGCGAAATTTGCGCGCAATATAGACACGGCGCGGCGGATTACCGCACGCGACGCAGCACGATTTTGTCCGGACTGAGCCGCTCGGAAACGACGTCACCGTCCTGTTCGAGCAGCCGCACGAAAGCTTCGACTTGATCCAAGGCGATCACGCCGCCGACTTTCCGGCCTCCCAGCAGCGGATCGTCGAGCACCAGCTGCGTCACGTTGCGTTGGTTCAATCGAGTCACGACTTCGCGCAGCGCCACATCGTTGAACGTCATCATCGGATCCTGCCACACCAGCGCGGCACGAATCACCTCGGGCGCAGCCTTCTCGACTTTCGGCGGCGTCGCGGGATCGCGTGAAACATGGGTCGTTTCGCCGGCGGCAACCAGTGACCGCGGAGCCGGCGACGCCGTGTGCGCCGTTTCGTCCCGGACCACCTCGACCTTGCCTTCCACGACGAGTACGTCGACAGACCCGTCCGCGACCCTCACAGTGAAGGCCGTGCCAACGGCTCGCACGGAAACGCCGCCCGCCGTGACGACAAATGGCCGCGCCGTGTCGGGCGCCACCTGAAAGTGCGCTTCCCCGGCGCCCAGGTTTACACGGCGTTCGCGGGCGGTGAACTCGACGCGCACGTCGCTCGCGCGGTTGAGGTCGACGACGGATCCGTCGCGCAGGGCCACACGGCGTTGCGAAGCTCCTTCCGAAGCATAGTGCTCGGCGGTAGGAAAACGCGGCGGAACCGTCCACCAGGCGATCGCGCCAACGACCAGCGCAGCCGCGAGTGCGGCGATCGAGAACGGAAGAGAAAACCGCAACCGTCGTCCGCCGTGCGCCGATCTGTTCTCGGGTATCGCGCTGGTCCGCCCGAAACGCGACTCCAGCGGCGCGCGGGCCGCCGGCATTTCATGGATGCGTTCCAGGGCATGCTCCACGCGAATGACTGCAGCTGCATGCCGTGGATCCCGGTCGCGCCATGCCGCAAAGGAGTGCGCGCGCCCGGGCGCGAAACCCTCGTCGCGTTCACACAGCCATTCTGCCGCCACATCGTCCAGCGCTTCGTCAGAGAGAAAATCGTCGGTTGGTTTCATCGTGTGCCCTCTGCTAGCGCCCCCGAGGCAGAATCCTCCAGCAGCCCATGCTTCCGAAAAAACGCCACACAGTCGCGCACGCCCTTGACCATGTGAACTTTCACCGTCTCCGGCGAAATGCCGAGCCGCGCGGCAATCTCCTTGTAGGAAAGCCCGTCGAGATGGCGCAGCATCATCACCTGGCGACAGCGTTCAGGAAGCGTGGACACGGCCTCGATCAACATCTCGAGCCGTTGCTGATGTTCGATTGTCTCGATCACCCCGGGTGCTTCCTCGAGGACCGGCAGCTCCGTGAATTCGGTAATCGTTTCATGCACGACGGTGCGGCGGCGGCGAAACATGTCGATCGCTACATTACGGGCCGCCGTGAACAAATATGCCTTCGCGTACGTGAGCCGACCGTCACCGCGCGCGCAAGAGTCGGGTATAGGTTTCCTGCACCACATCGTCGTGATCCGGTAGCGAAGGAAAGCGTTTGAGCAAATAGGCGCGCAACGCCGGCTCGTAGGGCTTCACGTCCTCGGCAAACCATTTCGATTCGTTCCCTCCGTCACGCGGCCTCGGGACGGAGGACAGGTCGGTCCACGGGGCAAGCTCCGAGGTGGTGGAATGGGCCTGGTGGGACGGGGGCATCGGGAAATGCGATCGCACAGGCGGCGATGGCGCACCCAGTGGTTGAACCGGGGGCGAGCTCTGTCGAGCGCGATCTTGGCCAAAGAAGGGACAGGCGATTTTTCGAAAAAAAGACTAACCCAAAACCTCGCGGGTTGCGTTCATCTTGTATGGGAACGTGAGCGATGGCGCCTGTTCTCTCCGCTTCGTCCTGCAGATGTTGTCCGCCACTCGATGTAGCCAGGTTTTTCGAGACGGCCCGCTCCATACCCTGAACTGAGTACGCCACGCTCTCGCTACGCGGCCCCCAGCCGGTCGCAATGCTGTCCGCGCCGTTACCGACCGAATGCACGCCATGAATCCAAACGACCACGACTCTCTCCAACGACGGTCCACGCACGCCGATCGGGTGGGAGCAGCCCGAGGGGGTCATGTCATGAATCGTGATATGGAGAGGGCGAAGTCGGCTTTCGCATTCGTTCGCTGTTCCAATCGGAGCGAGCGGGGTGGGGAAACGCGGGAGACGTTTAGAACGGGGCGTGAAGTCCGATCAGAGTCATTCCTCG